>JAGXTL010000130.1 GCA_018333635.1 Dethiobacter sp.
ATCGGTCACCCTGTCTTGCTACATCCGCTATGGTCAATAACCATGTCAACCTGGTCGGTTGCTTGGCTGCTGAGGTCAGGCAGGCGGCTTTAGCTTTCCTTAATGTACGACTTTGACGAAGTCCTGGGTGGACGCAGCGGGCATCTATTCGGAAGCGGTAACCCTGACGGTCAGAAAAGAGAGTGGTAAAACCTACCTCGACCTGACGGCGGAGTGGGACTGGCTGCAAAACGCCAGTTACCCCGTCGTAATCGACCCCACTGTCGCCTCCGGCGAACCGATTACCACCGTCCATAAGGACACGTTTGCCTCAAGCACCTACCCGAGCACCACTTATACGGATGACCCCTTCCTCTTTTCCGGAAATAACGGTACTTACGGCAGAACACGTTCCTTTGTCCAGTTTGTCCTGCCCAGCCTGACGAGCGGTGCCAAAATCACCTCCTCCACCTTCAGTCTTTATCAGATTGCCTCAGGCAGCACCAGCCACACCCTTGACATTTATCGAGTCACCTCTTTCTGGGATGCCTACCAGACCACCTGGAACAGTCAGCCCACAGTCGGCGCTGTGGAAGCGTCCCTGTCCAACAACGCCCAGAACCAGTATTGGAACTTTGATGTGACTAACCTGGTACGGGCCTGGTATGGCAATACCCAACCCAACTACGGCATGATGGTGCGTCACCGCACTGAAACTGAAGCCTCAAGGAAATTCAATTCCGCGAACAACTCCACCAGCCAGCCCAGACTTGTAATCAACTACACTGTCGACCCCATTGGCATGGAGAGTTTCTGGGGCTATACTCCCGAAGGCATCAACGGCTTTAACGGCAACCTGGCCTTACAGGCCACCGACCTGCACATCCCCGGGCGCGGCGTCCCCGTTACCTTCACCCGCACCTATAACAGCCGCGCCGCGGAAGACGGCCCCTTAGGCTTCGGCTGGACAGCCAACGTATTCGCCCGCATCAAAGATGCGGGTTACGCCCCAATCACGCTGGTTGACGAGGACGGCACGCAGCACATCTTCTCCCGCAACACCGACGGCTCTTTCTCCGCCCCTAACGGCGTGTTTCTCACCCTGGTCAAAAACGCCGACAACACCTACACGGTTACCCGCATCGACGGCACCGTTACACGTTTCAACGCTGCCGGCCAGATCACCGGTACCACAGACACAAACAACAACACCACCTCCTTCAGCTATACTTCCGGCAGGCTCACAAGCATTAGCGACGCCTCCAGCCGTATCACCACCCTGACCTACAACGCTAGCAACCGCCTCTGGAAAATCACCGACCATGCCAACCGTGTCACCACCTTCGAATATGACGCAAACGGCCGCCTTACGGCCGTGACCAACCCCGGCAGCCAAGTAACACGCTATGCCTATGACACCGCCCGCAACCTGCTCTCAGTCACCGACCCCAGGGGTACAAAGACGCACTACCTTTACACATCAGACAACCGTGTCAGAAGCGTCAACCCCGTTAATATGGCCATTAACCCCAGCTTCGAGGCGGACGCCGACAACAACGGCCTGCCCGACTACTACACGCTCGACAACGGCCAGGCTGGAACCGCTTCTCTGGATGCCGCAAGCGGTACATCCTTCGGCGCCCGCGCCTTCAGGGTCAGCACCGCCAGCACAAATCCCGCTTACTGGTCCGCCTACCTCTCTGATTCCATCCCGGTGGACCGCTCAAAAGCGTACACGCTGAGCGGCCATCTCAGAGCATCCCTGTCTTCCGGTTCGCTTACTACCGTCCTCTCCCTGATTGCTTACAATGCTGCCAACCAAAACCTGGGCGAATTCGCACGCACCGCCCTTTCCGGCAGCTTCAGCTGGCAGCGTATTAACTTTCCTCTTGGAGCAAACGCCCTGCCCTCCGGCACCGCCTACGTCAAAGTCAGGGCAGCCGTTTCTACCTCCGGCTCCGGCACCTCCTGGTTTGACGCCGTCCAGTTAGAAGAAGGCTCCCTTACCGATTTTACCGGCACCGCCACCCTTTTCTACAACACTGTTGCCCGCCGCACCACCGGAACCGACGCCAAGGGCAATCAGGTGGCCTACGACTTCCGCGCTGACGGCAACCTGCTCCAGGTGGTGGATGACCCCTCCGGCGCCGCCCACCGCACAAGCCTGGCCTATGACACTGACAACAACATTAACAAAGTCACCGACGCCAACACCAACGCCGGGTTAAAAACAGGCAGCTACGATTTTACCTTCATCAGCGGCAAAGGCCTCCCCAATACTGCCAAAGACCCGCTGAACCAGCAGCACATCTACAGCTACGACAGCAACAACAACCTGAAGCAGACTGTTGACCCCAACCAAAATGTAGCAAGCGACTATTACGACAAGCGAAGCAACAACGTGGAGTCGCTTGACACCTACACCCAGTCCAAAGCCTCCCGCTACTTCAGTAACGGCAACATCGACTACGACACCGCCCTCATCTCTGCCGCCGAAAACCTGGTCACCAACCCAGGCCTAGAGCGCCTGAACCTAAGCGGCGCCGTGGACCAGTGGGTTGTCTACAAACCGTCCGGCTCCGCCGCCATCTCCTGGAGCACTGTGCCCCGCAGCGGCGACCGCAGCATCAGCGTGGCCAACCCGGCCGTGTGGGTGGATGTCATGAATACCCGCACCGTCCCCTTTGCCGCCGGCGACACCTATATCGTCAGCGGCTACGTGAAAACATCAGGCGTCTCCGCCAACACCGCTTCGGTCAAAGTGGACGCCTACAATTCCTCCGGCGCCTGGCTCGGCGAAGTGGTGGGGACACGGCTTGGCGGCACCCGCGACTGGACAAGGCTCCACCTCGCCGTCAATTCCGAGAACCTGCCCGCCGGCACCGCTTTCCTCGGCGCCGGCTTCACCACCACCCCCATGACCGGTACCGTTTATTTCGACGACGCGCAATTGGAGAAAGGCACCGTCCTGACCAATTACAACCTGGTTGAAAATTCCGGCATGGAGCTGGACGCCAACAGCGACACCATCCCCGACCAGTGGACAGGCACCAGCCTCACCGCAAACGACCGTATTGACACTTTCCGGCACGTCGGCGCCCGTTCCTTTAAAATCACCGGCGCTTCCGGCGTCAACAAGTCCCTGCGGCAGACCGTCAAAGTATCCGGCAACGCCAATACCAAACTGACGCTTTCCGGCTGGTCCTTTGCCGACAACCCCAACCCCTCCGGCGGCTGGTACGGCCTGCAGATGAGAGTCTTTTACACCGACGGCACCTCCGACTGGCACAGCGCCAACGACTTTACCAAAGAACCCCATACCGACTGGGAACACATCGTGGCGGAGGTCAGGCCCGCCAAGGCCTTCAACGCCGTCGAGATTCACCTCTACTTCTATAACCAGACCGGCAGCGCCTGGTTTGACGACCTCCGCCTGGAATACGGCAACAACATCAGCTCCTACGGCTACGACACAGGCCATAACTACCTGACCAGCTTCAAAGACGCCCTGGGTAACACCACCGCATTCCAGTACAGCGCCGTGGGCAACCGTACCCGCGTCACCGACCCCAAAGGCTTTATCACCAACTTCGCTTTCGACAGCCTGAACCGGCTGACCTCGGTGACCGACGCCGACAACAAAGTAACTTCCTACGGCTACGACGCTAACGGCAACCGCACCGGCGTCACCGACGCCAGGAACAACACCACAACCTACGGCTACGACCGCTTCAACCGGCTGGCGTCCATCACCGACCCCTTGAATAAAACCACCGCCTTCAGCTACGACGAAGGCGGCCTGCTCACCCAGATCCTCTACCCGGGCAGCGGCCGGCTCAACTTCCGCTACAACCGGCTTAACCGCCTGACTGACCTCCTCTTTAACGGCGCCGCGCGCTACACCTTCGAATACGACCCGCTCGGCAACCGCACCCGGATGAGCGACGCGGTCCGCAACGAAAGCAGCGTGTTCGCCTACACCGCCGACAACAATCTCCAGCGCGTCACCGAGTACAACAACAACCGCACCGACTACACCTATGACGCCGCGGGCAATGTCACCACCCTGACCGCCACCATCGGCGGCACGGGCTATGCGACAAACTTCACCTACGACCGCCTCTACCGGCTGACCCGCGCCGCCTTCTCCGGCGGCAGCGCCCGCTTCACCTATGACGAGAACGGCAACCCGGCCGGCCGCTTTACCCAAAACGGTGTTACCACCACCTACGGCTACAACGACGCCAAAATGCTCTCCGGCTTGCAAACCTTCGCCCCGAATGGTAGCATGATAAATGAGTACCGCTATACCTACGACGCCAACGGCAACTGGACACAGGCCCAGACACCCTCCGGCGCCGTCTCCTACACCTACGACAGCCTGAACCGCCTCACAAGCGAAACGCTCCCGGACGGCACGCTGATTGAGTACACCTATGACGCGACCGGCAACCGCCTGACCAAAAAAGTCACCCAGGGCGGCAGCGTCACCACCACCGGCTACCAGTACGGCGCGGCCAACCAGCTCACCTCCGCCGGCGGTGTCAGTTACACCTACGACGACAACGGCAACATGACCGGCGACGGCACGCGCACCTACTTCTACGACGCCGCGAACCGCCTGGTCGAAGTCCGCCAGGGCGCCAACTCCATCGCCGCCTTCGCCTATGACGCCGACGGCCGCCGTGTCAGTATGACCACCGCGAGCGGCACTGTCCGCTTCTTCTACGACGGTACAAGCACAAGGGTGCTCTACGAAACCGACGGCGGCGGCAACCTGCTCGCCCGCTACGTCTACGGCCCGGGCGGCCGGCTCCTGGCCATGGTGCGCGGCGGCGTGACCTACTACTACCACTACAACGGCCACGGGGACGTGGTGGCGCTGACCGACGCCTCCGGCACCGTAGTGGCTACGTACGACTACGACGCGTTCGGGAATCATATCGGCAGCACGGGCAGCGTGGTGAACCCGTACCGCTACGCGGGGTACAGGTGGGACGCGGAGACCGGGCTGTATTACCTGAATGCCAGGTATTATTTGCCCAGCGTGGGGAGATTTATCTCCCGGGATGCGTTCCACGGGTTTGAGGATGACCCGGCGAGTCTGAATCAGTATAACTATGCCCGGAGTAATCCGGTTATGTTTGTGGATCCGAGCGGGTATTTTGCTATTTCTCTAAGCAACAGTGTCACTCTTGGATTAAGTGCTTTGGTGTTTGTACCGGGAGTGGGTCAGGTTTCACTTCTAGGAATAGCTGTTGCCGTTGGTGGAGCATGGCTAATCAGTAAATACGGTTTGCCTTGGGCCATTAGGCAATATCAAGCAAGCAAGGCAAAAAAGCAAGTAGACGATGCTGCTGGGCAGGTTGGATTAACCCCAATTCAAAGGAAAATATTTGGCAGAGTTGTTGAAAATTACAAAGGAGAGCATGGTCGAGGCCCGAATGATAATATACCATGGGCAATCCTTATAGAATTGGCAAGGCAGGTTAAAAATGGTATGTACAAGTAAAGTAGCCTGCTAAAAACATAATGTTGTAAACCTGATGCAATTTATTGTCTGGTAGTTAGCGCAGCGTCGTGCATCAAACATCCGAGAGCTTGTGTTGGGAGAGGGGGAATTAAAGCAATTCTCCCTTGATCACCATCTTAACTATGATTCCACTGTAGTAACTCACTTTTGAGCAATTTAGCCACTCTTTCTGGTAGGCATTCCTGCTTAAAGCACGTGGGTTATTAGAGTGAGTCAACTATACGATATTATATTCGCCAACTTACAGCCAGCAGTGCTTGTCAGCATTCCCCCCTTAATCCGCAAACGGCTTAAATATGGAGGTAAATACAGTGAAATTTGATATCCCTGATGACTTACAAAAGTTAATTGGAAGGTCTTGTTGCCAAGCAAGGTTAATATGTAATGAACTTGCTTTATCTTTTGGGAAAAAGATAAAGCATCAATTCGAAAATCAAAACGTAGAACTTAGGGAATGGGAAATCAGCTCTGGAACATCCGCATGGAGACTGATTAAATCTAATAAGATTGTGTGCGGCAGTTATGATGATGACGTAAGCTGTCTTAACAGCCTTGTTAATAAAACATTAATTGATATTAGACAAACTAGCCACTTTGATGTTAGCTTATACTTTAACAATGGCTACGAGGTTTGTTTTTTAGCGCAATCGCAAAGTAGGGATTCATTAAATATCATTGTACATGATCAATATATAGCTTTTGTTCCTGGTAATAAATGGGTCTCTAGGTCTTCTGAGGTTCCCCTAGAACTGAGCGAAGAAGATAGAGTTTATTGCATTCATTCTGAGCAATGCTTTAAAAGATGGGGAAAAGTTGTTAATGTTGTACCTGAAAATCAGTGTTTATCTTGCGCTTATTTTATTCCTTTGAGAGGAAGCTTTTATTTTGGTGATTTTGGATTGTGCAGCAATAGAGTATCACCATTTGATGGTAGAGTTGTTGGAATGAGTTCGGGTTGTAAAGTATGGGGAGGGAACATTGAAATATGCCATGAAAGCAAAGATGATTTATCTGGCTCAATTTAAGCATACCGGCAATGCCTCCTAAGACAGTTTTCGCGACCAGGAAAACTATTTACGTAAAGCTAGATTAAAGTTGATACAATAGAACCCACTTAGCAAGGGTTGGGAACGACAGGAGGATCGGGACGTGGTGTTCGAGCAAACCGAGCGCCTGGTTTGACGACCTCCGCCTGGAATCAGCGGCCGGCTCAACTTCCGCTACAACCGGCTCAACCGCCTGACTAAAAAAGTCACCCAGGGCGGCAGCGTCACCACCACCGGCTACCAGTACGGCGCGGCCAACCAGCTCACCTCCGCCGGCGGTGTCAGTTACACTTACGACGACAACGGCAACATGACCGGCGACGGCACGCGCACCTACTTCTACGACGCCGCGAACCGCCTCATCGAAGTCCGCCAGGGTGCCACCGTCATCGCCGCCTTCGCCTACGACGCCGACGGCCGCCGTGTCAGTATGACCACCGCGAGCGGCACTGTCCGCTTCTTCTACGACGGCATCGGCACAAGGGTGCTCTACGAAACCGACGGCGGCGGCAATCTGCTGGCAAGATACGTCTACGGCCCGGGCGGCCAGCTGCTGGCCATGGTGCGCGGCGGCGTGACCTACTACTACCACTACAACGGCCACGGGGACGTGGTGGCGCTGACCGACGCCGCCGGCACGGTGGTGGCTACGTACGACTACGACGCGTTCGGGAATCATATCAGCAGCACGGGGAGTGTGGTGAACCCGTACCGCTACGCCGGGTACAGGTGGGACGCGGAGACCGGGCTGTATTACCTGAATGCCAGGTATTATGCGCCACAGGTGGGGAGGTTTATAACCAGGGATGCGTTCCACGGGTTTGAGGATGACCCGGCGAGTTTGAATCAGTATAACTATGCCCGGAGTAATCCGGTCATGTTTGTGGATCCTACTGGATTTAACTACAGTTTATCTCAAGAGTTAAATCAGTATGGCTTACTTTTTGGGAGTTATTTTATACCTGGTATTGGCAAAGTAGTGCTAGTCGGAACTCTTGTGTATGTTGCAGGTGATCCTGTAAAAGACGTGGACTATACAGATCATGGTAATCTGAAGCACCATCCAAATGTTCCGCATGTACATGACTGGGAAAACGGCGTTAGAAGCCCGAAAAGTCGTCCTCCGATGTCTGGGGAAAGACTATAATTAAATTATCCCTAGGGGCTTATAATTGATATAAGTTCCTATTGAAAGGAGTTAGCGTGAAAAAATATGAGATGTTAGGCTAAAAAGGGGACATTAAGCTAAGGCCCTTAGCGGACCTTAAAAATCAGCCATTAATTTACGCTGCAGAAATGTCAGTGGATTTGATTAGGCCATAGGAAATCAGAAGCTTTGTTGCTTGTTTAATGGCATTTTCTTTCTGCTTAAACTGCATTTCCTGTGGCATATCAATTTTGTAATAATCACTCGGGTTAAACAGTTCACCCGTGGTAAACATGTGGTAGATAGCGGTGAGTATCATTCTTGCGATAGCGATTATGGCTCTCTTCTTGCCTCTTCTTTTACTAATGTGCTCATATTTGACTCTGTAGTAAGGAGAGAGGTTCGACTTCACGGCTGCATGGGCAACTTGTACCAATGCAGGCTTGAGGTAAACTCCAGCACGTGTTATACGAACAGACTTCTTCTTACCGGCAGATTCATTGTTGCCGGGCATTAGTCCCGCCCAGCAACATAAGCGTTTAGAAGTGGCAAATTGAGACATATCTGTACCAATCTCGGAGATGATGGTGATAGCAGATGCTCTGTCAACTCCGGGAATGGTACGGAGAAGTATAATGGCGCTCTCATATGGGGCAACCATCTTGTCAAGTTTTTCATCTAGCTGCGCAATTGCCTGGTTAACAAACTCCAAGTGAGAACGGACTATGATAATACGCTCCTTTTGTTCCCTAGTCATCTGGTACCCTTCAATCGATTCAACTACTGTATCGGCTTTCTTCTTCAAGGACTTTTGAAGAAGCGATGAGCAGTATTCGGGGTCGAAAGAGTCGGACGAAATCAAGTAGTCCGTGATGTGCGAGGCGGATTTGCCAAACATGTCGGAGACGACAGCATCAAGGGCTACATTGCAGACAGTGAAAGCATTTTGAAAACGATTCTTTTCACTGCTTCTACAAGAAACAAGTTTGGAGCGATAACGGGTATATTCACGCAGAATTCGTACTGGCTTACTAGGGATGAAGCTTCCCGGGACTAACCCCAAACGGAAAAGGTCTCCTATCCATTTTGAATCTTTTGTATCATCCTTACTCCCTTTTACGGCTCTAACCCACTTAGGATTGGCTACGGTGATACGGATGGTATCTTCTAAAAGATTGTAAATGGGAACCCAGTATTTACCGGTCGATTCCATGCAAACATCAAAGCAGTTGTTCTCAATTAGCCATTGCTTGAAAGCAAGAATGGAATTATTGAAGGTGGAGAATCTCTTTTTGGAGTAATGGGGCGTAATACCCTGGGAAGTAATAAGTGTGGCGACGAGGAAAGTTTTATGTACATCGACACCACAGCAAATGGGATAAACAACTTTCATGGCGCACCTCCTTTCATCATCAGAAAGGAAGAAGGCAGTGACTGAATCATCACACATTTAACGATTTGCTAAAACAATGATTAGCGTACGGTCTTAGAAGAACCACTTATTTGTGCTTGAAAAGATGATTCTTACACTGGTTAATATACTGATTTAAGCTGAAAAAGCAGTCTACGACTCACCTCACCGTGCTTTGTAGTGTGCCTTCTTCTTAAAACAATAATAGCAAATTGCGTAAACCCGTACACCTAATATTTTTCATTACTATTTGTGTCTCCACCGTAGGTGGGGAAATGGAGGTTAATATGAGTTTTTTTGTGATTGGACTTTTAGAATTCGATAAGGATGTAGGTTATGGAAATTTAAATAATAAAACAAGAGAATTAGCATGTCTAGCATTAGATCATAGTTACTCATTACAGTTGGGATATTTCCATAATGAATATTATCGAGAATTTCTAACTAAGGCTACAAACAAATATAATATAAGTAACTCAACTTTCCCAGCCTAATAGTAAGTACAAACCTTTAAAAATCAAGAAGTTACGCGCACAATAACAACTTCTGCTTTAATGGTAGCGGTATCGTATTTAAAAATGCAGTCATTATTTGATTCGCCA
>JAGXTL010000087.1 GCA_018333635.1 Dethiobacter sp.
AAACCGGCAACATCTTGGGGCGGGAACAACTTTATCGGATGAAGAAAGGGTCCTTTTTGATTAACACGAGCCGAGCGGGCCTAGTAAATGAGGACGCTCTCTTAGATGCTCTTGGCGATCATTTGGGTGGGGCGGCGCTGGACGTCTTTCATCAAGAGCCTTTGCCAGCCGAAAGTCCTGTGCGCAAATTGGCCAATGTTCTACTCACCCCTCATGGCGCGGGAGTTACTATAGAGGCACAAAACCGTATCGGCCAAGGCGCTATGCTAAACGTCAGGCGGTTCATCGCGGGTGACCAGCTCGCCGATTTAAAAGTAGCTGGTCGGAGATGAACAAATCTTGTAACTATGTAAAATAATTATTTATCTAACGGAGGTAAAAAAATGCTGATTGAGTACAACGGCAAAAAACCCCAGGTTTCGGAGAAGGCCTTTTTGGCGGATGACGCCACTTTGATAGGCGATTGTGTAGTGGAGGAAGGAGCCAGCATCTGGTTTGGTGCTCGTCTGCGCGGGGATTTTGGCAAAATCGTGATTGGCGCCTGCAGCAGTATTCAGGACAACGCCGTAATCCATGTGTTGCCTGGCGGCGCAACAATTGTGGAGGAGCATGTTACTGTAGCGCATGGCGCGGTGCTGCACAACTGCACCATAAAAAGGGGCAGTGTGGTCGGAATGAACGCCGTGGTGATGGATAATGCCGTTGTCGGGGAACAGGCGATGATTGCCGCCGGCAGCGTTGTTGCCAGCGGAACAGAAATACCTGCCCGCCACCTAGCGGCCGGCACTCCGGCAGTAGTTAAAAAAGAGCTGTCCGGGCAAGCGCTGTGGTGGGTGGAGGCCAGCTCCGCCGCCTATGTCCAGTTGGCGGAAAGCTACCTGGAGCAGGGGGTCGGGCAGGTCCGGAGTGGATAGACGATTAACAATGCTAGGCACAAAAAACTTATCGGGGCGTTCATATATTTGACAACGCGGAGAACTGTTAAACATTTGAACATGATCCGGTTGGAACTGTAGGTGCGCCTAGATTGTTGCAAAATTAATTATCTTAACTGTACTTGCCTTTACCACATTCAGAAACGACTTGATGACTCGTTCTGCATTATGTGGTGGCTTGTTTTCTGGCTTCCTGGCATGCTTCTTGCAACATCTTTAAGTTAGGGTAATATTCTTGAATAAGCAAGAAGGATAAATGTCTGACAAAGAGAATATTGTCAATAGTCAGAATATTTACAAAACAGATAAAAGAAGGAGGGGTGGCAGTAGTCTTTATTGATACTAGCGTTTATAAATAAACAGAAGGAGTGACGAAAATGAAAAAAGGAACAGCAACCAAAATTAAACGGCTTAGCTTGCTGATGGTTGTCACGCTTGTGCTGTCAGTGGTCTTTCCCAGTCTGGTTATGGCCGCCACAGCGCCAGCGCCGATCCGGGTAACCATCGATGGGGGGGCGCTTACGCTGGATGTGGCGCCTCAACTGGTCGGTGGACGTGTCATGGTTCCTTACCGTGTTATTGCAGAACGGCTGGGGGGCATGGTTGGTTGGAACGCCCAAACTAGGGTCGTAACAGTTACCAAAGGTAATGACGTCATCCGCCTGACCGTTGGGCAGACAACTGCCACTGTCAGGGGCAGGAACGTAACTCTGGATGTGGCGCCCAGGTTGGTGGGCGGACGCGTGCTAGTGCCTTTGCGCTTTTTGGGCGAGGGGCTCGGCGCCCAAGTTGAGTGGCTTAGCGCCGCAAGGGCGGTGGCACTGAGAACCACGACCACTGCAGTGGGGACTCAAGGGCCTCCCATCCGTGTCGGTATTGTCGGACCGATGGCCTTCATATCAGGAGAGCATATGTGGCATGGGGCAGTAATGGCGTCTGAGGAAATTAACAGGGCTGGCGGTGTCACCGTTGGTAATGTCAGAAGGCCCATTCAACTGGTCAGGGTAGATAGCAATGAGTTGCTCAGCGTACCGGACGCGGCCAGTGCCGTGGAGCGGGCCATTACCCGCGACAGGGTTGATTTCTTGGTCGGAGGAGTGCGCACCGAAGCCGTGCTGGCCATGCAAGATGTAATTTCCGAGCACCGGCGGATGTTTCTTGGGGTTGGTGCCGCGCATACCGTCCTTACTCAGCGAGTTGCCGATAATTATGAAAAATACAAGTATTTCTTCCGGGTCAGTCCGCTTAGTACTGATTATCTTGGTCGGCTGGTCTTCATGCAGTTGGGTGATGTGGCGACTGCGGTGCGCAGA
>JAGXTL010000010.1 GCA_018333635.1 Dethiobacter sp.
ATTTTTTTATTAAGTAGCAGGTATTTTAGTAGGTCAAATTCGGTTTTTGTCAGATCTGCCGTTTCACCGTCATAGGTTACCGTGTATTTGCTTGTATCAAGGCAGAGTTTACCCGCTTGCAGGATATTTTGTTTTGTAAAAGCGACAGCTTTGCATTTGAGGGTTTTACGAATTCGGGCTAGAAGTTCCTCAATAGCAAAAGGTTTAACGAGATAATCATCGGCTCCGCAATCCAGTCCCATTACTTTGTCCATAATATCTCCCTTTGCAGTTAGCATGATAACAGGCACGTCAGAAACCTGCCGGAGTCTGCGCAGCACTTCCATTCCGTTAAGGGATGGTAGCATTACATCGAGAATAATCAGGTCATAATTGCCCTTTATGGCTTGATCCAGCCCAGTTCGCCCGTTGTGTTCCAGCGCCACGGCATATCCTTCGTGTTCCAGTTCCAATTGAATGAACCTAGCTATTTTTGCTTCGTCTTCCACAACGAGGATGTTGTTTTTATTCATCGAGAACTCTCCTTGCAGCATTAATATACTTTAATTCTATACAGAAAAGGACGTAAAGGCAAAGAAATATAGTTAATGAAAGGAGAAGTAAAAAACTGCCGATAAATTAATACCAGCAGATTTTCATGCTCCAGATATACATCTGTGTTAATCAGGCTTCTTTGTTTCCCAGGCGCTCTTAACTTCTTGGGCAACTTTGCCGGCTAAATCACTGGTTTTACTGGCGATACTGTTCAGGCTGTTATTGATACCGTATTCCTGACCGTTGTCTTTGATGAACTTTATCCGACAATTGGTTACCAAGGCTAGAAAAAACAGCGCCACAGCAAGTGGCATGGTAATAATGGTTATCAAAATCGCTAGAGGGACGCCTACATTAAGCAAGGTATTATTGTCTTTGGATGTGATCCGCAAGCGAATAGGGCTGGCTTTAATGTAAAGCTTTTTCAGTTTTTTCCAGAGGGAGGAGGTATTGACCTCCAACTTGTTTTCCTGTTTAATTTTATTTTGTTCTTCCAGGTAGGCTAAGGCCTCTACAACGTCCCCCTCGTTCTTTTGCAAGGCTTCTTTTGCCTCGTTGTAAGTGACGTCAGCCCGTTTTCTTAGCAGATCAATTTTTTCAAGTGTTATTTCCATAGTTATCCCTCCAAATTATTCTTATTCTTCAATTTATATGATAACCCTCGGAAGTTAGAGTTAGATTAACGTCAGATTAGAGTTTGATTAGAAATGAATAATGGGCGGCACTAAAACAGACAGCCCATATTTATGGCTGTCTGTAAGAGTCGATTTTCAAAATAAATTAGCTATCGAAATAATTTTTTGTAAAATGTTACTATTGCAAATAATTGTATAAAATAAATTTTTTGAATAATCAACCTTGCTGGCAGGAATAGTTAGTTCTGATGAAGAATAGCTTTTACGAAATAATGGTACTGCTTATTCCCGTTTGTTGTCGAAGAATGCAACGAGAAAAGTTTAAAATAAGCGGAGGGAGGTGAGGAAGTGAAGGACTATAAGCGAGAGATTTGGATAACAGCAATTGTTTTTACGCTGCTGTCTTTAACCGGTGGGTTTATCAGTGTTTTCTTCGTTTTAGGCATGGATCTTTTTTTTGGCCCTGAACCACTGTATTTGTCTCTGCAAAATGTTTTTGGCATGCCTTTGCATTATGTGCTGCTGATTATGGCTAGTTGGCTGGGGGCGACGCTGCTTGGCGCTGTCTGGGCTTTAGTGCTTGACGGGATAGATAGCAGAGAGAATTAATATTAGTTAAGGAGGTGTAATATGTCCGGTATTTTTATCGAAGGAATAATTGTTTCCGTCTTGGTTTTGGCAGTTTCCGTCTATTTCGGCTTTTGGGGTCGGAAGATGACTAAAAATGTCTCTGACTATTTCGTGGCAGGCCGCTCCATTGGGGCTGTAAATAATGGCTTAGCCATGGTTTCGCTTTCGCTAAGTCTAACCACATTTCTTGGGCTTACAGCTTTAATCTTTCACGGGTTTTATCTGGCAATAGCTCTTTACGCTGCTTTTACCGCATCTTTTATCGGTATGCTGGTGCTGGCGGCTCCCTATTTGCGCCGGCATAAATCTTTCACGACAATGGCTTTCATCGGTGAAAGATTCTATAGCAGGAATTTGCGCTTGCTTTCCGTTTTTATTATGCTGATAGTTAGTATACTCTACTTAATTGCAAATATTAAGGGAATAGGCATTATTTTCCAGGTATTGCTGGGCTTGCCGCAAGTTTATGGGATATTAATCGGAGGTCTGGTAGTTACTCTCTATGTGATGGTGGGCGGAATGTACGGTGTGACTTACAGCCAGTCTTTCCAAAGTGTAGTAGTGCTTTTTGCCATATTTGTGCCGATTATGATTATTTTGCGGGCATTAGGCGCTGATGGCTGGTGGTTTCCGCCTTTAGGTTATGGCGAAATGGTGCCGGCCATGGTTAACGTTACCCCTCATTACTTTTTCCCCTTCATCGTTCATCCGGTGTGGTACGTTGCCGTGTTCTTTGGTACATTTTTTGGAATTATCGGTCTGCCGCATTTTGTGATGCGCTTCTTCACCGTGCGTGACGCAAAAGAAGCCCGCTGGAGCCTTGTTTTTTGTACTTTCCTCGTGGGCTTAATCAATACCAGTGTGTATGCCTTGGGTTTCGCGGGCGTCTACTATGTGGCGAGCCGCGGAGTTCAAATCAGCATTGCTGATTATGATAAACTTTTGTTTATCCTGACTGAGGCAATTGCAGGCAATAGTTGGCTGGCTATCACTGTGGGCGGAGCGCTGGCAGCAGGCATTTCCACCGTGGCGGGATTGCTGATGATTATGGGTACGGGTATAGTGCATGACTTATACGGAGTACTGCGACCCAACACGAGTCAGGAAAAAATGCTTAAAATGGCAACTTCTGTCATGTTTGTGGTAGGAGTACTTGTTACCATTCTTTCATTAAGGCCGCCTGCCTTTATCCTGGTCACGATTATGTGGGCCTTTGGTATTGCCGGTTCGGCATTTGGTGTGCCGATTGTGCTGGGCATCTGGTGGAAGCGTACCACTAAAGAAGGCGCCGGTGCCGGGATGATTATCGGTTTTCTCACCAGCTTTATTCCCTATGTATTGATTGAAATTATGGGTTGGGAGGCAACCATGATTTCGAGATATCTCTACGGCCCGCTCGGTTGGGTAAAAGTTATCGCCTTTAGCACACCATTAACTTTCATTACCACCATTATCGTTTCTTGGTTGACAAAGGAACCGCCGGCTGAGGTTAAAGCTTCGGTTGATGTAATGCATGGTTGGAGCGATTATCGCGAAGAACGTTATAACGGTAAGCTTTTACCGATAATCGTGCTAGTTCTCTCTGTCTTAAGTATTTTGTCGATATTTACACTTTATGACATTTTCTCGGTCATTGGTTAGGGGTGTGCTGACGCATGGAAAATTGGGAAAAACTTAGCAAGAAACCGTGGGAAGAGGTTCGTCAAATGCAGGACCGCAAGCTGCGGGCCTTCATCGTGAATCAGATTTACCCTTACAGTCCACATTACAGGCGTATTTTTCAGGATCTTAAACTGGACCCCTATAAGTTTAAAGGGGTCCAGGATTTGGTTCATCTTCCTTTTACCTATAAGGAAGATATCGCGCCCACAGATGCAGAGCCGGCTAAGCATCGCGATTTTATTATCCGGCCCGATGAAGAGGTTTCAGAAAAATATGGGCACATGGCCAAGTTGTCACAGTACGGCGGCAAGCAGGTTGTTGACGAGAAAATCTTTGAGTATAAACCTGCCCATATTCATTTTACTACCGGCAGGACGGCAAAACCCACTCCTTTTGTTTATACCTTGCGTGACCTTGAAACTATACGGGAGGCCGGCAAGCGTCTGCTTGATGTTTTTGCGCTGAGCGAGAAAGATATTCTTGTCAATGCTTTTCCTTATGCACCGCATCTGGCTTTTTGGCAGGCTTTTTTCGCAGCAGATTCCATGGGAGTTGCCAGCTTGCATAGCGGCGGCGGCAAGGTAATGGGCACTCAAAACCTGATGGGCGCTGTTGAGATGATGAAGGCAACAGTCATTTCTTTTATTCCGGGTTATGCGTATTACTTTTTGCGTCAGGCAGCCGAACAGAAGAGAGACTTCTCCTCTGTGCAAAAGATACTTTTCGGTGGGGAGCGTGTGCCGCCGGGCCTGAAAGATAAAATTAAAGCTCTTTTGCAAGAAATGGGAGCAAAAAACCCACAGGTTTTAGCCACATACGCTTGTACCGAAAGCCGCTTAGCATGGGGAGAATGCCCTTCAGAGGAGTCTTACGGTTACCATACTTACCCTGATACAGAGATAATTGAGATGATAGATCCGGCGACCGGTGAGCATGTGGCCGAAGGAGAAGAGGGTGAAATTGTCTATACTGCTCTTGACTGGCGGGGCAGTTGCCTGCTTCGTTACCGCACTGGTGATGTGGCTAAAGGCGGGATTCTTTACACGCCATGTCCTAACTGCGGCCGCACAGTGCCGCGAATCACTTCTAATCTGCAGCGCAAGTCGGAGTTTAAGGAGTTTGATTTAACGAAAGTTAAGGGTACATTGGTAAATCTAAATAACTTCTTCCCCTTAATGATGGGCCATCCTCAAGTCGTGGAGTGGCAGGTAGAAGTTCGCAAGCGCAACAATGACCCCTTTGATTTAGATGAGATTAATCTCTATATTGCTCCCGCTGCCGGGGTAAATATTGAGGAATTAAAGAGTGACTTGCGGCAGAAAGTTATCCGCGACACGGAAGTGGCGCCTAATGAGATTATTTTTCTTCCTGCGGAACAGGTTTTGGCCCGCGTGGGGATGGAAACAGAATTAAAGGAAAAGCGAATTGTTGATAATCGTCCTCAAAAGTAGAGTCCGCAAGGAGGGAAAGTTACTTGGAGAATTTCGCAAAAATATGCCGTATGACACCGGAACAGATTAAACAATTTCAGGCACAGCAAATGCAGGATTTTTTTGCCGGTGAAGTGGCTGTGCGACATCCTTTTTACCGGGATAGCTGGCGGGAAACAGGCATCCCGCGTTCAGTTGCCGATCTGCAAAAACAGCCGTTTACCGTAAAAAGTGATTTGCTGTCTCAGCCCGACAATCTGGAGAGTTACCGTCGCTATGTTCTCGAAGTGCCTGAGCAGAACGCTTCGCCTAAGAGCGGAGGTTTATTTGCTCGTTTTAAAGGAAAGCAAGCGGGAGAAATTGTTCCTAAAAAGTATGCTACGAATCAAATGCTGTTTTCCTCAGGCAGAACAGGCAAGATAACACCATACGTCTACTCTGTGGCTGATATCGAAAACTTAGGCGAGACCGGGCTGCGTATGATGGAGATTTTAGGCATAACGCGGGACGACACGATTGTTAACGCCATGTCCTACGCTCCCAATCTATCTTTTTGGCAGGTCTATTATGGTGGACTCAAGCTAGGGTCAACTGTGCTGCAAAGTGGTGGCGGTCGGATCTTAGGCACAGAAAAGATTTTAACCGCCATGGAAAATATGGAAGCATCTACCTTATTTACGACGCCAGGTTACGCTGAATTTCTTTTGCAGTCAGCAGTTCATTTTAAATTAAAGTTTCCCAATTTGAACAAGTTGATTGTCGGTTATGGTCCGGTACCGCTGGCCCAAGTTAAGCGTTTGGAAGTGCTGCTGCATCTTGTTGGTTCTCCCGATGGACAGGTGAAGCGAGTCTATTTCTTGAACGAAGCAAAGGCAGCCTGGGCAGAATGTTCTCCTGGAAGTGGATATCATTTTTACCCAGACCAAGCATTTTTGGAGCTTGATTCTGTGGCTGGGATAGAGGGCAGAGGAGAGCTGATTTTAACTAATCTTAATGTGTTCGGTTCGTGTGTAGTCAGATTTCGCACCGGCGACTTGGCTGAGAGCATTACTTATGAGCCTTGCCCTGTTTGCAAACGTCCACTTCCACGCATTATCGGTGAAATTGAACGTTTTAATGATTATAAAAACCTTGATGGGGTGCAGGGTCGCACTGTCAATTTAAGCAGCTTGTATTCCCTTTTGGCTGCAGAGCCTGGCGTGTTGTTGTGGCAGGCAGTCTTGCTTGGCGAACCTGCTCAGCTACGGATTGATACTGCATTTCTAGATAAGAATCAGGCAGCTGAGTTGTCAGAGAGTTTGCAGGCAAAATTGTCAGAGGCATTAGGCGTGAAGCTTACTGTTAAGCCATCTTCTTACAAAGAACTGGTGGACCGCCTGGGGTTTGAGAAATATCCTGTTGAACAGAGGATTATGACGAGCGCGGGTAGCGGAAAGTGACGCTGTCGTTAATGTAAGCTGGAAATAAGCAGGGAACAATTTTGAAAACAAACGGAAAAAAATGAGAAGCTAAATAAAGGGATGGCGGCAGCCATTCTTTTATTTTGGGTAGGAACACAGATCCCCTCTCCCTCTGGGAGAGGGCTAGGGTGAGGGCAGGGTTTGGCTGTTCTTTAACCCTCGTTTTTAAGATTATGTTAAAGAAAAGCTGGGAAGAGTAAGGTAAAATGGAAAATATGGCACAAATATTTCTTGGAGGTAAACTCATTGAAAACAAGGAAGTTTTGGATTGTCGTCTTATTTTCCACAGCAGTTGTTGTCTATGCCTGGTTAATGAGTGCCTTGCCTGGCGGAAACAGTCCTGTCTCTCTTAGACAGTTCAATAGGCTCTTTGCTTCTTTGGGGTTTTGGTTCTTATTTTTGCAATTTGTTTTAAGTTCACGGTTGCGGCTGATTGGAGTCTGGCTTAGGTTTAAATAAAATGATTCACTATCATCGCTTGCTTGGTCGGTTAGCTTTAATTTTTTTAATTTTGCATCCACTGCTGTTATTTATCCATGAAGGTTCGCTGTTTTTAGGTACGCCATTTCGCCTTGCCGGTTTGACTGTGTTACTGTTTTTAGCGCTGACAGCTTTTGTCGCTTCTTTCTATAAAAAACTGAAGCTGCCATATGAATTGTGGTTAAACATTCATAAAGTGAATTATATTTTGTTTCCCGTCGCGCTCATCCATGTTTTTGGCAATGCTTTGCCTGGGTCGTTGCTCTATTATCTCTGGGTTGTTCTTTCCCTGCTGTTTGCTCTCTTGCTAGTGGAAAAAGTTATGCGGGAAATCAATATCCGCAAAAATCCGTATGAAGTAGTAAGGGTTCAGCAGGAATCTAAAGATATCTGGAGCCTCTATTTCAGAGGGAAGAAAATTGCTTATCAACCGGGACAATTTATGTATCTGAGGCTGCTGCGTGAAGGAAAGCTTTCTTCTTCGCACCCTTTTACCATTTCCTCAAGCCCTACCTGGGAGCTGCTCACCGTAACACCTAAGGAACTCGGTGACTTTACAGCCACCATCAAAGATACTAAAGTTGGTGATTTGGCCCTGATTGATGCGCCGTATGGTGTTTTCAGCTTTCTTAATCATGACTGCGACAGGTTGGCTTTTATTGCCGGCGGCATCGGGATTACTCCTTTTATGAGCATGTTACGCTATATTTATGATAGAAAAATTCAAAAGCAGGTAACAGTTATCTGGGGCAATAAAGATGAAGAGGCACTATGTTTTCAAAAAGAATTAAACGAGATAGCGCTGGAGATGGGTAACATTAAAGTTGTTTACGTAATGTCTGCGCAGGAGAGTTGGCGTGGAGAGAGGGGCAGAATTGATGGCAAAGTGATTGAGAAATATGTGCCTGACTTGATTAGGTGTCATTTTTTTGTCTGCGGGCCGCCTATGCTTAGCTTGGCAGTTATGAAAACACTCCGTGAAAAAGGTGTGCCCGACAGGCTGATCCATCATGAACTGTTTGAATTCTAAAGTGGGCATTGCAGCACGAAGTGGAAGTGCTGGTGCAGAATTGTGGCTATCTGCCTGCTTAGACTTTGTTTTTTTCATCAAGAAGGAGAAACAGAAAAGATGTCTAAGTAAAAGTAAAATTGTTTAATGCAGAAAGGGTAAGCTTGTGAGAATATTAGTTTTACTCCAGAGCGGGTATGGTCAGCGGGTTGTGGACAATTTGCGTAAAAAGGCTCCCAACTGGATAGTTAACACGTTTCATGTGCCGCTGATTCAGGAAATAATTGTGGACGAGCCGGCATCATACTTGCCAGATATGCTACCTAGTAGCGATTTGCTGTTACATTTAGCTGAATCACCGCAAGCAGCACAATTACTTCCTGCAATCGCGCAACTTGCCAGGAGCAAGGCTATCATCGCCTCGATTGACAATTCCGCCTGGATTCCGGCAGGATTGCGCAAGCAACTGCGCAGTGAGCTGGAATCGCAGGGTGTTACCATTGTTTTTCCCGAGCCTCTTTGTTCTATTGCTGAAAAAACCGTGGGTTGCGGCGAGGCAACGCAGTATTATTCAAATGAAATAATTCAGGAATTCAGCAGACATTTCGGGAAACCGGTTCTGGATGTAACGCTTACAGTGAATGGACAAATTATGGATGTTCGGGTCTTGCGCGGTTCACCCTGCGGCTCTACGGAATACACTGTGAGTCTTCTCAAGGGAATGGACGCCAGCAAAGCTGTGCCAGCTTCAGGTTTAATGTGCCTGAGCTATCCATGTTTGGCCTCGATGAAGTTTGAGCAAACCGATAGTGGAATAGACACAATAATGCACAATTCCGGCCGGATTTTTAATGAGGGAATGGAAAAGGCGCTGAAAAAAGCTGTTGACTAGAAAAATATTCTAGTCAACAGCTGGATGAGTTCAGGTGAAGCAGCTACTTGTCATGGTTGGTGTCAGCTTTTGGCTTTTGCATCAGTTTTATTGTGAGCAAACAACATGTACGCGTTATAAATGGCTACAATGATGCCGATTGTCACATTATTAAACATTAGCATCCCTTCAGTTAAAAATGGCATAAAATTCACGAACGCTAACCAGACGCCGGCAATAATGTGTATCCAGTGAAATGTGGTCATCTTTCGACTGCACCTCCTTTTGCCATTAATCTGTACTTTTTTACTTAAAAATATACTTTCAATAGAAAGGGCGTATTTCGGCGGCCAATTCTTCCGGTCGCACAACACAGACAGGTTGTTGCATCATAACCTGAAAAAAATTAGTGTCAGGCGGGAAGTATTTTGTATTTAGGAAGGTGCGGGGTGAAAAGCGCACAAGAAAAGGAAATTCATCGTCACCGGCCGGGCTGAAGCAGATAGAGGCATTAAAGCTAAAGATGCCGTTATCCTTATAATAGGCAAAGAGACGAACAAGTCCTTCTGTCAGATTAGCGAGTAACGTCCCCTGCAGTTCCCGGGGGGTGCAGTTGTGGGGGCCTACCCCAAGTACGTCGCCAAGTACACCCAGTGGAGCATAGGGGATAAGCCAGTAGATGTCACCGACCTTGCCAAGAAAACGCTCGCCCAATTTTATTTCTTCAGCCAGGTAATCGGGCCAGTAGCTGCGGTTATTTTCTGTTTTATAGCGGTGGGTGCTATGGAGGCTATCCATAAATATATTACCGGGATTTTTGCTGCCAAAGACCTGAATATGGGGGTGTACCAACCCGCCGCCGGACGGGGGCATATAATTCCAGCCGATAAAATAATAGAGAATATTTTTATCGTATTGGCGGATGGTTGCTAAAAATTTTATTGCCAGCGTGAAGGCATCGCACAGCACTTCTGCCGTAAGCTCCGTCATTGAGAGGATGTGCTTGTCGGAGAGGATAACGAGGCCGCTGTAAGCATCATATGGAGCTATGTTGGCAATAAGGGTAGCCGCTCCCAGGCGAAGGCGGCCTTCCGGCACGAGCTCTTGAGGGAAGATAGAGGTGACGCGATTTATATTTTGCGGACAGAACGGGCAAAATCCTTTATTATTTCCGTCTAAGGCAGAGTAGTCCAGTGGCTGCGGTTTAATAGCTCCTAAGTGGGCAAGGCGTGTGGATCGTCCCGTTAAAGGGTCATAGCGAAACTCTATTTCGTGTTTAACAGGCGCAAAATCTTTGCGCGGATCGAGCAGAGTGGCCATTACAGTTTCGCGGCGAAAAATTATACTCATATATGCCTCCTGTAACTTTACAATCTTTGTTTAAATCTTACCTCAACTGATATTTGTGGTCAAGAATAATGAGGCTGCAGTTGACAGACGCAGGAAGCAAGGAGAAGGAGGCACAAGTTGTTCATCTTCGGATACAGAATGATTGTTTGGTTTGGCTTGCTGGCGGCTTTATTTATTTTTGCGGCCGTGGCCGCTGTTTATTTTGGCAAGCGCCATAGATGGCTGCTTAAAGGGCGTTGGCACCATCGTTTGGCGATTTGGGGCACGATTTTTGCCGCGGTTCATGTGGTGCTGGCCATCTTGCAGGTATTTTTCAAGATCTTTCTCTAGTAGAATGAAAAAAATAAGTGTGGACAGCGAGCTTGCTTTGCTGTTCACACTTAAACTAATTTTCTCTGCAGGGAGTAAAAAATTATTTTTTAAATTTTCTATTTTCCGAGACTGGCTTGCCAACTTTTCTTGCAATTTTCATAGTTTTTCTCGAGAATACTGCACACATCATCTAACATATCTTTCTGTTCGCTTACCCGGCTTCGCCACAGCACCGCAGTCAGCTCCGGGTCTCTTGCGCTGGTTCGGGCGAGAAACATTTCTGTCGTTTCTTCCGGTAATAGTTGGCGGGTTGTTTTTTTTAGCAGATAAAGGACATCCCGCGCAAATTGGTTAAACATGGCTCTGTCTTCCAGCATATTTTTAATCAGATCCACAATCCGCTGCTCCAGATGCGGTTCTTCAGGATAAAGTTCATTTCGGTGAATGCGCCAGCCAGATTTTGTGCCGCCCAAACGTTGCCCCGTAATTTTTCCGTCACGTAACCAGCGACGGACAGTTTCGGGGTTTACGTTTTTTATTTCAGCCACTTCTGCCACAGTATAGTACTCCTGCATCTCGCAGGTCCCCCTTAAAAGACAGGAATTTTTTGACTACAATCTTGCTACATGAAAAGATGTATATATCTTATAATGTGATTTGATGCTACATCTTTCTACATTAAAATACGAAATCCCTGCTTTTGGCAGAAAAAATATTTTTTTCATACAAACAAAAAAAGGGCCAATGACCCTGTTGGAAAATTATATCAAAACACGGAGCGTCTTTATTAAGTATTGCATACTCACCCAGCTGCTTCGCTCGCACGTTTTCGCAGCTGCGAACCGCAATTCTAGCTAACATGCCAAAACCTCCGGGCAGAAGTGCAAGTGAACCGTTGGCATGTTTTAACGCAGCGAATCGCGGTTCGCTGATCGCTGCTTTCACTTAACGCTCGCTTCAGCATTCTGTGGACACCCTCCATGGGGACAGGTGATTTGTCCCACTCTTCCACGCGACCACCCCGCCCTTGCGGGCACCCCTCCAGGGGAGGGGAATTTTTGTAGCAGGAAATAATATCGTTTCCAACGTAATGTGGGTGTCGCAGAGCGACTCTAGGTCTGCCGAAGGGTGGGTTTCAAACCCGCCCTGCAAGACGTGTCAGTTGATAGAAAGCGCGCAGCGTGTCTTTTTTATCTTTTTAGGCTGAATGTCATGTCGGATAGTCTGTTACATAAACGGTTCGATGGTAATCATAAATTACCATGCCGGGCTTAGCGCCTTTTGGTTTCCTTACATGGCGGGCAAGCGTATAGTCCACCGGGACATTGGCTGAGGAGGCAGCTTTGCTGTAACGGACAGCCAGGCGGGCAGCTTCCAGCAGAGTAGTCTCCGGCGGGTTTGCGCTTTTGATAATTACGTGGGCACCGGGAATATCCTTTGTATGGAGCCAGGTATCGTGAGGGGAAGCATCGCGTAAAGTTAACCGGTCATTTTGTCGGTTGTTTTTGCCTACATAGATGGTTATGCCGTCGGCGGAGATTAATTGCAGTGGAGTTGAAACTGAATGAACTACTTTTTTACTGGTTTTGCGCTCATGGATTAAGCCGCTCTGCGCCATCTCCTCGCGAATTTCATCAAGATCTTCCAGAGCAGCGTGTGTCAGCGCAGCTAGCAGTGACTCCAAATACATCAGCTCTTTAACTGTTTCGCTGAGACGGAGCGAAAGGATTTTTTCGCCGTCTTTAAGTTTGCGGTATTTTTTAAAATAGCGATGGATGTTTCCCTGGGGAGAGAGTGCGGGGTTTAGGGGTATGCGTATTTGCTCTTGTTCTGTGTTGTAATAATTAGGCACAGAAACTTCCTTTGCGCCGGGGGGGAGGAGATTTATGCTGGCTGTAAGCATTTCTCCCCAAATTCGGTAGCGATCGGCTTCTGACATTTCTAACAGTTCCTTTTCCTGGAGCTGTTGTTTTTTTTCAGCCCGGGAGACGGCGCTGTTGACTGTCTGCATTAACTGTTGCTTTAGTGCTGTTTCTTGCCGGATACGTAGTTGCCTGATAGAAAACAGATCCAACCCTTGGTTTACCGAGGGGTATGGAGTAAGGAACTCCAAAGGTAGACTGGTGATGGAGACAGGGGAAAAGAAAGGCCGGTTGCCCGGGGATTGGGCAAGACATGGACTAAAATTGCCTTGTGTTATTATTTCCGCCAGCTTGCGCAATTCCACCGTAAGCGATCTGCTAATTTCAAGGGGGTGGGCATTTTCACCACGAGATGCACGATAAGTGATTTCCCGGGCCAGTTCCGGGCCCAGACCCATTACCGCAGAGATGAGAATTTTTTCCACAGGTTGTGCCAGCAATTCTGTCAGCTTTTCTGCCAATCGCTCCTCAGTCAGTGTAAAAAGATTTAATTTGTTCTGAACAGGAGGGAGAATGTAGAATTCGCCAGGCCGGACAGCGCGGTGGCGGCTCATCTCCTCAGTGACTATTTTTATGGAACCGAGAATGTAAGCGCCTTCATCACGGGGCATGGTGAGAATAATATTTGAATGTTTGCCCATAACTTCGCAGTGAAGTGTTTTTTTTATTTCATCGCCAAAATCGTCATAGCCGCTGAAGTGCAGAGAGAGGATGCGTTCAAGAGCAGTCTGTTCCGCGGAAAGAAAGCGAGCGCCGACTAGGTGTTTGCGCAGGAGCATACAAAAAGAGGGAGGGGCGGGAGGATTTTCCGGTTTGGATTCAGTGAGGTGGATGCGCGGCAAATGTGAATCGGCAGAACAAAGCAACTGGAACGATTTGTGACGGCCGCGCAAATGAAGGATAATTTCTAATGGTCGTGGCTGCACAATTTTTTCGATTTTTGCTCCCGGCAGTTCTTCTGCTAATTCATGGCAGACGGCTGCCAGAGTAACTCCATCAAAAGACATTTGCTTTACCTCCATATCTTTTTGCGTTTTTAGATGAAAATGCCGCCCTCACCCTAACCCTCTCCCAGAGGGAGAGGGGATTTATAAGGCAGGGGATTTACAGAGTAGTATATCAGCAGGAGTTGCCTATGACAACCACCGCGGATTACATGGTTTGGATTTGCATGAGATGAAAGCGTCTTTTTTATTTGGGGGCGCAATATATATGGCGTAAAGGAAAATAGTTCCCAAATGAGGTGAAGCTATGAGCCAACTACCATGGTCCGGAATGACATTTCAGAATACCCTGCAGTATTTTCAGGTAAAAGTAGAACAGGGATTGTCTCGGGATGAGGCGGCGGACAAACTACGAAAAACCGGCCCTAATCTTTTAACGGAAAAACAGAAGACGTCTTTGCTGCTCCTTTTTTGTTTCCAGTTTCGTGACTTTATGGTTTTAGTGCTGCTTGGCGCCACATTGCTCTCCGGATTTCTTGGGGAATATACTGATGCTTTGGTGATAATCGTAATTGTGCTCGTTAATGCAGTGTTAGGCTTTGTGCAGGAATACAGGGCGGAAAGATCACTTGAGGCACTAAAGGAGCTAACGGCACCCATGGCTCGCGTAGTTCGTGACGGAGTCCGCCTTGAGTTACCGGCTGAAAAGCTGGTGCCGGGTGATATAGTGCTAATTGAAGCAGGGGACCGTATCCCGGCAGATATCAGGCTGGGAGAAGTTCGTCAGCTGTCAGTAAATGAAGCTTCTTTAACCGGTGAGTCAGAGCCGGTAAGTAAGCAGGTGGAAGTGCCTGGCTGTATGGGCAGTTCACTCGGGGATCGTGTTAATATGGTCTTTATGGGAACAATGGCTGTGGGCGGCCGGGCGAGCGGTGTTGTGGTTGCTACCGGTATGCAGACTGAAATGGGTCTGGTTGCACATTTGCTGCAGGAAGCGGGGGAAGAAGCTACTCCGCTGCAAAAACGCCTTGAGCAAATGGGGCGATTGCTGGTGGCAGGTTGTGCGTTAATCTGCGGTCTGGTGGTGGCAATGGGCTTGGCCCAGGGCTTGCCGGCTTACAAAATGTTTATGGCGGGGGTTTCTTTAGCGGTTGCGGCCATCCCTGAGGGGTTGCCCGCAGTAGTGACAATCGCGTTGGCGGTGGGGGTGCAGCGCATGGTACGCAAGAATGCCATAGTGCGGCGCTTGCCGGCGGTAGAGACCCTGGGATGTGCTACAGTGATTTGTGCCGATAAAACAGGCACAATGACTCAAAATAAAATGAACGTGCAGGAGGTCTGGGCTGGCGGGCAACAGTACCAGGTCGAGGGAGAGGGCTATCTCCCCCAAGGGCGGTTTTCTGCAGGCGGACAGCCGCTCAAAGCAAATTCGGAGCAAGGATTAATGCTTGCTTTGACTGCGGCCGTTTTGTGCAATAATGCTCAACTGCGCAAAGGCAATCTGGAGGTTAAGGCGATCTGGCGTGGCGGCAGCAGAGCGGAGTGGGGCATCCATGGCGATCCCACAGAAGGAGCATTGCTCGTCGCCGGCGCTCGGGCCGGGGTTTGGTTGGAAGATTTGGAGAGGCAGAACAGGCGGGTGGGGGAGATACCGTTTGATGGCTTACGCAAGCGGATGTCCGTACTATATAGCAGTCAAAAAGGGAATCTGCTTTATGTTAAAGGTGCTCCTGAAATAATAATTTCACTATGCAATAAGATATTTTACAATGGTCAGGTTATGGATTTTTCTGCTGCTTTGCGTAAAGATGTGTTTGAAAAAACAGAAATTATGGCCAGCATGGCGTTGCGGAACTTAGCGGTAGCCTACAGACCGGTGGCGCCGGGGCAGCAATTATCTGAGGATTTGGAAGAGAATTTGATTTTTGCCGGTCTGTTTGGGATGATGGATCCGCCGCGTCCTGAGGTAATGCCTGCGATTCAGAAGTGCCGTAAGGCCGGAATTAAAACTGTGATGATTACCGGAGATCATAAGACTACTGCTCTGGCCATTGCCAGGAAGTTGCGCTTATTGCCACCTGACGGCCGTGTCATGACCGGCGGTGAATTAGATGAGACTAGTGATCTGCAATTGGAGAAAGCCGTGGAAAGTACTTATGTTTATGCCCGAGTCACGCCTGAGCATAAACTGCGTATCGTTCGAGCGCTGAAGCGTCGAGGTCATGTGGTAGCCATGACGGGGGACGGGGTAAACGATGCGCCGGCAGTAAAAGAGGCTGATATCGGCATTGCCATGGGTAAAACGGGTACCGATGTAACCAGAGAAGCGGCTTCTATGGTGCTGGCAGATGATAATTTCAACACCATTGTTGCGGCGGTGGAAGAAGGACGCAGTATTAATGACAATATCAGGAAGTTCATCCGCTTTTTGTTGGCATGCAATACAGGGGAAATTTTAACAATGTTTATTGCGATGCTGGCCGGTCTTCCTTTACCGTTAAGGGCTATTCAAATTCTATGGATTAACTTAGTGACGGATGGTTTGCCGGCTATGGCTTTAGGGGTGGAGCCTACGGAAAAAGGGGTGATGGATCGCCCACCCCGTCATCCGCAGGAAGGGATTTTTGCGCGCGGACTTTGGCAAAAGATCTTAGGGCGAGGCTGCCTGATTGGCGTATCCACCGTACTAGTCTTCGCTTGGGCGCTGGAGCAGGGGACGGATGTGGATACGGCCAGAACAATGACTTTTGCTACGCTGATTGTGGCACAGCTTTTATACGTCTTTTCCTGCCGCTACGAAAACGGTACCCTTTCTTTGTCTGGTTTTTTTAGCAATGGCTGGTTGTTGGCAGCAGTCTTTTCATCATTTGCGCTGCTGCTGGTCGTTCTATACTACCCGCCGCTTGCTTCTGTCTTTGTCACCGTTCCGTTGACACTTGCTGAGTGGGGTGTGATTATCTTAGCTGCTTTGCTGCCGACAGTGATTAGTATGATTTTGCATGTGGGGAGAATACTGATTCTGCCGCGATTGGTGGTATTTAAAAGTGAATAGCCGGCTTTGTGTAGTGAACTCTTGGAGAAAGATATGTTTTCTGATAGAATGATTGTCAGCAAGAAAAATATGGAGGACTAAGAGAGGATTTAATATGATTCGGAGTATGACAGGATTTGGGCTGGCAGAAAGCTGTCCGGATGAAACCATTCGTTTTAAGGTGGAAATCCGTTCTGTAAACCACAGATATTTGGATGTGGCTATCCGCCTGCCCCGGGAACTTCAGTCCTTGGAAGACCGGGTGCGCAAAAGTGTCCAGCAGGCTGTGGGCAGAGGCAGGGTGGATGTGTATCTTTCCTGGCGAGCCGACTCGGCAGATACTGTTCAGGTAACTATAGACCGTGATTTGGCTCAAGCTTACTACCAGGCTCTGCTTCAACTGAGCAGCTTCTGCGCGGTGAAGGAACTGCCGAGCTTGGATGTTTTGTCTCGCTTCCCTGATGTTTTACGTGTAGAGAAAGAGCAAACAGATAGTGATAAGTTCTGGCTTTTGCTTGAGCCGGTTCTAAGCAGAGCTTTAACTCAGCTTGTTATCCAGCGGAGGGAAGAAGGGGAAAGGCTGGCGGTTGATTTTAACAAACGACTGAAAGATTTGGCAGTAACTGCCAAATTGGTAGAAAATCGCGCCCCGCAGGTGGTGGACGAGTACCAAAAAAAAATGGAGGAGCGATTGCGGGAATTACTGGGTCAGGCCGACTTTGATCCGGCTAGAGTTTTAACGGAGGCGGCTATTTTTGCAGACAGAAGTAATGTGACTGAAGAATTAGTTCGGCTGACTAGTCACCTGACGGCATTTCAGGCAGCACTGCTGGAAAAAGGACCGGTTGGTCGTAAACTTGACTTTTTAACGCAGGAATTACTCCGCGAGGTTAATACAGTGGGCTCCAAGGCTAATGATTATTTGCTGGCCAAGCTGGTAGTGGAAATGAAAACCGAATTGGAGAAAATACGTGAACAAGTGCAAAATATTGAGTAAGAGAGTATTTGCCTGATAGATTTAACTCTTGCATCTTTCCCATGATTTCCGTTATACTATTAGCAGAGTCAACCAATTTTTCGGAGACGTTGTGATCGATTAAAGGAGGTTTCCACCTTGCAGATCAAGCTGATTAACATCGGGTTTGGCAATATTGTTTCAGCAAATCGGATTATCGCCATTGTTAGTCCGGAATCGGCACCCATCAAACGGGTCATCACCGAAGCCAGAGATCGTGGGATGCTGATTGACGCCACATATGGTCGGCGGACTCGTGCAGTGATAGTGACTGACAGCGGGCATGTAGTTTTATCCGCCGTCCAGCCGGAAACTGTAAAGCACAGGCTGCACACCAAAGAGGTCAGTGCGGTAGAAGAAGAAGAATAGAGGTTGAAGGGAGCTGTGGCTAAGCAGGGTTTGCTGATAGTTGTTTCCGGGCCTTCAGGAGCTGGCAAAGGAACGGTATGCAGGGCTCTGCTTGACCGTTGCCCGGAATTGGTCTTGTCAGTGTCAAAGACTACACGAGAGCCCCGTACCGGTGAACAGGACGGGGTTAACTATTTTTTTGTTAGTCATGAAGAATTTGAGCAGGCTTTGTTTGAGCAGGATTTTTTAGAGTATGCCTGCGTTTATGGTCAGTACTATGGAACTCCGCGCAGTACAGTCGAGAAAGTGCTGGCAGCAGGATGTGATGTGATTCTGGAAATTGATACTCAGGGTGCCATTCAGGTGATGGAGTCATGTGCTGAAGGTGTTTTCGTTTTTCTTCTTCCGCCATCGGGAGCGGAATTGCGCACACGCATTATAAATAGGGGAACGGAATCGTTGGAAAGTTTGCAGCGCCGTTTGGCTGCAGCAGCCCAGGAAGTGGCATTGTCACCAAAATATGATTATATCGTAGTGAACGATCGTGTGGATGATGCCCGTGATAGAATTTTTGCCATCATTCAGGCGGAAAAACTGCGGACCAGACGTAACAGAGAGTTGATTCAAACTATCGCAGAGGAGGTTAAGGCGTGATTTACCCTTCCATTGATACGCTGATAAATAAAGTTGATAGCAAGTATACGTTGGTGATTGCTGCTGCCAAACGGGCGCGGATGCTTAATGAAGGTGCGCGCAGGATGGTGGATTCTCAATCGATGAAAGATGTTTCCATCGCCTTGGAAGAAATCAATTTGGGGAGAGTAGGGTACGAACGGTTAAAATAGTGAGGAGGGCTTGCCCATGCTTTCCGGCAAGCAGGTTGTGCTTGGTGTTACAGGCGGGATCGCCGCTTATAAAGCGGTTGAGCTTTGTCGGCTTTTTGTCAGGGAAGGTGCCGACGTAAGGGTGATATTAACGGCTGCAGCCAAACAGTTTGTAACTCCGCTCACCTTTCAGACGGTGAGCGGCAACAGGGTGTATGACGACCTGTTCGCGGGCAGCCGGCTTTATACTGTTGACCATGTGGGGTTGGCGCAGGCGGCCGACCTTATGCTAGTTGCCCCGGCCACAGCCAACTGCCTCGGCAAGTTGGCTGTCGGCATTGCTGATGATTTGCTGACCACCACGTTGCTGGCAGTCGGCTGTCCCGTGCTCTTAGCTCCGGCCATGAATACAAAGATGCTCGAAAATCCTGCCGTTCAAGAGAATATAGACAAGCTTACTATGCGCGGTTACAGGTTTGTTCCGCCGACAGAGGGCGAACTTGCCTGCGGAGACTGCGGGGGCGGACGCCTGGCGCCTGTGGACATTATTTTTGCCGCAGCCAAATCTCTTCTTTTGCCGTCAACGGAGCTAAGAGGGGTGCGGCTGCTTGTTACTGCCGGCCCCACGAGAGAAGCTATCGACCCGGTTCGCTACTTGACAAATCATTCGAGCGGGAAGATGGGTTATGCGGTAGCAAAGGCTGCGGCGGAGCAGGGAGCAGAAGTGACTTTAGTGTCCGGTCCGGTAACGTTACCGGCGCCGGCAGGTGTCAACATAGTGCATGTTACGACAGCGCAGGAAATGTATGCCGCGGTGCTTAATTTGTACCCGGAAATGGATGTCGTCGTAAAAGCGGCGGCGGTGGCAGATTACCGTCCTGCCGGCGTGCAAGAAACGAAAATCAAAAAAGACGGAGACATGGTCCTGTCTTTAGTGAGAACTCCGGATATTCTCGCGGAGCTTGGCAAATATAAGCAAAATCAGATTTTGGTAGGTTTTGCGGCTGAAACAGATAATTTGCGGGAGAACGCGTTGGCTAAATTGTTCCGCAAAAATCTTGAATTGATTGTGGCTAATGATCTGACGGAGGACGGCGCCGGTTTTAATACTGATACTAATGTTGTAAAGTTTTATTTCAGGGACGGCCAGGAGAGACAGCTTGCTCGGATGTCAAAGCTTGAGGTGGCAAGGGAAATTATCAGGGAAATTAAGAGAATGATGAATATTGCTACGGAAATTTCGTGAAAAAAGCCTCAATTTAGTTGAGGAGGGTAAGGGTGCTATGCATTGATAGAGATCTCTGCGGCTGCTGCCGCAGAGATCTCTATCTGGGGAGAAAAAAGGCCAGTACTGCCGGAGTAATGAAAACTTCAATCAGTGCTGCTAAGAATAGAAAGATAAAAATAATCGGCAGAACAATGCTGATTTCTTTGAAGATGTCTCTTAGGCTTGCACGGCGGCTGTGACCGGGAAGCGGAAAGATGAGATGGTAGCCCAGTTTCAGTCCCAGAGCCACACTTATCAAAAAGGCAGGTAGCTCAAAAACGCCGTGGGGTAAAATGCCCGCTAACAGTAGCGGCAGCGGCTGGGCAAATTCATGTGTCAGCTGAAAAGCGACTGTGCCCAAAATTGCGCCATTGGCCATGGCGGAAAAGAGCGGGGCGATTCCTAAGAATACGCCTAGCGCCATGACTTGGAGTGAAGCAAAAGTATTGTTTAAAAAGAGAATAGCTACGCCCCGCAGAGGATGACCGCCAAAGACCTGCTCTGTCAATTCTTTTAACATTGTCAGCGCGCTTTCTTCCATCATGGGCAACAGCAGCGGATCATAGGATAATGCGGCAAACATGAGCAACGTGCCGCCCATAAAAAATAGAGCTGCCAAGATCAGCCAAGAGCGGTTATCAAGGATAATCTTTGAAAATTTTCTGTACATGGTCAGATCCCTCCAGTACTATTATACTTGTTGTTTTTCATGTTGCACAAGGGGAACGTTGCATGATGTGGAATACATCTCTATATTAATAGAAGCCGGAGGAAATCAGTGGAAGCTTTAGCGGAAATCATCGTCGGAATTAAAAGTGATAACCTGGATAGGTCTTTTACATATCGGGTGCCTCAAGGCATGGAGATTCAGGCTGGGAGCCGGGTAGTTGTCCCGTTTGGCGGGCAACGCTTGGAAGGATACTGTATTGCCGTCACAACTGGAGCGGGAGACAAGGGGCAGGGGCAGAAAGATTTTGAATATAAAGAAATTGCCGCGCTTCTTGATGACGCGCCGGTGTTAAGCGAAGAACTAATTGAATTGTCGGCCTGGGGCGCGGCAAGATGGCTTTGCCGCAGAACGGATTTGTTGCAGGCCATGGTTCCAGCCGGCTTGCGTTTTACTACGTCAAAATGGGTGACTTTGCTGGAAGGTGTCGATTCGGAGAGGCCCGAACTGCTGTGGTTGAGGGAAAACGGCCCGGCGTCCTTGGCTGTCTGGCAGAAATTATTTCCGGCAACGAAACGTGCGGATGAGTTGCGCCGCCTGCAGCAGAAAGGTATAATTAAGCTAAATAATCGTGAATTCCGTGGCATTGGGCAAAAAAAAGTGCAAAGCGCTCACTTGCTGTCGGCAGGGCAAGCTGCTTTGCCAATGGGAAAGAAACAGGAATTAGCGCTGCAATTGTTGCGTGAGCACGGCTCCATGGCGCTTGCGGCGCTGGTTGATGCGGGAGTAAGCCGGGCCACCATTCACTCCTTGGCGGAAAAAGGCTGGATTGATATTTGTGAGCAGTTCGTGCGCCGTGACCCGTTGGCCGGAGAAACTTTTTTGGCAACGAGCTCTATAGAGTTGACATTATCGCAGGCTGAGGCAATTAGGCAGGTGGAATCAGCGAGGAGTGGGAGCGGGCAAGAAGTTGTCCTGTTGCATGGCGTGACAGGCAGCGGCAAAACAGAAGTCTATCTGCAGTCAATCGGCAAGGTGGCTGCCGCCGGAATGGGCAGCATTGTGCTTGTACCGGAAATAGCCCTGACACCGCAGATGATTGAACGGTTTGTTGCGCGCTTTGGCAGACTGGTTGCCGTGTTGCATAGTCGGCTATCTGCCGGGGAACGGTACGATGAATGGCGGCGTATTATTACAGGGGAGGCCTTGGTAGTTGTGGGGGCTCGTTCCGCAGTGTTTGCTCCGTTTAAGCAATTGGGACTTATTGTCTTGGATGAGGAACATGAAGCCAGCTATAAACAGGATGAGGCGCCCCGCTATCACGCTCGGGATGTGGCATTATGGCGCGCAAAAAAACATGGAGCAGCCTTGCTGTTAGGGAGTGCAACTCCTTCCCTGGAATCTTACAACGCCGCACTTAGCGGGGATTACGCTTTGTGCCTTCTGCCGGAAAGGGTGGAAAACCGACCATTGCCTCCGGTGGATGTGGTAGATATGCGTCAGGAACTAAAGGAAGGACATCGCAGTATTTTTAGCCGCGCCTTGTTAAGTGCGCTGGAAAAGGTGCAACAGGAAAAGAAACAGGCTATCTTGTTATTAAATCGCAGGGGATATGCCACCTTTGTGCTCTGTCGTGGGTGCGGATTTGTGATGCGTTGTAAAATGTGCAACGTATCTCTTAAGTTTCATTTAGCTGAAGAAGTGCTCCGTTGTCATTATTGTAATTACGGTGAGCCGTACCCCTCTGAGTGCCCGGTCTGTGCCAGCCGCTATATCAGGCATTTTGGCACAGGAACGCAAAAAGTTGCAGAAGAGCTAATCAAGTATTTCCCTGCTTTCAGGGCAGCCAGGGTGGATGCCGATAGCACTGCCCGTAAAGGGGCATATCAGAAAATCTTTAGCGCCTTCAAAAGTGGCAGCATAGATGTGTTAATCGGTACTCAGATGGTGGCAAAAGGCCTGGATTTCCCCAATGTAACTTTGGTGGGTGTTATTACCGCAGATACTACCATTAATCTGCCTGATTTCAGGGCGGGAGAGCGGACATTCCAATTGCTGACTCAGGTAGCCGGCAGGGCGGGCAGGGGAAATTTTGGCGGCAGAGTGCTTGTGCAGACTTACACACCGGATCACTATGCGATTCAGGCAGCGAGAACCCATGATTTCGAGTCTTTTTTTGCTCAGGAGAGTAAGGCGCGGCAAGAATTGGGGTATCCTCCCTATGCGATGTTTATCCGCTTGTTATTGATTGGTTCCGAAGAGGGCAAAGTGGTAGAGGCAGCTGCCTTGCTGGCCGCGCTCTTAGAGGAAACAGAAATTCTCGGACCGTCTCCTTGCCCTCTTGAACGGATTAAAGGCCAGTTTCGTTGGCAAGTGGTCGCGCGCGGAGATGCCTTGGAGCCGTTGTTGCATAAGGTGCGAGAGGCAGCAGAAAGCTTTCGCAAAAGTCTGCTGTCTGGCTCGGTTCGCCTTGTGTTGGATGTGGAGCCGCAGAGTTTGCTGTAGTCTGCAAAAAATTGCCGAACTGGAGAGGACGAAGAAGATGGCAAGCAGAGTCATTAGAACAAAAGGGGATCCTGCGCTGCGGGAAGTGGCCTTAGAAGTCAAGAAAATTACGCCTCAGGTTAAGAAACTTTTGGATGAGTTGGCGGAGACGATGTATGCCGCTGAAGGCGTTGGCTTGGCTGCTCCCCAGGTAGGAATCGCCAAGCGCCTGATTGTAATTGACGTGCAGGACCAAAACGGATTATTGAAACTGATAAACCCGCATATTATTGAAAGAAAAGGCAGAGAAAAGGCAGCGGAAGGCTGCCTAAGTTTCCCGGGTGTGGCCGGTGAAGTGGAACGGGATGAAACTGTGATTGTTCAGGCAACTGATCCGGATGGCAACATGGTGCGAATTTGTGCCTCCGGCTTGCTGGCACGTGCCTTTCAGCATGAGATTGACCATCTTGACGGGATTCTGTTTGTGGACAGAGTGACTTGTTTTATAGGTGAGCAAAACGGAGAAGTGGGTCGTGAAAAAGGATGAAGGAGACAAGGATAGTTTTCTTCGGTACGCCGGAGTTTGCGCTTTATGCGCTGGATTCGCTGCAAAAATCCTTTACGGTTGCGGCTGTCGTTACGCAGCCTGATCGTCCAAGCGGCCGGGGGAAAAAAATCTTGCCGTCGCCTGTTAAGCTGAGAGCGCAAGCGCTGGGGATTCCGTTGTTTCAACCAGTAAAAATCAGAACCGCGGAATTTGCGGCCTGGCTGCAAAGCATCTCGCCCGATTTTCTGGTAACGGCTGCCTACGGAAAAATCCTTTCGCCGCAGATTCTTGCTGTGCCGAGGATTAGCGCACTAAATGTTCATGCTTCGTTATTGCCGCGCTGGCGCGGTGCTGCGCCTATCCACCGGGCGGTCTTGGCAGGTGATTGCGAAAGCGGGATAACTATTATCGAGATGGATGAGGGGATGGATACAGGGGATATAATTTTACAGGATTCAGTCCCTATTGGCCTTAATGAAACAAGCGGTGATTTGCACGATAAATTGACAGATTTGGGTGCGAAGCTGATTGTGGAGGCGGTGACGGCGATTTTGGCGGGCACGGCAAAAAAAGTAGCGCAAGACGACAACCTAGCCACTTTGGCACCACCATTAACAAAAGAGGAAGAAATGTTGGACTGGTCTGCCAGTACTGGCGTGATTCATAACCAAATACGGGGCATGAGTCCCTGGCCTGGCATGTATACACGGTTTAAGGGTGAGCGTCTTAAAATCTGGGCCGGACGTCCGCTTCATTTGAGCGGCGCAAATTGTGGGCAAGTGCTGGCGGCTGGTAAAGAAGGGATTTTGGTTGGCACCGGTGATGGCGCGTACTGCATCTCCCTGCTGCAGCCTCCAGGTAAAAAAATAATGGATGCCGCCGCTTTTCTGAGGGGCAATTTGCTGCTCCCCGGGGCGATACTTGGAAAATAAGCTGCTGTATAGTACAATAAAGACAGGAGGTGGCGCGCCAGTGATTAAAAAGAGATTATATTTGAGTTTGCTCGCAGTCACAATGTTGTTGTTTGCCGGGGCGCTGGCGTATGCTTGGCTCACCTTCTTTCAACGTGATGCCGGGCTGTTTCGCTATCTGCTGGTAATTGCCGTGACTGTGGTGCTGGCTTGTCTGGCAGTGATCGGTCTGGGATTTGTGGGCATTGTGCTTTCCATTGTCTCAGATAAAAATATAGTTTTCTTGAACAAACCTATCAATTTTACGGTTTCCTTGCTTTATCCGGTAGTGCTGTGGGTAGGAAAAGCGTTTAAAATAGCCCAAGATAAAATCCAGCGTTCTTTTGTGGAAGTAAACAACCACTTGGTGCGGGCAAAAAAAGGCAGGCTTCAACCGCAGCAACTGCTGGTGTTGCTGCCCCACTGTTTACAGGAGAGGGATTGCGAACACCGAATTACCAGTAAGCTGGAGAACTGTACCGATTGCGGAGCTTGCCAAGTAGGAGCTCTGCTGGCTTTATGCAAGCGGCTCGGCGTCCACTTGCGGATTGCCACCGGGGGTACGCTGGCCAGGGAAGCGGTAAAGACAATCAGGCCACGCGCTATTGTGGCAGTAGCTTGTGAACGAGATTTGACGAGCGGCATCTTGGATTGTATTCCTTTGCCGGTGCTTGGCATTACCAATAACAGACCTAACGGACCTTGCCATAATACCGGTGTAAGTCTCGATGCGGTGGAGAAAGCGATTAAATTCTTTATCGGAGGAGGAGAGACAAATGTTCATGTTCTTACCTGATGCCACTTGGATTATAATATTGCCGGCATTTGTTTTTGCCCTATGGGCGCAAACAAGGGTTCAGTCAGCTTACGGAAAATACTCGCGCGTTTTTGCTCGTTCCGGAATCAGCGGCGCTCAATCGGCAAGACGGCTGCTGGATGCTGCCGGGCTAAGTAATATTGCGGTGGAGCAGGGACAAGGGCATCTAACTGATCATTATGACCCAAGAAGCGGTGTGGTCCGTCTCTCGCCCGGCGTTTATCAAAGCAGTTCTTTGGCTGCCCTTGGCATCGCGGCTCACGAAGCCGGTCATGCCATCCAGCATGGAGAAGGCTACATGCCGCTGGCTTTTCGCAATAATATTTTTCCTGTAGCCAATATTGGTTCACGGATGGCTGTTCCTTTATTCTTCATCGGCTTTCTCTTTGGAGGTGCCGGCCAAGGTTTGGCGTGGCTAATGGATGTGGGGATTCTCTTTTTCTCCTTTGCTGTCTTATTTCAAATAATCACCTTGCCGGTTGAATTTAACGCTTCTACTCGTGCAGTCGCACTGCTGGAGGGGAGCGGTTTTATCAGCCGTGATGAAGTAGGACCCACGCGGCAGGTATTAAACGCAGCGGCTTTGACTTATCTTGCTGCGGCTGCAGTTGCTATCACGCAGCTGATCCGGCTGTTGATTTTGCGTGACAGACGGAATTAAGATGGATAAGCGGCGAAAAAGGGATGCCAGAGAAGCCAGCCTAATGGCGTTGCAGCGGGTGGAAGAGGACGGGGCGTTTGTTAATCTGGCTCTGGCCGAGGTGTTGGCCGCAGCGCCCATGGAGCAGCGGGATAAGGGGTTGGCGACGGAAATAACCTACGGTGTAATCACCCATAGGCTGACGCTCGATTGGATGATCAGCCAAGTTGCCGCGCGTCCTGTGGAAAAAATTGATGCTTCGCTTTTGCAAATTTTGCGCATCGGTTTTTACCAGCTCTTTTATCTAAACAGGATTCCTGCCTCTGCCGCAGTGTATGCCACGGTGGAGTTGGCTAAAAAGGGGAAAAAGAAGGGGTTGGCCCCTTTTGTTAACGGTGTGTTGAGAGGTGCTTTGCGGCAAAAGGATAGTTTGCCTTGGCCGGAGCGCTCCGACGACGAGTCAGCCTACCTTGCTCTGCGCCATGCTCATCCTCAGTGGTTAGTGAAGCGCTGGCTGGCACAATATGGTTCTCAGGAGACTGAGGAATTGCTGCAAGCAAATAACAGGCCTGCGCCGCTGACGGCTCGTGTCAATACGTTGCTGACGACCAGGGAGGGTTTGCTGACTTCTTTAGCGGGGGAAGGGGTCGAAGCTGCCCCCAGCTTGGCGGCTCCCGAAGGAGTTATTTTTAAAACCGGCGGACGTCTGACTTCTTTGGCTGCGTACAGGCAGGGGTTGTTTCAAGTACAAGGGGAAAGCGCTATGTTCGCCGCCAGGATTTTGGCGCCACTTCCGGGCGAGGATGTGCTGGATTGCTGCAGTGCTCCCGGTGGGAAGACAACGCACTTGGCTCAACTGATGGAAAACCAGGGAAAAGTTCTGGCATTAGATATTTATCCGCACCGCTTGGCACTGGTGGAAGCAAACTGTCGCCGTTTAAGGGTGGATAATGTGCGTACCTTCTGTCTGGATGCAAGGGAAATCGACCCGCTTAAGCAGGGGTTTTTCGACAGAATTTTATTAGACGTGCCATGTTCCGGACTGGGTGTGCTGCGGCGAAAACCGGATTTAAAGTGGCGCATTGAGGAAAAAGATATTTTTGAGTTGGCACAGTTGCAGAAAGAGCTTGTTCAGGCTGCTCTTTCTGTGTTGAAACCTGGGGGAGCCATGCTTTACTGCACGTGTACTAATGAGCCGGAAGAAACAGAAGAAGTGGTTGCCCATACTCTATTAAATAACCGAGATTTGTCTTTGGGAGAGCTTGCTTCCAGTCTGCCGCCGCAGTGCCAAGCAGGAGTTGGCGAATTTGGAGTTCACTTGCTGCCGCAGCGCCATCGCTTGGATGGGTTTTTCTTCAGCCTTTTAAAAAAGCGATAATTGAAAGAAAATGGCGGCCTACTGGCCGCATTGCAATTTAGCGGTCGGTTTGGTATACTTGCTTGAGGAATGAGCGCATTGAGCGGCAGCAACGTTAACTCATGCGCCAAGCGGTAAGGACGTGTGTTGGATGAGGAAAAAAATTAATATCTTGGCATTATCCCCTGAGCAATTTGCGGTTCTATTGTCCGGGCTTGGCCACCCGGCGTACAGAGCTGGGCAGATTTTGGTCTGGCTTTATCAGAAAGGTGCCCGCTCATTCGCGGAGATGACTAATTTGCCAAAATCATTACGCCAGCAATTGAGCGAATTTGCTGAAATCGGTTTTTTGGAGACGGTAAAGCGGCAGGTATCAAGAGACGGAACGGAGAAATATCTATTTGCGTTGGCAGACGGTCAGATGGTGGAGACAGTTGGCCTGCCTTATAATATCGGCTACAGTGCCTGTATCTCGACACAGGTTGGTTGTAAAATGGGCTGCATTTTTTGCGCTTCGGGATTGCCCGGCTTTGGCCGCAATCTTTCTGCCGCAGAAATTTTGGCTCAAGTGCTGCAAATTAAAGAGGAATTGTCTGCACAAGGCAAGGAATTAAAAAGCTTGGTTCTGATGGGCACAGGTGAACCGCTCGACAATTTTGCCGCCATGGTGCCTTTTCTCGAAGCGGTAAGAGATCCCCAACGGCTCGGGATGAGTTTGCGCCATGTGACACTTTCTACTGCCGGGCTGGTGCCAAAAATCAGGGAATTGGCAGCACTTAAACTGCCGCTTACTTTGGCAGTGTCGCTCCATGCGTCAAACAATACTCTGCGAGATAAAATAATGCCGATTAACAAAAAATATCAGATGGAAGAACTGCTTGCCGCTTGTGATGAGTACTCTAAGTTGACAGGCCGGCGGATAACATATGAATATACGCTGATTGAAGGCTTAAATGATGGGATTAAAGAAGCACGTGAGCTGGCGCTCCTTCTGAAAAAAAGAGCTTGTCATCTTAATCTGATTCCCTTTAATGCGGTGCCGGAATTAGGGCTGAGCCCCAGTCCTCAGCCGGTCATGCAGGCATTTGTGGCTGCCTTGCGTAGCAGCGGCCTTAAGGTGACTGTCAGACGCAGGCTGGGTGCAGATATTGCCGCAGCCTGCGGGCAGTTAAGTAACAAGATGAGTGGGGATTGTTAGCATGCAAAGGGTGAAAGTAATGAGAGCTGCGGGGATTAGCCATCCGGGAAGAGTGAGAGAAAAAAATGAAGACGGCTATCTTATTTGGCAGGAAGGAGCACTTTCTCTTTTTGCCGTGGCTGACGGGATGGGTGGACATGCCGCCGGAGAAGTGGCCAGCACGCTTGCCCTGGAAACTGTTAAACAATCTTTGATAGAGCAACGGCTAACGCTTCAGGAGAAAGTTGGAGAAGGCTGCGCTATTGAGCCGTATTTAGCAGAAATATTAACTGCCGCCAACGATAAAATTCTCCTGGCAGGCGGTAATGGGACAGAGTGCGTCGGAATGGGGACAACACTGACGTTGCTTTTTGCTGTTTCAGGGCAGGCATGGATTGGGCATATCGGCGACAGCCGCGCATATTTGCTGCGCCAAGGCCGCTTGGAGATGCTTACTGAAGACCATACCTTAGTGTCGCAACTGGCTCGTTCCGGTCAGATTAGTGAAGAAGAGAAGAAAAGCCATCCTCAGCGCCATATTCTGACTCAGGCCCTGGGTACGGAGCATGCACCGTCATATGATATTCAAAAATTTTTGCTGCAAGCTGGTGATCTTTTTCTGCTTTGCACTGACGGTCTCTATGGGTTGGTGGATGATGAAGAGCTGCTTTTTGAGCTTCAGGCAGCTGACCCGCCGGAAGTTATTCTGGAACGGTTGGTTGAGCAGGCTAATGAGCGGGGTGGCATTGATAATATAACGGCAATACTAGTGATCGCTTCATAATGTCGGTTTGATGACTGAGGTGACGAGATGATTGGCAAGATTTTGGGGAAGCGCTACCAGGTGGTAGAAAAAATTGGCGATGGCGGGACTGCCTTTGTCTTTAAAGGGATGGACAATCTGCTTAACCGCCATGTGACAATTAAAGTATTGCGCCCTGAATATGTGAGCGACCTTGATTTTGTTCGCCGTTTTCGCCGGGAAGCACAAGCTGCTGCCAGCCTTTCCCATCCGAATATTGTGAGTATTTACGATGTGGGTGAGGAAGACGGCATCCGCTATATTGTGATGGAATATATTCAAGGGCAGTCTTTAAAGGAATTGATTGATGACCTTGGCCGTTTGCCGGTACGCATGGCGGTGGATTATGCCTGTCAGATAGCTCACGCTTTAAGTAAAGCCCATAAACATGGCATTATCCATCGCGATATTAAGCCTCACAATATTTTGATTGGTGAGGACGGACGCTTAAAAGTGACTGATTTCGGTATCGCTCAAGCTGTGACTGCCTCCACAGTAACTTACAGCGATGCTTTCTTAGGTTCGGTTCATTATTTTTCACCGGAGCAGGCAAGCGGCGGCCAAACAGATGAAAAGTCCGATATTTACTCACTTGGCATTGTGCTTTTCGAAATGCTGACGGGAAAAGTTCCATACAGCGGCGATTCTCCTGTTTCGGTGGCGCTAAAACATATCCAGGAGCCGTTTCCAAAGCCGCGGGAAATTAATTCGCAAATCCCTATCGCTGTCGAGCGTATTATTCGCAAAGCGGCAGAAAAGAATCCGGAGAACCGCTACATCTCAGCACGGGAAATGTCCGGCGAGTTGTCGAATTTTTTAAACGGCAAAGAAAATGTGGCCACTGAACAGTTGTTTACTCCTAACCTCAGCCAGACGAAAAATTTAAATTCAAACAAAAAAAGAAGGTTGAAGCCGATCCATCGGGCAGCGCTCGTTGCAGCATTGCTAATGATTGCCTTGCTGATATATGGTGTTCTGACCTTGCGTGCATACTGGATTGTCCCTGATGTGGAAGTGCCGGTGGTGGAAGGGGAATTATTGTCTCAGGCGGCAAGCATTTTAGCTGACGCAGGGCTGGCTCACCGCGTGTCAGACCAAGTGGTCAGTGATCTTGTGCCGGCGGGCTATGTGATTAGCCAATCGCCAGCGGCCGGGCGGGTCGTTAAAAAAGGTCGGGAAATTGAACTTGTCCTGAGTACCGGGCCGGATCTGGTTGAAGTCGCAGATGTGATGGGGAAAATGGTGCGTGAAGCCACACTGCTTTTAGAAGGGCAGGGATTTGCGGTAGAAGTTCTGGAACGACACAGCGAGGAGCTCTCCGGAACAGTCATTGCTCAGAATCCCGGCAGGGGACATCGTATTTCCAGGGGGTCCACGGTAACAATAAATGTAAGTATCGGGGGTAAACCTTTCCCCGTGCGTGATTTGCGCGGGCTGAATTTGGAGGACGCAAAAAAATGGCTGGAACTTTTTGGTCTTGAATTGCGCTTTGTAGCGGAGGATGATAGTGATACCTTTACGGCTGGGCAGGTGATCGATCAAATTCCCGCAGCCGGTGAGTTAGTGCAGGCCGGAACTTTGGTAGATTTGACTGTCAGCAAAGGTCCCGGGCAGCCCGGATTGCAAAGACATGAGATTCAAATTCCCACTAATGATATTCCTGTAGGCGAGGAAGTAACCGTAATTGTTCGCGATGCTGCTGGTGAGCGGACAGAGAAGTTTCGAAGTACAGGTGAACAGATTGTCACTTTCGGTTTAGGCAGCGGAGAAGTGGAAGTGCGTTGGCAAAATAATGTGGAGATCAGAAATTTTCCATAGAACTAGGGGTGAAGGTGCTGCGGGGAATTATTATTAGAGCAGTAGGCGGTTTTTATGATGTGCGGGCAGAAGACGGCGTCGAATACCGCTGCAGTGCCCGCGGCCGCTTTAAGAAGGATGGGACAACGATCTATGTGGGGGATCGCGCCAGTATAACTCCCCTGTCCGGGCAGGAAGGAGTCTTGGATGCGGTTGAACTGCGTGAGACGTTTTTGGCCCGCCCTCAGGTTGCCAATGTGGAGCAGGTGGTGATCGTCTGTGCGCCGCAAAACCCTCAGCTCTCCCTGCAGCTCTTGGACAGATTGCTCGTGTTGGCTGAAAACGAGCAATTGCGAGCCATTATTTGTATGAATAAAGAAGATCTGCCCCATGAGGAAGCGGAGCAATCTTTGCGCAATCTCTACGAGAGTGCCGGATATCTGCTGCTGATGACTAGTGCAAAATTTGGGCAGGGGATAGAAGAACTGAAACAGGAACTCTGCGGCAGAATCTCGGTGCTGGCCGGTCCGTCAGGCGTGGGGAAATCATCGCTCCTAAACAGTATTCAGCCCGGCTTAAAGCTGCGCACCGGTGAAATTTCTGAAAGACTGAAGAGCGGCCGGCATACTACACGTCAGGTTGAACTATTGGCGCTGGATTGCGGCGGCTTAGTGGCAGACACACCCGGATTTAGTCAGTTACTTTTAGCGGCTGTTTCCCCGCAAAGATTGCCGTTATGTTTTCCTGAATTTTCCTTGTTTGCTCCAAAGTGTCGTTTTACTCCCTGCAGACACCGGGATGAGCCGGATTGTGCTGTGAAAAAGGCGGTTGCCTCCGGCAAGATAGCTGAGTCACGCTTCAAGAACTATCTCGTCTTTCTGGACGAGGTTTTAACCCAGGAGAGGAGGTACTGACATGGTTAAAATTGCCCCATCGCTGCTGTCTGCCGATTTTTCCCGCCTGGCGGAAGAAGTGAAAAAGGTTGAGGAAGGCGGAGCGCATTGGTTGCATTTTGATGTAATGGATGGGCATTTTGTTCCTAATATCACCATCGGTCCACAAGTTGTCAGCTCGTTACGCAGTCAATCTTCATTGTTCTTTGATGTGCATTTGATGATTGAAAAACCTGAGCGTTATTTGGAGGCTTTTATGCGAGCCGGAGCCGACTTGATCACTGTGTCGGCGGAAGCATGCACTCATCTGCATCGTGTGTTACAGATGATTCGTGACTTGGGAGTTAAAGTCGGAGTGGCGCTGAATCCGGCAACGCCACTCTCCGTGCTGGAATATGTTTTGACTGACATTGATCTGGTGTTGATTATGAGTGTAAATCCCGGTTTTGGCGGACAGAAATTTATTCCGTCCGCTTTAGCGAAAATCCGCCGTTTAAAAGAGCTGCTTGGGGATCTTCCTATTCATCTTCAGGTGGATGGCGGAATCACTGCGGAAACAGCGCCGCAGGTTAAAGAGGCTGGCGCCACTGTGCTGGTAGCGGGAACGGCAATTTTTGGAGAGACGGATGTGGTAGCAGCTATCAAGATGCTCAAGACAGAAAAAAAGTTGGTATAATGCCTACTCTATGCTATAATCTATTTGTAATTCCTTCAGGGACAGGTGAGAAGGTTAGCCTTCAATTCCTAACCGGCGGTAAAGCCCGCGAGCCATTGGCTGATCCGATGCTATTTCGGAGCCGACAGTAAAGTCTGGATGGGAGAAGGAAGGCTTATTTCCGTGCCATCAACCCTGGGAAACTCCCGGGGTTTTTATTTACCTTAAAAAGAAGAGGTGTTTGCTGAAATGGAAGCAGACCAGCGCTATATGCGCCTTGCGTTGGATTTGGCGGCGCAAGGGCTTGGCGGCACCAGTCCAAATCCCATGGTAGGAGCGGTGTTGGTAAAGGATGGCGAAATAATCGGCACTGGTTATCACCAGCGGGCGGGTGGGCCTCATGCGGAAATTATTGCTCTGGAAGAGGCGGGGGCCGCGGCAGCTGGAGCTACCCTTTATGTAACGTTGGAACCGTGTTCCCATACAGGAAGAACACCGCCTTGCACCGAACGGATTATTGCGGCCGGCATCCGTAAAGTTGTGGTAGGCATGCGCGACCCAAATCCACTAGTTAATGGACGGGGGCTCGCCCGACTGGAGGAAGCAGGCCTCAAACTTAAAACAGGCGTTTTAGAGGAGAGGGCTGCGCGGCTGAATGAAGTTTTTGTCAAGTATATAACTGTCAGACGCCCTTTTGTAACGATGAAAGCTGCCATGACACTGGATGGCAAAATTGCTACTCGCAGCAAAGCCTCACGTTGGATTTCCGGCCAGCGTTCCCGGGAATACGTTCATGGGCTTAGGCACCAGCACGATGCGATAATGGTCGGCATCGGCACGCTGCTGGCCGACAACCCACGACTGACGGCACGTCTGCCGGGGGGCAGCAAAAATCCCTTGCGTGTAATTATTGATAGTAAAGCCAGAACCCCGTTGACTGCCGAGGTGATTGTTGAACAACCGGAGAACACTTTGCTTTTTGTGACAGATAGCGCACCGGAAGAGCGAGTTACTGCTTTGCAGGCAAGCGGTGTCACTTTGGTAAGGCTCACACCGGACCTGATGGGTCTTGTGCCGTTGCCTGCCGTTATGGATGAATTGGGTCGTCGAGAAATCATGTCAGTGTTAGTGGAGGGGGGCAGTAACCTTAATTATTCCCTGTTGGAACACGGCCTGGTAGACAAAGTGAATATCTTTGTTGCCCCACTGCTGTTTGGAGGCAGCGGCGCGCCGTCTCCGGTGGGTGGAGAAGGGGTAGCGACTGTGGAAGAAGCGTGGCAGGTGCGGGATATAGAAATAAACCGTTATGAAGCAGATCTTTTGATTACAGGATATATTGTTTATCCCAAGTAGCGATAGGAGGCGCCATGTTTACTGGTATAGTGGAAGAATTGGGATTGGTAAAGTTGTTGTCTGTGCGGGCTGATACAGCGCAGCTGCAGTTGTCTGCACAGACAGTCCTGACTAATGTGAAGTTGGGGGACAGTATCGCTGTAAATGGTGTCTGCCTGACGGTAGTTACTTTTTCAGCTCGGGAGTTTGCGGTTGATGTGATGCCGGAAACGTTGCGCAGGAGCAACTTAATGGAGCTTAAGCCAGGTGATGCGGTGAATTTGGAACGTGCGCTGGCCTTTGGCGGCCGCCTTGGCGGCCATCTGGTAAGCGGCCATGTGGACGGAATCGGCCATATTACAGAACGTCGCTTGGAAGGAAATGCAGTACTTTTTCGTTTTAGCGTTCCGTGCGATGTTTTGCGTTATATCATCCCCAAGGGGAGTGTTGCTGTAGACGGAATTTCACTGACTGTGACAGACACGGGTTTAGACTGGTTTTCTGTTTCAGTGATTCCTCATACTGTTTCTCACACTACACTGGGCAGGAAAAGGGAAGGGGAGAAAGTAAACCTGGAAAATGACATGATCGGCAAATATGTGGAGCGCCTGCTTTTAACCAAGCGGGATGAAAAGCAGAAAGAAGATATTTCCGTGGATTTCTTAAAGCAAAATGGGTTTCTTCAATAAATAAGGAGTGAGCTTTTGTGAAATTCAATACGATTGAAGAAGCGCTTGAAGATCTGCGACTGGGTAAGATGATTGTGGCTGTGGACGACGAAGACAGGGAAAACGAAGGAGATCTAGTGATGGCGGCAGAAAAAGTGACGCCGGAAGCTATTAACTTCATGGCAAAATATGGCCGCGGGCTGATTTGTGCTCCGCTGGAAGCACAGCGGGCTAACCAGTTGGAACTCCCCCCCATGGTGGCAAACAACACGGATGCCCATTTCACCGCGTTTACAGTATCGGTTGATTCCACCCATTCCACCACTGGAATTTCTGCGCGGGAACGGGCCGAAACGATTCAGGCGCTGATTTCTCCGGAGACAAAACCGGGTGACTTGCGGCGTCCCGGTCATATTTTCCCACTGAAAGCGATGGAGGGCGGCGTTTTACGTCGTGCCGGCCACACGGAAGCAGCAGTCGACCTGGCAGTGATGGCGGGGTTATATCCGGCAGGAGTCATTTGTGAGATTATGGCTGAGGATGGAACGATGGCACGTGTGCCGCAGCTCATGCAGTTTATTCTTGAGCACGATCTGAAGATTATCACTATTGCAGAGTTGATTAAGTACAGAATGCAAAAAGAAAAGCTGGTTCGCCGTGCCGGTGAGGCGCATCTGCCTACCCAGTACGGTGATTTCAGGATTATTGCTTATGAAAATAATGTGGACAAACATGAACATCTGGCTATTGTGAAAGGCGAGATTAATCCGGAAGTTCCGGTGCTTGTTCGCGTTCATTCCGAATGCATGACTGGCGATGTATTTGCTTCGCAGCGTTGTGACTGTGGTTCTCAACTGGCCAATGCCCTAAGGCTGATTGAAGAGGAAGGATGCGGAGTGGTAATATATATGCGCCAAGAAGGCCGCGGCATTGGTTTAGTCAATAAAATCAAGGCTTACGCCCTGCAGGATGCAGGTAAAGATACTGTGGAAGCCAATGAGGAATTGGGCTTTGCGCCTGATTTGCGTGATTACGGTGTGGGCGCACAAATTCTGGTAGATCTGGGCGTGCGTCAAATTCGGCTGCTGACTAACAACCCCAGGAAAATAAGGGGCTTGGAAGGCTATGGCCTGACTTTGCTGGAACGTGTCCCTATTGAAATACTGCCCTGCCGGTATAACCAAGACTACTTGGATACAAAAAAGCAAAAACTTGGCCATATATTAACAAAACGCTGCCTGTAACGGCAGGAAAGTTAATCCAGAGGAGGCGAATTTGTTGGTGAAACTGTATGAAGGTCAATTAGTTGCGCGGGATTATAGATTTGGCATTGTGGTTGGTCGGTTTAACGAATTTATTTCCGGTAAGCTTTTGAGCGGTTGTCTGGACGCGCTTAAACGCCATGATGCGGCTGAAGAAAGCATTGAGGTGGCTTGGGTGCCGGGTGCGTTTGAAGTGCCGCTGGTGGCGCAAAAAATGGCAGCCGGCAAGCGTTATGATGCGGTAATTTGTCTTGGTGCAATAATTCGCGGGGCTACACCTCATTTTGAATATGTTTCTGGCGAAGTAGCCAAAGGCATTGCGAAAGTTTCACTGGACACGGGTGTGCCGACCATTTTTGGAATTATTACCAGCGATACACTGGAGCAGGCTATTGAGCGCGCCGGTACGAAGGCTGGCAATAAAGGCTGGGATGCTGCTGTCAGTGCTATCGAAATGGCAGATCTTTTAAGGAAGATCGGTTAAGCAAGCAGTCTATGATTGTCCGGAAGTGGGTGATTTTTTGGAAACAGATGAAAAAATGTTGATTAGTTTGTGTAAGCGGGGAGACCTCTCGGCCTACGATAGACTGATGCAGCGCTATGAAAAAAAAGTATACGCTCTCTGTTTCCGGATGGCGGGAAACCAGGATGATGCGGCAGATTTGGCCCAGGAAGCTTTCCTTAAAGCTTTCCGGGCTTTGCCTTCGTTTAATGGTCAGGCGCAGTTTTCAACCTGGCTCTACAGAATTGTGACAAACACCTGCTTGGATGAGCAGAGGAGGCAAGCCAGACGTCCTCAACTTTTCTCACTCGACAAGCCGCTTAATACTGAAGACGGGCAGTTGATGCTTACCCTCCCTGCAGAAGCGTCTGATCCGTTAGATACAGCTTTATCGCAAGAGACGGAAGCTGAAATTAAGACACTGCTGAGCATGCTTCCTGCATCACAGCGGATCGTCTTGGTGCTGCGAGACATGGAGGGCTATAGTTACGAAGAAATTGCCCGCATTCTTAATTTAAACGGCGGGACGGTAAAGTCCAGGCTGAATAGGGCTCGAGCAAGGCTGCGTGATCTTTATCTCAAAAAAGAGGAACTTTTCTCACCGACAGTACATCTAAAGAGGAAGGAGGGGAGGGATAGGTCGTGAGCTGTGAAAAGTTTAGAGAGAATATGGCTGCCTATCTGGATTGTTTGCTTTCAGACAAGGAGCTGTGTGAATTTCAGGCGCATCTTTCTGTCTGTAAGACATGCAGGCAGGAAGCAGAAGAATTACAAAGCATGTTTTCTTGGTTAAAGCAGGCTGGCGATGTAACCCCGCCCAAGGATTTGCGCGAGTCTGTGCTTGCGGAATTGAAGCTGGAAGAAGGCAGAAAAGTGAGACGTTTTTTCCCGGGTTTTTCTCAGGCTGTTGCCGCCGCCGTCGTGTTTATCATGCTCGTGGTAGGCAATCTTTCTCTCCTTCCGACGTCGCGCGTTAGTGATGCCGTACCTATGAGAGCGGCTTATCAGGAAGAATCCCGGGCGGCGACGCCACCTGCTGATGCCGCAATCTATACCCAAAATTTACGGGAAAGTGAACAGTTTAGCGATAAGAGTGAGTTAAGTTCTGAGGCCGAGCGCAATACTTCCTCTCACCGCCTAGCTCTGAATCTTGTCTTGATACCGCTTTTCCTTTTCTTTGCTATGCGTTTTCAACGAAGGAGAAAGGAGGCTGACTGAGAAGGTGAATGAGAAATTCCTGATTATCGACGGGAGCAGCCTGGTATATCGCGCTTTCTATGCTCTGCCGCTATTGCAGACGCGGCAGGGATTGTATACAAATGCTGTTTATGGTTTCGCCACCATGCTTTTGCGCTTGCTGGAGGAGGAGAAACCTGACTATGTGGCAGTAACTTTTGATCAAGGGAAAGTTACGTTTCGCCATGAAAGATTTGCGGCGTACAAAGCAACCAGAGAAAAAACGCCCGGTGAACTGAGCGAACAATTTGCTCTTGTCCACTCCTTGCTGGCGGCTCTTGCCATTCCAATTGTGGAAAAAGCGGGCTTTGAGGCAGATGATCTAATCGGTACCTTGGCTAAAGAGGCAGTCAAAAAGGGCATCAGTCCGCTAATTGTTTCCGGTGATGCTGATGTCTTCCAGTTGGTAAGCACGCCAGCTGAAGTTATTTACACTCGGCGCGGCATCACTCAGGTTGAGCGCTACACTGCAAAAGTGATTGAAGAAAAATATGGCCTGACAGCGGAGCAGTTTATTGATTATAAAGGGCTTATAGGCGATAAGTCTGACAATATTCCCGGTGTGCCTGGTGTTGGTGAGAAAACGGCATTAAAGTTATTAAAGCAGTTTGGCACCATGTCCGGCATTTATCAACATCTAGACGAAACCAAAGGGAAGCTGCGTACTACTTTGGAACAATTTAGAGAGCAGGCATTTTTGAGTAGAGAACTATCTACCATTGTTACTGATGTGCCGTTGAATTTTGCTCCGGAACTGTTTGTCCGCAGAGAGCCGCATCTTGACCGGTTGCGTAAAATTTATGCAGAGCTGGAATTTAAAAGTTTAGCAGAAAAACTGCCGCAAGCACCTATGACAGGAGAATGTGAGGCAGCAGTTCGAGAGCAGTATCGCCTAGTCGAATGTGCTGACGGCAGAGCAGAGCTTACTGCCGCATTGGAGAAAGCGGATCATGCAGCCATTTTGGCTTTACCATATAGCTTATCATGGCAGGATGACCCTCGCGGCTTTGCCGTTGCTGTAAAGAATGCAACTTTTTATCTGCCGCTGACTGAGCTTGCTGAGGCAAAAAAGATACTGGCTGCCTACAGCGGAAAGAAGAGGCAGTTGATAGTTTATGACAGCAAAGCATGGCAGAACCTCTGCTGGCGCTTATTTGGAACTGAGCCGGAGAATTCCATTTTTGACGTGTCACTCGCAGCCTATTTGCTAAATCCTTTAGAAAATGGTTATGAGCCTCAAAAACTGGCTGAACAATATCTGCAGAGGCAGTTGCCTGTTTTCTCTGCCAAAAATGCGGATGCAATTCAAGCGCAGAGCTTCAGCTGCGCTGCCGTGAGAGCTCTTTATGATCTGTGCCCGCTTCTTCGTGAGAAGTTGTCTGACTTCGCACTCGATAAGTTGTATTACGAACTGGAGCTGCCTTTATCAGCCATCCTGGCTGTCATGGAAAGAACTGGGGTGGCAGTAGATCTCCCTGCGCTTGCGGCTCTGCGGGTTGAACTGAAAGAGCGGATTCTGGTGTTGGAGAGAGAGATTTATGCAATGGCAGGTGAAGAATTTAACCTTAACTCGCCGAAACAACTTGGGGTAATTCTTTTTGAAAAATTAGGGCTGCCGGCTCTGAAAAAAACTAAAACCGGCTACTCTACCGATGCTGAAGTATTAGAAGAATTGGCACAGCACCATGAGATTGTTAATCAGCTTCTGCAATACAGGACGCTGACAAAGTTGCTCACCACTTATCTGGAAGGACTGTCCAAGCTGGTAAATCCTAAAAGCGGGCGGATTCATACTACCTTTAACCAGACGGTGACTGCAACAGGACGCTTAAGCAGCACAGAGCCAAATTTGCAAAACATACCTATACGTTTGGAAGAAGGACGTCGGGTGCGTAGTGCTTTTGTTCCGGGAGGAAAAGGAAAAATTTTACTGTCTGCTGATTACTCACAGATAGAATTACGAATTTTAGCCCATATTTCCGGAGACAAAGTGTTAAGGGAGTCATTTTGCAACGCTGAAGACATTCATCAGCGTACGGCGGCGGAGGTTTTTGCCGTGTCTTCGTCAGCTGTGACACGGGAAATGCGGGATCGCGCTAAAGCGGTTAATTTTGGGATTATCTATGGAATAAGTGACTATGGTCTCTCCCGGCAACTGGGTATTTCCCGGCAGGAGGCAAAAGCGTATATTAATCGCTATCTGGAGCGCTTGCCTGGAGTGTATCGCTATATCCAAGAGATTGTGCAGGAAGCTCGTGAAAACGGTTATGTCACTACTATTTTGAATCGCAGGCGATATCTGCCCGAGATAAACTCCAAAAACTATAATCTGCGTGGCTTTGCCGAACGTACAGCGATGAACACACCTATTCAGGGTTCAGCAGCCGATATTATTAAATTGGCGATGTTGCGAGTAGCTGAAGGCTTGTCTGTTTTCGGCGGGCAGGTACAGATGATTTTACAAGTACATGACGAACTTGTCTTTGAGGTCGAAGAAGCTGTTTTTGTTGAGGCAGCGCAGTTTGTGCGTTTAAAGATGGAGTCGGCCATTGAGCTTAGTGTCCCTCTGACGGTGGATGTGAAAGGCGGGCCAAACTGGGCACAAATGCAAAAAATTACCTAATCGAGGTGAGCGATTTATGCCTGAATTGCCGGAGGTGGAAACAATTCGGCGCGGACTGGAGCAGCTTTTATTGGGTCTTGAATTTGCCGCTGTGGAAGTTTGCTATCAGGGTTCGTTGAAGCGCCCAAGTGCAGAGGAGTTACGGCAAAAACTACCCGGACGTCGTGTGACTAGTTTAAAACGACGGGGCAAATATCTGTTGCTGCATTTGCATGATGGTACCATTCTGGTAATCCACTTGCGGATGACTGGTCAGCTGGTTTTCAGCAAGGATGCTGTATCTGTCCATAAGCATCTGCATCTGATATTTTCTTTTACCGATGGATCATGCCTGGCATTTTCAGATATCCGCAAATTTGGTACAATCTGGTGGTTAGCCAAGGAGGACTTGGCTGAGCTAAAAAGTTTATCTTCCTTGGGGCCGGAACCGCTTTCCGCAGATTTTCACTTTCCCTATCTGGACAGAGAAGTGGAAAAGCGAACAATCAGTGTAAAAGCATTATTATTAAACCAGCAATTTTTAGCTGGTCTTGGTAATATCTACGCTGATGAGATTTTGCACCGGGCTTGCATCTTGCCGGAGCGTTCCTCACGCTCTTTAACGCGAAACGAGCGCCTGGCATTATTTTCTGCCATTAGGAGTCTGTTGGAAGAAGCGATCATTAGACGGGGCACTACCTTTAGTGATTATCGGGACGCAAGCGGCGCTGCCGGCTCTTTTCAGGAACAGCTGCAAGTTTATGGGCGTCGCAACCAGCCTTGCCGCCGTTGCGGCCGGACAATAGAGCGAAAAGTGGTAGCAGGTCGGGGCACCCACTTTTGCCCCGGCTGTCAGTGCTGAGTATCAGTGCCTTTTGTCAGCGACGGCGACTGGAGCGCCGTGTCAAAATATTAAGCCGCTCATAGGCAGGCTAAACAAATATATTCTTAATTCAGGGCCCTTGGCGAATTTGCCAAGGGCCCTGCACCATCTTTGACTGCAGCCATATGATGTAGTACTTGTGCAAAAGGTGGTGGTGTAATGTCTCTTATTCCTGTTCTGATGTTTGCAATAGCCGTTTCTTTTGACGGCTTTGGAGTGGGTTTTGCTTACGGTTTGCGGCGTTTACATATTCCTCCCGCATCATTGCTGATTATTTGTGTATCATCCGCGTTCTCTGTTTTTATTTCCATGCTGGTAGGAAGCACGGCAGTTCAGTTATTTAGTCCTCTGGTCGGAAGTGTTATTGGTAGCGTGCTGTTGATTGGGGTCGGCCTTTTCCTTGTCTGGCAGTCGTTGCGGAAGGTAGATATTCTCTCCTTGCCAGACAGCAGGGAGGAACAGATAACTAAAAAAGGGCTTTCATATTTTTCCGGTATGCTGCGCGAACCCCATCGTGCTGATTTTGATAAATCAGGTGTGATAACAGGCAGAGAAGCAATAGTGTTAGGCATTGCGCTTGCGATGGATGCTTTTGCTGCAGGTTTTGGAGCGGCAATGCTGGGATTTGCGCCTCTTACTACAGCAATAGGAGTAGGCGTGATTAAGATGATTTTGATCACTGCCGGGTTTCAATTGGGGAAACGGTATGCCCGGGATATTTCGGGAGAACGGGCAGCAGTCTTTGCGGGGCTTGCTTTAGTCTTCTTGGGTGTGGTTCATCTGTTCATTTAAGGAAAATCTGCTGTGCGAAGCGTCTCTTTTAGTTAACTGTCATTTTTCATGCGACGCCTGCGTATTCTTATTGAACAGGGGGTGAGATCTTGCGTCGAAGCATGGTTTTCGTTTTAATGATAATCGGTTTTAGTTTTTTATTGCTGAACGGCTGTCAAAAGGGTCAAGAGGAGACAAACTTACAAGTTTTGCATGTCGCTGCTCCAGCCAGCCCTATTACCTTAAATCCATTGTTTGCGCGGGATGCCGGTTCGCTGGAGGCAGCCGCTCTTTTGCATCCGCAGTTGTTAGGGACAAACCCAGACACACTTGAGGTGGAACCGCGTTTATTTGCTTCTTTTGAGCTGCAGGCAGATAACCTGACATACTTGTTCAGATTGCAAGAAGGGTTGCTTTGGTCGGACGGCACGCCCCTGACGGCCGACGATGTAGCTTTTACGTTGCTGCTTATCTCTCATGGCGACTATACAGGCTGGCTGTATCCACTTTTGCGCTTTGTGGATGGCGCGGAAGAATATAGAAATAAAAGATTGTCGCCGTATGCGCAAGGAGAGATTTCGGGAATTCGGGTGATAGATGAACACACCATAGCAATTCGCTTAAAACAGCTTCACGCGCCATTTTTATCTTATCTCACTTTCCCTCCGTTGCCTGCGCATAAGTTGCAGAATGTGAAAGTGGCGGAAATGGAAGGACATCCTTCTCTTAGGAATGTGCTCGTGGGAGCAGGTCCTTATTTGCTCGCAGCCTGGAAGCCGGATGAATATTTACATGTCAGAGCTAATCCAGACTATCATCTGGGGAAGCCTAAGATCGCAGAAATTTATTACCGATTTATTCCCAACATTGAGGCACAAGTGATTGAACTGCTGGCAGGCAAGCTTGATTTGCTGCCGACAGCCGTTAAAGTGGAAGATGTGGAGATGCTGGCAGCAGACCGGCAGATTAGCATCCATAAAAATGAGCGACTGGTCTATGACTATATTGCAATAAATCAAAAAGAAGAGGGTTCACCGCTCAAAGATAAGCGAGTACGACAAGCGCTTGCAATGTTGCTTGACAAAGATGAGTTAGTGACTAACTTGCTCTTAGGCAATGCTGAAGTGCTGCACGGGCCGTTGCTGCCACTGCACTTTGCTTTTGACCGAGAGTTTTCGCAAGAAAAAGGAAGCCTGCCTGCGGCTCGACAGTTGCTTCTCCAGGCGGGACACCCACAATTTCAGCTTAAGCTGATTTTTAATTCAGGTAATATTATTCGTGAAAATGTAGCGCTGCTGTTTAAAGAGCAAGCTGCCCAGGTCGGTATTGATGTGCAGATTCATGCCTTGGAATGGGAGGCATTTCTGGCTGCGCTGACGAACGGTGACTATGACTTGGCCATCCTTGGGCGCAGCGCCGATGCTGATCCTGATCTGTCATTTCACTGGCACTCACAGGGAGCAGGCAACAGAACGGGGTACGCTAACGAAAAGGTAGATCGGCTGCTGGAAGAAGGAGTCGCTGTTTTGGATAAAGAGAGAAGAAGCGAGCTATACAGGCAGATCCAGGAACTTATTGTGGCTGATGCACCGATTATTTGGCTTTATACCAGGCAGGCAATTCATGCCGCCAGCGCTGATTTGCAAGGATTTGCTGCTCATCCCGAGTCGCTGTTTTACAATGTTCATCTCTGGAGTCTGGCGGGGCGGGAAGATGGGCTATGATACGTCTCCTGCTTAACAGGCTATGGCAGACGGCAATCGTTCTCTTTGGCGTTTCAGTAATAACTTTCATTATAATGCATAGTGCGCCTGGTCATCCATTGCAGGCAAACCCCGAACTGCGCCTTGATCCTACGGCAGTGGAGAGATGGCTCGAACTGCGGGAGTTGGATGAGCCTCTGCCGGCGCAGTATATCGGCTGGTTAAGCCGGATGTTTCGCGGTGATTTTGGGAAGTCGCTGATTTATAACAGGCCGGTGCCTGAGCTGGCTTTGGAGCGCTTGCCGGCAACGCTGCTATTAACGGTTCCTGCATTTTTGTTGGCCCTTGGACTGGCAATTAGCTGCGGAACCTGGGCAGCTTTGCGACAGGGGGGATTTGTCGACAGGTTGCTTGGTCTGGCCACATTGGCCGGTTTGTCCCTGCCCAGTTTTTGGTTGGGAATTATTCTCATGATGTTGTTTTCTTATGGCTACCCGTGGTTGCCGGCCTCAGGAATGCGTACGGCAGAGAATAGTTCTGTGTCTGATATTTTGGCACACCTTGTTTTGCCGGTTACCATGTTGGTGGCGGGGAGCTTTTCCTACTATGTCCGCTATGTGCGTTATACAGTGTTAGCCGTATTGTCACAGGATTTTATCAGGATAGCCAGGGCAAGAGGGTTTACCGAATTATATATTGTCTTTCGCCATGTTCTCCCTAACGCTTCTCTGCCGATTGTCACTGTGGCAGCGCTCTCGCTGCCACAGCTCTTTACAGGTGCACTAGTGGCAGAATATGTTTTTTCGTGGCCTGGAATCGGCCGCTGGATTGTCACCTCAACGTTGGCCAGGGATTATCCGGTGATTATGGCGGTCAATCTGTCTGCGGCTGCACTAGTTGCATTTTCAAATTTCCTGGCTGATCTGCTATTTCTGTTAATTGATCCGCGTCTTCGTTTCAAGGCATAGCAAACAGGAGGGAAGGGATGAAGAGGCAACAGGGGGCCGAGCTATATCTGGGTATCGCCTTAATTCTGCTTTTAACTGTCCTAGCAGTTTTTTCGCCGCTTTTTGCTAATTACGACCCACATCAGACAGATGCCAAGCGTTGGCTTCAGTCACCCGGAGAGGAACACTTTTTCGGCACAGATCGCCTGGGCAGAGATATCTACAGTCGTGTGGTGTACGGTGCGCGCGTCTCGCTTGCGGTAGGTTTCTTAGCGATGCTATTTTCCATCACGGTGGGCACAGCTTTGGGAGCATTAGCCGGGTATTTTGGCGGATTTGCCGATCAGCTGATAATGCGTTTAACTGATATCGTATTGGTATATCCAGCTATGCTTTTGGCGCTTACACTTGCGGCAATCTTTGAACCGGCTATTTGGCTGGTGGTACTTGTCATCGGGGCTACCGGCTGGCCCGCTGTCGCCAGGTTGGTGCGAGGGGAGATATTACGGCTTAAAAGCCTGGAATTTGCCGCAGCATCAAGGATGCTCGGGGCGTCTCACTGGAGGGTTCTTTTGATTCATTTGCTGCCGAACGCTTTTGGACCCATTTTAGTAGCCGCGACTGTAGCTGTACCGGCAGCGATTTTGACGGAGGCGGGACTAGGCTATTTTGGGCTTGGCATTCAGCCTCCAATTCCCACCTGGGGGAATATGTTGCGTGAAGCGCAAAATTATATTCGTCACGCTTGGTGGTATGCGACTTTTCCCGGTGCGGCCATTTTCATCACAGTTTTTGCTTTTCACTTAATGGGGGAAGGCTTTCGCCAGCGCCTTGACCCTGATAGTCAGCCGGGGAGGGGGAGGCGTGCTTACTATCACTGATTTATCTGTGGTTTTTCCAGCCGGCAACGTTCAAGCGCTCTCAGAGTTATCATTCTATGTTGCTCCTGGGGAAACTGTGGGCATAGTAGGTGAAAGCGGCAGCGGTAAAAGCATGACTGCTTTAGCAATTGCCGGACTTTTGCCGCCTGCTGCAAAAGCTGTCGGCGAGATTCGCTTTTGGGGGAGGCACTTTGTGATTGGAGTTAGCAGTAACAGTGACTGGCGGGCAATCCGAGGTTCTGAGCTGGGGATTCTTTTTCAGGACCATTCAACCGGTCTAAACCCGCTGCTCTCTGCGGGCAGTCAAGTCAGCGAAGTGCTGCGCTTCCATCAGCAAAAATCTAAACGTGAAGCAGATAATGAGACCGCAAGGTTGTTTAGCCTGCTGGGGTTAATTCCTGCCGAGGTGCGGATGCGGCAGTTCCCCCACCAGTTAAGCGGCGGGATGAAACAAAGAGTTATGCTGGCGGCAGCTATTTGCTGCCGGCCCAAGCTTCTGATTGCCGATGAGCCCACCACTGCGCTGGATGTATCTATACAGGCACAAATTCTTTGCCTGCTTAGAGAGCAGACAGCAAATGCGGAGATGTCATTGCTGCTTATTTCGCACGACCTTGGGGTTATTGCCCAGCTGGCTGATCGGGTCTTGGTGCTTTGTGCCGGGCAGCTTGTAGAAGAAGCAGCCGTGGCTAAATTATTCTCTAACCCTGCTCATCCCTACACCAACTTACTGCTTGCCTCTGTGCCCCGGCTGGACCTCCCATTAGCATTAAATGTTCCTGTCATGGAGGATAATGATGAACCGACAAATGGTTGCGGCTTTGCCTCCCGCTGTCCGGAAAGGGTAAGCAAATGCATATATAATCCACCGTTAATCCGGCTGAGCGATGGGCGGAAAGTGCGATGTCATAACAGGCGGTGAAACAATGGAGGCTATTTTAGCTCTCAAAGCGATAGAGGCGGTTTATTCGAGCGGGACTCACCGATTTGTTAAAGCGGTGGATGGCGTCAGTATAGCTATCTTTGCCGGGGAAACCTTTGGACTGGTGGGTGAATCTGGTTCGGGCAAAACAACGCTCGGAAAAATAGTTGTCGGTCTTGAGCGGCCTTGCCGCGGTTCCCTGTATTATAAAGGGAGACGGGTAGATCCCGCTTTCCGCCGTGAGATACAAATGGTTTTTCAGGACAGTGCCGCCGCGTTAAATCCCAGGCTGAGTGTGGCTGATTTGCTGGAAGAAGGCCTGGTGATTCAAAAAATAGGAGATCGAGCAGAAAGAATGCAACGTGTTGCAAAAATCTTAGCTGATGTTGGTCTTGACAAAAAAATGCTGAAGCGTTTTCCGCATCAGCTCAGTGGCGGTCAGAGGCAGCGTGTTGCTCTGGCCCGCACTCTTGTAGTCTTGCCTAGTGTGATAGTATTGGATGAACCGGTTTCAGCTTTAGATGTGACGGCTAGTACCCGGCTTCTTTTATTGCTGGCACGTTTGAAAGAAGCCTACGGCCTTACGTATCTGTTTATTTCTCACAATCTAGCCGTAGTGCTGCAAATTTGTGAACGTGTTGCCGTGATGTATCTGGGCAAAATAGTGGAAACCGGCAAGGTTGAAACAGTCTTTAAGCTTCCGGCGCATCCGTATACCCGGATGCTCCTTGACGCACATCCTCAACCCGATCCAATGAAGAAAATGCCGTTTTATCAGCTTGCTGAGTCAAAGATTCTGCCCTCGACAGCCTATGGTTGCGGCTTTCATCCGCGCTGCCCCAAAGCTGCTCTCCGCTGCCAAAGCGTCGCCCCAGCACTGGTCCAGAAAAGTGAAGGACATTTTGTGGCTTGTCATAGCGCAGTTAAATATAGTATTACTTAAAAGGTGTTGACGCTTGGGGGGGCTGATATAGTTTCCAACGCAATGAGGGGTGTCGCAGGGGTGGCATCCCTTTCGGGCGGGTTTGAAACCCGCCCCTACCAAGAGATGTTGAGGGGCGGCAGCCCGTAGGGGCGGGTTTCAAACCCGCCCTTGATACGATGCCTTGCTTGTTGGTGGGGTTGAGTTTTTATACGGAAACAGCTATACTTAATTGCAAGGGGTGAGAAGTATGTTTAAGAATAGAAGAGCGGCGGTCGTTTGTCTTTGCCTGGCAACTTTATTAGCTTTGGTGGTTTTGTCAGCAACAGGTTGTATGCGCAGAGAGGCCGCTCCAAGGCCGGGGGAAGAAGGTCCGGTTCAAAATTTGCCACCGACAAATGAGGTGGAAGTACTTCTCTTTTTTGTTGACCCTGCGCTGATAGAGTCGGGGGAATTAGGCGAGTTTGGCTACGTTTTGCCGGTAACCCGCAGGCTTACTGTCGGTGAAGGCGAAGATGTTGTAATGCGGACATTAGAGGCTCTGGTGGCCGGTCCCCGGGTGGAAGATGGCGAATATTATGCCACAGTCCCTGCTGCTGCGGAGATAATTGCAGTTACCAGGGAAGGGTCTGCTCTGACAGTTAATTTTTCACAGGAGGTTCTTACCGATTCCCCGGGCGGCACTTTATGGGGCTCCATCTTTGTGCAGTCCATTGTCTTTACCGCCACCCAGTTTCCGGAGGTGGAACAGGTAATGGTGTTGGTAGAAGGGGAACTTTGGGACGACGGACATTCTGTTTGGGAAAAGCCGCTCGGACAGGAAGATTTAAGAAATTTTTAGTCAACAGAAATTTGTTGCGGGGAAACATTAAAAGCTCAGCCGAGCTTTTTTTTACTTTGAAAACTATTTCGATGGCAACATCTGTCATGTTATTTTGAAGATTTACACAGCCTATGGTATACTAAATTGAAATCGACGAGAGAAGATGAGCAGACTGAAAATGGATCTACTGCGGCGGAGGTGAAATGTTTTGCAGGAATTGCCATATTGGTTGGCGCTTAGCAGAATTTCAGTTCTAGGGGCAAGGCGGATCCCGCGTCTGGTGGAAGTAATCGGCTCAGCGGAAAAAGCGTTCACTGCAGACGTGGACGCGCTGGTTGCTGCAGGCTTGCCGGCGCAAGCTGCTGCCGCAATGGCGGCGGAACGTAAGGCTGTTGATCCCCACAGAGAATTTCAGCGTTTGACTTCGGCAGGGTTTGATGCAGTACTTGTGAATGAGGAACGCTATCCAAAGATTCTAAGAGAAATCTCTGACCCACCTGCAGTATTATTCTACCGTGGTGATTTTACAGTGCTTGAGCATCTTTGCGTTTCTCTCGTTGGCTCAAGGAAAGCAACTGCGTACGGTAAAGCAGTTGCTGACAGGCTAAGCGCTGATTTGGCTGCTTTTGGCGTAACCGTAGTTAGCGGGATGGCGCGGGGGATAGATACGGCTGCCCATCTTGGGGTATTGAGAGCAGGCGGGCGGACGGCGGCAGTGCTCGGTTGCGGCCTTGATGTCTGCTACCCGCCTGAAAATAAGAAGTTGCGTGATGAAATTGAACGTCAGGGAGTGATCCTTAGTGAATTCCCCTTAGGTACACAGCCAAAACCGCCACATTTCCCAATGCGCAACCGGATAATCAGCGGGCTCTCCCTGGCAGTAATCATTGTGGAAGCGGCTGAGCGCAGCGGTGCTTTGATCACAGCCGACTGTGCCCTGGAGCAGGGGCGGGAAGTGCTTGCTGTGCCTGGCAGTATTTACAGCCCCGCGAGCCGCGGTTGCCACCGCTTAATTAAAGAAGGGGCGGCTCTGGTGGAAAGTGCCGCAGACGTTTTAGCTGCTTTAGGGGTGCGCCCTTTCGACGGCATGAATAATGAGCGACAAAATTTTACGCCGACACAGCAGAAAGTTTTGCAGTTCATGGAGTATGAACCTGTTCATTTTGATGAATTGGTTACCTGTTGCGGTTTAGCTGCTGAGGATTTGGCAGTCAGCTTGCTTGAGCTGGAATTGCTGTGCGCGGTAAAGAAAATGCCGGGAAACCATTACTTACGTGTATAGGCTATAGTGAATTAGTAAATGTAGTATAATTAGAAGCGCTGTACTGCAGCTGGGGGTGACGTATGTCAGATTATCTTGTGGTGGTAGAATCGCCGACAAAGGCAAAAACAATCAAGAAGTATTTGGGACGAAGGTATAAAGTTGTTGCTTCCTTCGGGCATTTGATTGATTTGCCAAAAAGTCAGCTAGGCATTGATGTGCAACACAATTTTGAGCCTAAATATATTACGATTCGCGGTAAAGGCGAGGTACTCAAAGAGTTAAAGAATACCGCAAAAGAAGTAAAAAAAGTATTTCTGGCTGCCGACCCGGATCGTGAAGGTGAAGCTATTTCCTGGCACCTTGCACGAGCATTAGGTATCTCTGAAAATACACCTTGCCGCGTTGAGTTTAATGAAATTACTGAAAAGGCAGTGGAGGAAGCATTTAGAAATCCCCGTCAGATTGATCTGGATAGAGTTAATGCGCAGCAGGCACGGAGAGTGCTTGACAGGTTGGTTGGCTATAAAATTTCGCCTCTCCTCTGGAAAAAGGTGAAAAAAGGTCTTTCTGCCGGACGTGTGCAGTCTGTGGCCCTTCGCCTGATTGTGGAGCGCGAAAATGAAATTGAAAAGTTTGAGCCGCAGGAATACTGGACTTTGGAAGCCAAGCTGGCTTCTAAAAATACAGCTTTTCTCGCAAAGTACTATGGAAAAAAAGGGAAAAAACATGTGCCTAAAGAGCGTCAGGAAGCAGATGATCTTCTGGGTTCTTTAAGGAACAAACTTTTCATCGTGGCAGACGTAAAAAAACAAGAACGGCGGCGCAGACCAGCACCGCCATTTACGACGAGCAGTCTTCAACAGGAGGCTTCTCGTAAACTTGGTTTTACAGCCCGTAAAACTATGTCTGTCGCGCAGCAACTTTATGAGGGGCTTGATTTAGGTCAAGAAGGCGTTGTCGGCCTGATTACTTACATCCGCACAGATTCCACTCGCATTTCACAAGCTGCGCAAGCTGAGGTGCGTACATATCTTGCCGCAGAATTCGGGAATTTGTTTGTGCCTGATAAACCGCCGCTGTATGCGGCAAAAAAAGGGGCGCAGGAAGCCCACGAGGCAATCAGGCCTACTGCGGTGCTGCGTTTGCCGGAGCGCGTCATGTCTCTTTTATCGAGAGACCAATACAGGTTATATAAGCTGATCTGGGAACGGTTGGTAGCAAGCCAAATGAGCGCTGCCGTCTATGATACTGTAACTGCAAAGATTATGGCAGACGATTATGAGTTCCGGGCCACAGGCTCGCAGATTAAGTTTGCAGGATTTATGAAGCTCTACACGGAGGGAAGGGATGAGGAAGAAAAAGAAGAAGGTGGTCTTCTCCCGGAATTAGCTGCAGGCGAGACGCTTTCTTTGTTGCAGTTAGATTCTCAGCAGCATTTTACTCAACCACCACCCCGTTTTAGTGAGGCAATGCTTGTTAAGACGCTGGAGGAGAAAGGAATCGGACGCCCTAGTACTTATGCGCCCATTATTGATACGTTGCAAACCAGGGGTTATGTGACCCGTGAAAACAAGCTGTTTTATGCTACTGAACTGGGTCATGTGGTGCTAGAGCAATTGCTGGAATTTTTTCCCGATATCCTTGATGTTGATTTTACTGCTCAGATGGAAGAAAAATTGGATCAAATAGCAGAAGGCGGTCTGGAGTGGGTAGAAGTTATCCGCAGCTTTTATGAAAGTTTTATTAAGAGCTTGCAGCTGGCAGAAGAACATATGGAAAAAGTGGTGATAGTACCGGAAGAGAGTGATCAGGAATGTCCAAATTGCGGCCGTTTTCTCGTTTATAAAATGGGTCGCTACGGCAAATTTCTCGCTTGCCCGGGTTTTCCCGAATGCCGCTATGCAAAACCTATTGTTAAAGAGCTTGATGTTAACTGCCCTGCCTGCGGTAAACCGCTGGTGGAACGCAAAACAAAACGGCGGCGCAAATTCTACGGCTGCAGCCGATATCCAGAATGTGATTTTACCACTTGGGATATCCCGCAGAAAGCTAAATGTCCAAAGTGCGACTATCTTACCGTACTGAAAGGCAAAACATTGCTTTGTGCCAATAAAGAGTGCGGAAAAATTTTAAAAGAAGCATCACCTCAAAAAGAAGGGAAGAAAACAGCTGCCGGGAAAACGAGAAAAGAGCTGGAAGGGAGGGGAAAAATTGGCTGAAATTACTGTGGTTGGCGGAGGGTTGGCGGGCGCCGAGGCTGTTTGGCAGGCCGCCAAATCAGGAGCCAGTGTGAAGCTGTATGAAATGCGGCCCACGCAAATGACGCCGGCGCATCAAACTCCCTACCTGGCAGAACTGGTATGCAGCAACTCACTGCGGGCCGCTTCTCTGGAAAATGCCGTAGGCTTACTCAAAGAAGAGATGCGGCAAATTGATTCACTGATTATGGCGCAGGCTGACAAACATGCTCTGCCGGCTGGCGGCGCATTAGCAGTGGATCGAGAAGGTTTTGCCCGCAGCGTAACAGCAGTAATTGACAGTTTGCCGAATGTGACTCGTGTGGAGTGTGAGGTGAGGGCTCTACCCGACACGATAAACGGTCCAGTGATTTTAGCTACCGGACCGCTTACTTCAGCAGCGCTCGCTGAAAAAATTGGCAGGTTAACCGGGCAAGAATCACTATATTTTTATGATGCTGCCGCGCCCATCGTTATTGCAGAATCGATAGACGAATCCAAAGTGTTTCGGGCTTCGCGCTACGGGAAGGGGACGGCAGATTATCTCAACTGTCCGCTGAGTCAGGAGGAATACAGGGAGTTTTACACAGCGCTTACTTCCGCAGAAGTTCACTTGGGACACTTCACTGAAGAACAGCCCAAGTATTTTGAGGGTTGTATGCCGGTGGAAGTGCTGGCTTCACGCGGTTATGAGACATTGTTGTTTGGCTCAATGAAGCCGGTGGGTTTAACTGATCCTCGGACAGGACGCCAGCCTTATGCGGTAGTTCAATTGCGACAGGATAATGCGGCAGCTACTCTCTACAATATAGTAGGCTTCCAGACGCGTCTGCGCTGGCCTGAGCAGCGCCGTGTTTTTCGCCTGATTCCCGGTCTTGAGCAAGCCGAGTTTGCCCGCTTTGGGGTGGTGCACCGCAATACATATATTAATTCACCGAGGGTGTTATTGCCAACTTTGCAATTTATGCAAAATAATAAGCTCTATTTTGCCGGTCAGATTACCGGTGTGGAAGGATATGTGGAATCTGCGGCCATGGGTTTAGTGGCCGGTATCAACGCAGCGCGTCAGCTGGCGGGAGCTGAGCAGCTAATATGGCCCCATGAAACGGCGCACGGCGCATTGCTTCGCTATATTACCACGGCGGATCCGGCAAATTTTCAGCCGATGAATGTTACTTTCGGCATTTTTCCGCCGCTGAAGGCTGTTGTGCCTAAGAGAGAAAGAAAAATGATGATGGCGCGGCGTGCGCTTGAGAAAATTACAGAGTGGCGCACACTTTGGCAAAATTAACTTGCAAAAGTAAACATTCTTGTGTTACTATTTTTGAAAAGGAGAAAGCATTTGTGATGGTTGATTTCCTGGACGGGTTTACCGCTTATCTGCAGGTTGAAAAAAATGCTTCGCCACATACTGTCAGAAATTATGCCGAAGACCTTGCCCAGTTTCTCAGTTTTCTTGAGGCTGAAGGTGTTCCCTTTCCTTTAGAATTGGATTATTTGGCAATCAGACATTATTTAGCGTATCTGCAGCAGCAAAATTACGAGCGTCGTACCATTGCCCGTAAGCTTTCTGCCATCCGCTCCTTTCTGCGCCACCTGAACAGGGAAGGTCACTTGACAGATACGTCATGGAGCATGGTGTCCACTCCCCGTCTAGGTAAAAAGTTGCCTCGATTCCTTTTTGTTGAAGAAGTCTTTAGGCTTTTGAGCGCGCCAGATATTGCGACGCCGGCAGGTCTGCGGGATGTAGCTATCTTGGAAGCGCTTTATGCTTCTGGTATTCGGGTGAGTGAATTAGTGTCGTTAGATCTTCATGCCATGGATCTAAACCGGGGTGAGTTTATTGTGATGGGGAAAGGTTCCCGCGAGCGCGTGGTGCCCTTAGGGAGTTTTGCCCGCCGCTCTGTGCAGGATTATCTTGTTTGCGGCAGGCCGGAACTTCTGCGTCGCAATAAGGACGGCGGCGGAGAGAAAGCACTCTGGCTGAACAAATATGGAACAAGATTATCTGACCGGGGGGTGCGTCGCTTGACAGAAAAATATATCCGCCAAGTGAGCCTGACTAAGGGAATCAGTCCGCATAGCATCCGCCATAGTTTTGCTACTCATCTGCTCAATGCGGGAGCAGATTTGCGGGCGGTACAAGAATTTTTAGGGCATGTGAATATATCCACAACGCAAATTTATACCCATATCACACGGGATCAGCTTAAAGAAGTATATTGTGCGGCTCATCCCCGGGCGTAAGGAGAATTATATGTTTCACGGAACGACTATTGTCGCAGTTTTAAAGGATGGTCGTTGTGCGCTTGCCGGCGACGGGCAAGTTACACTCGGTGGCAATACGATAATGAAGCATCATGCAGTAAAAGTAAGGCGAATCTACCAGGGTAGAGTCTTGGCCGGTTTTGCCGGCTCAGTTGCCGACTCCATTACTCTGTTTGAAAAATACGAGGAACAACTGGAGAAATACCAGGGAAATCTGCGCCGAGCTGCGGTGGAATTGGCAAAAGACTGGCGTACCGACCGAGTGCTGAGACGGCTTGAGGCATTGCTGGTGGTGGCTGATACGGCTAGTTTGCTGGTAATCTCCGGTAATGGAGAGTTGATTGAGCCTGATGATGGCGTGACTGCTATTGGTTCCGGAGGGCCGTATGCGCTGGCGGCTGCCCGCGCTCTTCATCGTTTTACCGCCATGGAAGCGGGGGATATCGCCCGAAGTGCTATACAGCTTGCTGCTGAAATCTGTGTTTACACTAATGACAGGATTGTTCTGGAAATACTGTAGTTCTCCGAGGAGGAATTATGAGCAGAGAAGAATGGACGCCGCGACAGATAGTTGCTGAATTGGATAAATATATCGTGGGACAAAAGGATGCCAAAAAATGCGTGGCGGTGGCACTGCGTAACCGTTACCGGCGTAAACTTCTTCCGGATGATATCCGCGACGAAGTTTTTCCGAAAAATATTATTATGATCGGTCCAACAGGAGTGGGGAAAACGGAAATTGCCAGAAGGCTGGCTAAGCTGGTGAACGCGCCATTCGTAAAAGTCGAAGCTACCAAGTTTACCGAAGTAGGTTATGTCGGTCGTGATGTAGAAACGATGATTCGCGACTTGGTTGAGACGTCCATCCGTATTGTGCAGGCAGAAAAAATGGAAATTGTCGGAGAGCAGGCGCAAGCACCGGCGGCAGAGAGGTTGCTTGAGCTTTTGGCGCCCAAGCCTGAGAAGCAGAGAAGCGGAAATAATCCCCTCAGCCTTCTCTTTTCATCGTCCGCAAGCGAAGCGGAAGAGGAAGATGATCAGGAGTTTAAAGAGAGGATTAAGGATCACCGTGCTATTAGGGAACGCCTTAAAGAGCAACTGGCAAGCGGCTTACTGGAGGATGAAACAGTTGAGATGGAAGTGGATGAAAGAACTCCGCTGATCGAAATGTTTCCCGGTTCCGGGATGGAAGACATCGGTATTAATTTCCAGGACCTGATGGGTCAGTTTTTCCCGAAACGCAAAAAGATGCGGAGGCTGCCGGTGCGGCAGGCCAGAAAGCTTCTTCTGCAGGAAGAAGCACAGAAGTTGATTGATATGGATCAGGTTATTACAGAAGCGGTGTCAAGGGCGGAACAGTCAGGAATTATCTTTCTAGATGAAATTGACAAGATTGCCGGCAAGGATTACCGTGGCGGGCCTGATGTCTCTCGGGAAGGGGTTCAGCGCGATATCCTGCCTATTGTTGAAGGATCTACGGTGACGACCAAGTACGGAGCTGTAAAAACCGATTACATTCTTTTTATTGCTGCCGGAGCCTTCCATGTGGCGAAGCCGGCCGATTTAATTCCAGAGTTACAGGGACGTTTCCCTATCCGGGTAGAATTAAATAGCCTGACAGAAAAAGATTTTAAGCAAATTCTAACCGAACCGGCCAATGCGTTAATTAAGCAGTACACTGCACTGCTCAAGACAGAAGGGGTGACGGTGGAATTCAGGGATGATGCCATAGGTGAAATTGCCAAGCTGGCTTGCACCCTAAATAGTGAGATGGAAAACATCGGTGCCAGACGTCTACATACAATTCTCGAGAAACTGTTGGAAGAATTGTCATATAGCGCTCCCGAACTGCCGTCGCAGCATGTGCCAATCACGGCTGAGTATGTGCAAGATAAACTTAATAATATTGTTCGGAATAAAGACTTAAGCAGATACATCTTATAAATGACTGACTGATTGGCTGTCAGCGTCTAACTTTCAAAGGAGAGGATGATAATTCATGGCTATGACTTCTTTGCTTGAAAAATCACGAAGGATTAATAAAATTTTGCAGAAGACTGCCGGACAGCCTGTTGATTTCAAAGAAGTGGCTGATGTGTTGAAGAATGTAATCCACGCAAACATTTACATTGCGGAGCGTACCGGAAAAATTCTTGGATTTTCCTTGGTGGACGAGTTTGAATGTGAATTGATGGTGAAGGAAGTTCTGCGAGACGGCGCATTTCCCGATGATTACAACGAGCTGCTGCTAAATGTGGATGATCCCCGTGTAAATCTGCGTCAGAAGTGTAATGACTGTGTTTTTCTGGAAGAGACAGACTGTCTTTTCACTAATAAAATTACAACTATTGTTCCTATTGTGGGTGGCGCTAAACGGTTGGGTACGCTGCTGCTGGCTCGCTTTACCGAAGAATTTGAGCCGGAAGATTTAATTCTGGCCGAATATGGTGCAACGGTGGTAGGAATGGAAATTCTGCGCTCCAAGGCGGAGAAAATTGAAGAGGAAGCGCGTAATAAGGCCATTGTCCAGCTGGCTATCGGCACTCTTTCCTATTCAGAAATGGAAGCGGTTGAGCACATCTTTGAGGAGTTGAACGGGGACGAGGGGTTGTTGGTGGCGAGTAAAATTGCAGACCAGTTGGGGATTACCCGCTCTGTCATTGTTAATGCACTGCGCAAGTTTGAGAGTGCCGGCGTAATTGAATCTCGTTCACTTGGCATGAAAGGTACTTACATTAAAGTAAAAAATATTTATCTGCTAGAGCAGTTGGCGCGGCGTAAAGGTGTGCGTACGTAGAATTAAGCAGTCACGTTGAAAGATTGCCTAATTAAGCATAATTAATCCATGAAGGAGTTATAATATAGCATTGTAGGGTAGCGTATTTGCACGCAAGTCCTGACGCAAAGGGAGACGTGGTGCAGACGAAAAGGAAATTTTCTCTAGATAAAAGGTCTTTTGTTGCCGGCTTACTGGTGGGAAGCCTGTTCGTCTTGGCTCTTGTGGCTACCTTTGCGGGAGTGGCAGCCGTCAGGGGAGCTACCGTTAGTCTGGACAGCAAACAGTTAGCGGTCATCGTCCGTGATAGGATCGTTGCTCAAGCGAAGACTGAGATACCGAAAGTGATTGAAGGGGCAAAAGCGGAAATCCCAGCCATTGTGGAAAAGGAAATGAGAACCAGGATCGTTTCTGATAGAATGGAAATTGCCGGTTTTGTTTTTCGTATGCCTGCAGAATTTATTGAACAGCTCAACAGCAAAATGCGCAAGAATGTGGAAAATGCTGCCGGCGAAATTATGGATGGGATTGATACAGACCAGTTGGCGGAAAAATTTGGCGCAGAAGCTTATCTCTTGGTGCAGGAAGCTCTCCAGGACGAATTAGCGGGCCAAACTTTCCGTGTAATGGTATTCAACAGAATTCCTGTCCGTGTCAACGTGGAAATTAAGTGAGCGGAATTTGCTGTTTTTTCTAAAAATTATTCTGCGTTGCCAATTATGACAAGCTGTGCTATACTACTTTTTAGCGTTAAAAACACACGCTTACCTGATTGTTGCGGGTGTGCCGGATATCCGGTGCCGCAAAAAGATGATGGTAGCGGAGGAAAAACAGAGAGGAGGTGCAGGATTTGCCGGTAGTTTCCATGAAACAATTGCTTGAAGCCGGTGTCCATTTTGGCCATCAGACGCGTCGTTGGAATCCAAAAATGAAGCCCTATATTTTTACGGAAAGAAACGGGATCTATATTATTGATCTGCAGAAAACCGTAAGAATGATTGATGATGCTTATCATCATGTCAAACAGCTTGCTGCCGATGGCGGGAAGATTATGTTTGTCGGCACAAAGAAGCAGGCGCAGGAATCGGTTCAATCTGAGGCAGAACGTTGTGGCATGTATTACGTGAACCAGCGTTGGCTTGGTGGAATGCTAACCAATTTTAAGACCATTAGAAACCGTGTTAACCGTTTGATTGAGCTGGAAAAAATGGAAGAGGAAGGCACATTTGAGGTCCTGCCAAAGAAGGAAGTGATTAAGCTTCGCCATGAGCATGAGAAGCTGAATAAGTTCCTTTCGGGCGTCCGCAATATGCGCAGCCTTCCTGATGCATTATTTATCGTCGATCCTCGCAAGGAGAGGATTGCTGTGGCTGAAGCCCGCAAATTGGGGATTCCTATCGTCGCTATTGTTGATACCAATTGTGATCCGGACGAGATTGATTACCTGATTCCTGGTAATGATGATGCAATCCGGGCTGTCAAACTGATTTCAGGTCGCTTGGCAGACGCCGTGCTGGAAGGCCTTGAAGGCCGTCAGGACCACATGGCAGTAGTGGATGATGTGGAGAGAGTCGCCCCAGTAATAGTAGAATCTTAAAGGCCAGGAGAGAAGGCCCGGGCGGAATGCCCGGCCTTTTTTACAAATATTGAAGAAATGGAGGGTAAAGAATGATTCCCGCATCGGTTGTAAAAGAGCTCCGTGAGAAAACAGGGGCCGGAATGATGGACTGCAAAAAGGCGTTGAACGAAACTGGCGGTGACTTTACTAAAGCTTGTGAATATTTGCGTGAAAAAGGTCTGGCTGCTGCCGCAAAAAAATCAGGCCGGATTGCTGCCGAAGGAATAGTAGAATCATATATTCATCTGGGCGGAAAAATTGGAGTTTTGCTTGAAGTTAACTGTGAAACAGATTTTGTCGCTCGTACAGATGAGTTCCGCACTTTTGTCAGGGATGTGGCGATGCAAATTGCGGCTACCAATCCCCAGTTTCTTTCCCGGGATGAAGTCCCGCAGGCAATTCTGGACAAAGAGATAGAAATTCTGACTGCTCAGGCACTTAACGAAGGCAAGCCTGAAAAAGTGGTGGAGAAAATTGTAGTCGGTCGTATCGATAAATATTACGCAGAGAATTGTTTGTTGGAACAAGCATTTGTCCGGGATTCAGACGTGACGATTAGTGATCTGCTGAAAGAGAAGATTGCGAAAATCGGGGAAAATATCACCATCCGTCGTTTCACTCGTTATGAAATGGGCGAGGGGCTTGAAAAGAAAACGTGTGATTTAGCAGCAGAAGTGGCCGGGATGACCAAATCGGGATAAGCATTTTTGGGGATAACTGTAAAAAAAGAGCACTTTAGTGTTCTTTTTTTACAGGAGTTTTCTGTAGAGATGCAGAATAATCTGACTGGAGGTTTTTGTCCCCCTCATGGAAAAAGCAATTTATAAGCGCATAATTTTAAAATTAAGCGGGGAAGCATTGGCTGGTGAAAAAGGCTTTGGCATTGACCCCGATGTATTGCGGGATATTGCAGCCCAAGTGGAAGATGTCCGTCGGTTAGGTGTAGAAGTGGCAATTGTAGTAGGCGGCGGCAATATCTGGCGCGGAGCGCCAGCGGGAGAGCGCGGCATGGATCGGGCTACGGCGGACTATATGGGGATGTTGGCCACGGTGTTAAATGCTATGGCATTGCAGGATGCTTTGGAGACAAGAGGTGTTGACACGCGGGTGCAGACGGCGATTGCGATGCAGCAGGTGGCAGAACCTTATATCCGTCGTCGCGCCATCAGACACTTAGAAAAAGGACGGGTTGTGATTTTTGCCGGTGGCACTGGAAATCCTTATTTTTCCACCGATACGACCGCTTCATTGCGCGCGGCAGAAATCGAAGCCGAAGTTATTTTATTAGCCAAAGGGAAAGTGGATGCTGTCTACGATGCAGATCCTTTAATCAACCCGGAAGCAAAGAAATTTACTGAACTAACATACATTGATTTGATAAATAAGGGACTTGGCGTGATGGATTCAACTGCCGCATCCCTTTGTATGGATAATAGAATTCCATTGATAGTTTTTGGTTTGAATAAGTCGGGTAACATTAAGCGAGTTGTGCTTGGCGAGAAAATTGGCACATATGTAGTTTAAAGGGGGAAGAATAATGGCTAAGGAAGTGTATATGGAAACTGAGGAACGGATGGAAAAAGCTGTGACGGCACTGAAGCGGGATTTGTCAACTCTCCGTGCAGGCCGTGCCACACCTGCGCTTTTGGATAAGGTAACTGTGGAATATTACGGCACCACCACGGCAATCAACCAACTTGCCAATATTTCCGTACCGGAACCTCGCCTTTTGCTCATTCAGCCCTGGGACAAAAAAATTGTGTCGGATATCGAGCGCGCTATTTTGAAATCAGATTTAGCTCTGACGCCGAACAGTGACGGTTCTGTGATTCGCCTGACAATTCCTCAGCTAACGGAAGAAAGACGTAAAGATTTGGTTAAAATCAGTAAAAAGAAGGCGGAAGAAGGACGGGTTGCCATTCGTAATATTCGTCGCGATGCAAATGACGAGCTTAAGCAGAAAGAAAAATCCGGCGAAATAACTGAAGATGAATTACATAAAGCGCAGGATGAGATGCAGAAGCTTACAGACAAATATATTGAAGAAATGGACAAAGTATTGTCCGCAAAAGAAAAAGAGATTATGGAGGTCTGATCATGAGCCAGGGGGACGGCTTCCCTGATCTCTTAGCAAACTATCTGGATGATGCTGTTCGCTTGTGTACAGGACTTGGTATCGGTACACAAGTGATAATCACGACTCCACCTAGAGTGGCTGGTCAGGGTCCTCTGAGGGTTGTCAGGCAGCGACTGGCAGATGACGGACAGACGCTGGAACTGACAGTGGCGGCTGAAGATTGGGCATAGGTGCCCCCTCCTGCGAGGGGGCTGGTCTTTAAGCAGCAAAAATGAGGTGAGTAGATGCCCCGCTTTTTGCGTCGGTTGTTTAGTAATCAGGAAGCTACTCATGCAAAAAAGGAAACACGCTCAGTTCCGTGTCATGTGGCAATCATCATGGATGGAAACGGCCGCTGGGCTGCACAACGAAAGTTGCCCCGCACAGCGGGACATCAGGCGGGGATAGTCGCGCTTAGGCGCACAATTAAACATGCTAATGAAATGGGCATCGGTATTTTGACCGTTTATGCCTTTTCTACTGAAAATTGGAAACGTCCTAAGCCGGAAGTCGATTTCTTATTGCGTTTGCCGCATGAATTTCTCAAATCAGACTTGGGCGACTTGCATAAAAAAAATGTTAAAGTTACGATGATCGGTTTTATGGAAGGGTTGCCTCTACATACCCGCAATGCCGTATCTGAAGCAGTGGGTGTAACGGCTAATAATACCGGCATGGTGCTCAATTTTGCGCTTAACTACGGCAGCAGAGATGAAATTATTGCGGCTGTGCAATCTATTGCGCAAAAAGCTGTAGACGGAGAAGTAAAGCCTGCGCTGATCGACGAACAAACTATGGCAAGCCATCTTTTTACTGCAGCCCTGCCCGACCCTGACCTGTTAATCCGGCCTAGCGGCGAAATCAGGCTGAGCAACTTCTTGCTGTGGCAGCTTGCTTATACAGAGCTTTGGTTCACAGATGTTAATTGGCCGGACTTTGACAGGGAACACCTTGAGGAAGCTATAAGCGCCTACCGTAACCGGGACAGACGTTTTGGCGGGATAAAGTTCTAGGCTGAGGGGAAAGGGTTTCTCTGAAGCGGCTATTGCGCCGCTGCAAACGAATCCGACATCTACTAATGGGAGGGATGCTCTTGTTTTGGCATCGATTGGCCAGTACCCTTGTGGGTATCCCTGTAGTGCTGGCAGTTACCTGGATGGGCGGTTTGCCGTTCTTTTTTATGGCATTATTCATCGGCATTCTGGCTTTACGTGAATTGTACAATATAGCTCGGCTTTCCCGCCGCAGCGAAAGGCTATTTGGCTATGGCTCTCATCTTTTTTTGTTTTTTTCTGTCTCATTTTTCGGAATGGACAGTTATTTTGCCGGCCTGATTTTTGTTTTTCTGGCACTGAGTATTTATTGGTTGTTCTTTTATCCTGTTGACTTTAAGAATCTTGCTGTTTTGTTTTGGGGAGTATTTTATGTTACAGTGCTCCTCTCTTGTATTCTTTTATTACGGCAAGCCCCTAATGGATTTCTGCTGGTTGCCGCCGCGTTAATTACAGTCTGGGCATCAGACACCGGCGCCTACCTGGTGGGAATGAGCATCGGGCGGCGAAAGCTGATGCCGGCGGTCAGCCCTGCAAAATCCTTTGAGGGAGCGGCAGGCGGCGTGCTGTTTGCCGCGGTGGCCTTGATGCTCATGGCATCATCCATGGGCTATAGCTTATGGCAGGCTGCCGCTTTGGGAGTAGTGCTGTCGGTGGCGGGACAATTGGGTGACCTTGCCGAATCTGCGCTGAAACGTTGGGGAAATGTGAAAGATTCAGGTAGTTTTCTGCCGGGACACGGCGGGGTGTTAGATCGGATTGATAGCATATTATTCGTCATCCCGGTCGCATACTTTTTATTTGTGATTCTCTTCTAAGGGGTAACCGGCATGAAACGGATTACATTGCTTGGCTCGACCGGTTCCATCGGCACACAGGCGCTGCAGGTGGTTGCCTCTTACCCAGAACGGTTTCGGATACATTCCTTGTCTGCTCATCGTCAAACAGCGATGTTGGCGCGGCAGGCTCGCCGTTTTCTTCCTGCTGTGGTGGCAATTAGTGATGAATCCTGTTACAATGAACTTAAGGCTGAACTTTCCGGTCTTAGCATAAAAATTTTGGCTGGCCCGGACAGTCTGCGGGAACTGGCTGCAGATCAGGAAACAGACATAGTTCTTAATTCTTTAGTTGGCTTTGCCGGTCTGGCTGCAACCCTCGCTGCGCTTTCGGCTGGGAATACACTGGCTTTAGCAAACAAAGAATCGCTTGTTGCCGGAGGACAACTGGCTATGCATCAGGCTGCAAAGGCAGGCGTAACTATTTTCCCTGTGGACAGTGAACATTCAGCCATCTTTCAATGTCTCCAAGGACAACAAGCGGACGCTGTGGAAAAAATAGTACTGACTGCTTCTGGCGGACCTTTCTTTGGGCGTGATTTGCCATTTTTGCAGACTGTTACGCCCCAAGATGCGCTTAAACATCCAAACTGGGAGATGGGCCCTAAGATCACTGTGGATTCAGCGACCATGATGAATAAAGGCTTGGAGGTAATAGAGGCGCGCTGGTTATTTAACATCCCCTATGAAAAGATTGAGGTTGTTGTTCATAGAGAAAGCATTGTCCATTCTCTTGTGGCATACCGTGACGGCTCTGTCCTAGCCCAGTTAGGTGCACCTGATATGCGTGTCCCCATTCAATATGCTCTGACTTATCCGGAACGGTTGCCTGGTCATGCGCCTCGTCTTTGCTGGAACACTCTTAGCACTCTGAATTTTGCCCCGCCGGACAAAAGCAATTTTCCCTGTCTTCCCTTAGCTTATTGGGCCGGAGCAATAGGAGGGAGCATGCCCTGTGTCTTAAACGCGGCCAATGAAGAGGCAGTGCGTCTCTTCCTGGGGGGGAAAGCAAGATTTTTAGAGATCCCTCGTATAATTGAAAGGGTCATGAATAAACATAAAGTAGTCGCCGCACCTGATTTTGACATTTTGCATGATGTTGACAAGGAAGCGCGCTTGTTGGCGCAGGAGTACGCTGGGATGAAAGGGTGAAACGATGCTGACGCTTGTTGCTGCAATTGTTATTTTCGGCTTACTGATTTTCTTTCATGAGCTTGGGCACTTTCTGGTAGCTAAACGGCTGGGGGTTGGTGTAACAGAATTTGCCGTTGGCTTCGGTCCGCGTTTGTTTGCTCGCCAGTCAGGTGAGACTACCTATTCTTTGCGGGCGTTTCCGCTTGGCGGCTTTGTGCGCTTAGCCGGCGATACCCCTGAGGAAAGCGAAGGGGAAAACAGCTTCCAGAATAAGCCTGTTTGGGCGCGTTTTTTGGTCATTGCTGCAGGCTCGGCCATGAATTTTTTGCTTGCAGTCTTGCTGTTTTCACTTATATATTTTGCTTTTCTAGGCGTGCCGCTTTTGCAGTCCACGGAAATTGGAGTTGTACAGCCGGGCGGGCGAGCGAGTGAAGCAGGCTTGCTGCAGGGAGATCGGATTATCTCCATCGCCGGGGAGCGCGTCGATGACTGGGAGGAATTGGTTTCGCTCATTCATGTTCATCCCGAACAGGAAATTGTTGTCGAGTATGAGCGGCAGGGGCAAACCAGTTTCGTCACTTTAACCCCCGTGCGTGATCCGCAAACAGGAGACGGCAGGATAGGTATTCAGGCTCAGACACGCATGTTTTCGCCGCTACTCTCGCTAAGTGCCGGCCTGCAGCATACTTTCTGGTTTATTCGACTGTTTGTCTCCAGTATTATTCAGATGTTGACAGGCAGCGCTGCTCCTGATGTGGTAGGTCCGGTTGGTATCATTCAGATTGTGGGGGAAGTGGCCAGAACCGGTGTGGTGAACCTAATGTCTTTGGCTGCGATTATCAGCCTGAATCTTGGTATCTTGAATTTGCTTCCCATTCCTGCCTTGGACGGCAGCAGGTTAGTTTTTTTAGTAGTGGAAGGTATGCGTGGCCGGCCGGTAGATCCGCAAAAAGAATCATTTGTCCATTTTGTCGGGTTTACGGTGTTAATTTTATTGATGATTGTCATTGCCTACCGGGATCTGACTCGTTTGGAGCTGTTCTTTTAGCAGGAGGAATGCGATGTTTCGGCGCGAGCAAACAAGACAGGTTAAAGCCGGTCCGCTGATTATCGGCGGCGGTGCGCCTGTCATTATAGAATCTATGACTAATACCGACACGGCAGATCTGGCTGCTACGCTGGTGCAAATTACAGAATTAAAGCAGGCCGGCTGTGAACTGGTGCGTGTTGCCGTGCCAAACCAGCGCGCGGTTGACGTTTTGCCTGACTTGGTTAGACAATCAGCACTTCCCTTGATAGCAGACATCCATTTCAATCACCGCTTTGCTTTGAGCGCTATTCGTGCCGGAGTGGCAAAATTGCGGATTAACCCCGGTAATATCGGGGGGGAAGAGCGTTTGGCGGAAGTGGTAAGCCTTGCGGGGGAGAGACAGGTTCCCATCCGAATTGGCGTTAATGCCGGCTCGTTAGAGCGAAGATTGCTGGACAAATATGGCAGACCGACTCCTGAGGCTATGCTGGAATCAGTTATGGATCACATCCAGGTGGCAGAAAAGCTTGGTTTTTACGAGTTGGTAATCTCTTTAAAGGCTTCTTCAGCGCCGTTGACGGTTGCCGCTAATATGTTGTTTGCCAAAGAATCTCGCTATCCGTTACATTTAGGAGTGACAGAGGCGGGCTCTTTCTTTAGCGGTACAGTTTATTCTGCAGTAGGAATTGGAGCGCTGCTGCTCGCTGGGCTGGGTGATACGATTCGGATTTCCTTGACAGCGCCGCCTGTGGAGGAAATTCGGGTGGCTAAAGCTATTCTTGCGGCGGCGGAGATCCGGCGTTTCGGTCCAAGGGTCATTTCCTGCCCTACTTGCGGGCGTTGTCAGATTAGCCTGATAGAATTAGCCAAAGAGTTGGAGCAGAGAGTTGAGAAGATTGCCGAACCGTTGACCTTGGCAGTGATGGGCTGTGCTGTAAACGGTCCAGGGGAAGCTAGGGAAGCAGATTTGGGGATTGCCGGCGGAAAGAAGCAGGGGCTGATTTTTTGTGCCGGCGAAGTAGTGCGCAAAGTTCCTCAGGATCAACTGATTGATGAATTTATGTCGTTCCTCTACGATTATCTTAACAACAGGGCAGAAATCCGCTAGTTGCGAAAGGCTGCTGGATATGGTAGGATGGAAGTTGAATTCATAGCTTTTCGCTGAGAAGAGTGGGCCTGCCCACTCTTCAGTTTTATCAGGTACGCTGGTACATAAATAATGCTAATTTTTTTGCTATAACACAAACTATTGGGAGTACAAATGAAGCCCCTAAAAACTGTTGGTGGCAGACGGAGGGACAATGATGTCAAAGATAAATAAGATTGTCATGGAAACAGCTGCTCCTCTGGCAGATGCGCTGGGCCTGGAATTGGTCGATGTGGAATTTGTTAAAGAAGGCGGCCAGTGGATACTGCGTGTTTGTATAGATCGGGAAGGCGGAGTTATGATGGAGCACTGTGAAGCGATGAGCTGCGCTTTAGACGAGGCTTTAGATAGTATAGATCCCATTGAAGAGCATTATCTGCTGGAAGTTTCTTCTCCCGGTGTAGAACGGGCGCTTAAAAAAGCTGCTGACTATGAGCGGTTTACCGGCAGAGAAGTAAAAGTGAGGCTCTTTAGCTCTTTGAACGGGCAAAAAAACTTTACCGGCATTTTGCGTGGTTTGGCAGGCCAGGATATTTTACTGGAAACGGAAAAGCAGACTTTGCTTCCGATTCCACTTTCCCAGGTGGCAAAAGCCAATCTAACCTTTATAGACAAACAGAAAGGAGGTATTTAGTATGAATGAAGACTTTCTAGCTGCAATGACAGCGATTGAAAAAGAGAAGGGCGTAAAAAAAGGGATTCTGTTTGATGCCATTGAAGCGGCGTTAGTTTCGGCATATAAACGTAATTTTAATACCGCAGCCAATGTGCGCGTCCAGCTTAACCGTGAATCAGGTGAGATTAAGGTCTTCACCCGTTTAGTGGTAGTTGCAGAAGTGTTTCAGGCGCAAATGGAAATCTCGCTCTCTGAGGTGCGAGAAATAGACTCAAATTATCAGTTGGGCGATATTGTGGAGAAGGAAGTAACGCCGAAAAATTTTGGTCGCATTGCTGCGCAAACGGCTAAGCAAGTTGTTATTCAGCGCATTCGTGAGGCTGAGCGGGAAATGGTTTTTGATGAGTATGTTGACCGGGAAGAGGATATTATCACCGGTATAGTGCAGCGCATAGAGCAAAAGAATGTGATTGTCGATTTGGGTAAAACGGAAGCTGTTTTATCTCCCACAGAACAAATGCCAAGCGACGAATACAAGCAGGGCGAGCGGGTAAAAGCATATATCAATGAAGTGAGAAAGACAACAAAGGGTCCGCAAATTTTCATCTCCCGCACTCACCCCGGACTTTTGAAGCGCTTGTTTGAATTGGAAGTTCCTGAAATCTTTGATGGAACTGTTGAAATTAAAGCGGTCGCCAGGGAGGCAGGCTATCGCTCAAAATTAGCAGTATACTCTAAAAATAGGGATGTGGATCCAGTCGGCGCTTGTGTCGGTCCGAAAGGAGCCCGTGTTCAGGCTATTGTAGACGAACTGCGCGGTGAAAAGATTGACATTGTCAAATGGGACGAAAATCCGGAAATTTTTGTTGCCAATGCTCTTTCCCCTGCTAAAGTAGTTATGGTTTCGTTGCAGAGCTCACAAAAGGTGGCAAACGTTATCGTTCCTGATTATCAGTTGTCTTTGGCCATTGGCAAGGAGGGACAGAACGCCAGGCTGGCAGCAAAGCTGACAAACTGGAAAATTGATATTGCCAGCGAAAGCCAGGCTGCTGAGCGCGCACCCTTGTCACCTGCGGCAAGTGAGCGGCTGCCGCGTAGGGAGCAGGAGTTTAAAGAGCTGGAAATTTCCGGCGTTTCAGGCCAGGGTATGGCGCTTGGTCGCACCACCCTCGCAAAGGGGGTTACAGACGATGAAACTCCGTAAGGTGCCGTTGCGTACATGCATTGGTTGCCAGGAGCAAAAAAATAAACGGGAATTAATTCGTATCGTCCGCACACCGGAGGGAAATGTGGAACTGGATGCCACCGGGAAAAAAGCTGGGCGCGGCACATATCTATGCAAGAAGCGCAGTTGCCTGGAACTGGCTGCCAAGGCCAAGCGTTTTGAACGAAGTTTAAAACACCCGGTCTCTCAAGCGGTAGTGCTAGAGTTGTCGTCACAATTCCCTGAGGAAAAGCAAGATGATCAATAAGTCACTTGCTCTGCTTGGTCTGGCTAGGAGGGCTGGCAAGCTCTCTTTTCATGAGGAGGCCAACCTGCTGGCTATTCGCACCGGCCGGGCAAGGTTACTCGTTCTTGCCGAAGACGCCGGTGAGTCAACTGCTAAAAAATATCTTGATAAATGTGGCTATTACCAAGTGCCTGTAGCTCGGGGTATAAGTAGGGAGAATTTGGGAGCTGCCCTTGGCTCACCGCCCAGGACGGCCATTGTTGTTTTAGATGAAGGGTTTGCAAAAAAATTGGCGGAACTGATTACATGACTAATTTTGAGTTACTGTTTTAAGGAGGCCAAACTAATGGAGGTGTAATTCATGACGAAGACTAGAGTTTATGAATTGGCGAAAGAGTTGGCTGTGCCCAGCAAAAGGATTATAGATATTTTAGCAGATATCGGTTTTGAAGTTAAAAATCACATGAGCGTGGTCGAGGATGAGGCTGTTAAGCGAATTACTTATCAAATGACAGGCAAAGGAGAGGCACCGTCTGTCTCCATGTCTGTTAAGCAGGAGCTAAAACAGGATTTGCCGCAAACTACTCAGGCGACAGCCGTTAATGAAAAACAGGCTAAAGGCGCAGAGATAAGCCCGGCTAGTCCCAAGCATCAGAGCGAAAGTTCGCAATACGCCCAAAATCGCCTGCAGGGAGCAGCCCGTCCTCAAAACGCTTGGCCGCAAGGCGCTCAAGGGCAAGGGGCGCGGCCGCAGCAAAGCGGTCAGCAGGGAGCAACCCGTCCCCAAGGCGCAAGGCCGCAAAGTACTCAATTTCAAGGGGCGCGGCCGCAGCAAGGCTCTCAGCAGGGAGCAACCCGTCCCCAAGGCGCAAGGCCGCAGGGCGCTCAAGGGCAAGGATTTCGGCCGCAGCAAGGCGCTCAACCGGGCGCAACCCGTCCTCCCCAAGGCACAAGGCCGCAGGGCGCTCAAGGGCAAGGATTTCGGCCGCAGCAAGGCACTCAACCGGGCGGAACCCGTCCCCAAGGCACAAGGCCGCAGGGTGCTCAAACTCAAGGGGCGCGGCCGCAGCAAAGCGGTCAACAGGGAGCAACCCGTCCCCAAGGCACAAGGCCGCAAGGCGCTCAGACTCAGGGAGCACGGCCGCAATACGATAAACAACAGCGCCCCCATGGCACTCGCCCGCAAGGCGCACATGCTCAGAGACCGCCTGTGCGCGAAAAAAAACCTCGGGTAGATAAACGTGAACGTCGGGCGATACGTGAGGCTCGTGTTTTAAATGAACTGCAAAAACAGGAGCGTACAGTTATCCTAGAAGGTCGGATTACTGTGGGAGAGCTGGCCGACAAGCTAGGCGTTAACTCCGGCGAAATTATCGGCAGACTGATGTCGCTGGGTGTGATGGCAACTATTAACCAAGCAATAAATATTGAAGTTGCGCAGCTGCTAGCCGAAGAATATGGTTTCGATGTGGAAATCAAGGTGGATGAACTGGAAGCCGGTCTTGTGGAAACTGTTGCAGATCGTGAAGAAGATTTGTGCCTGCGTCCGCCGGTTGTTACCATACTTGGCCATGTTGATCACGGCAAAACTTCGCTTTTGGACGCCATTCGCAAAGCCAATGTGACTTCTCTGGAGGCCGGAGGAATCACGCAGCATATCGGCGCCTACCAAGCTGAATATCAGGGGAAAAAAGTTGTCTTCCTTGATACGCCCGGCCACGAAGCTTTTACAGCGATGCGTGCTCGTGGAGCGCAAGTGACGGATATTGCCATAGTGGTAGTGGCTGCTGACGACGGTGTAATGCCGCAGACAGTAGAAGCGATTAACCACGTCAAAGCAGCCGGTGTGCCGATTATTGTAGCATTAAACAAAATAGACAGGCCAAATGCTAATCCGGAGCGGGTTAAGCAACAGCTGACAGAATACAATCTTGTCTCGGAGGAATGGGGCGGCGATACTGTTTTTGTGGAAGTGTCAGCGCTGCAGCGTCTTGGCCTGGATACGCTAATGGAAATGATTTTGATTGTGGCAGAACTGGCTGAACTGAAGGCAAACCCTGATAAGCCGGCCATTGGTACTGTAGTGGAAGCTAAACTAGACAAGGGACGCGGCCCGGTAGCCACAGTGCTTATACAGGACGGGACCATTGCTGTTGGTGATGCCATTATCTGCGGTACCATTTACGGTAAAGTGCGAGCCATGGTTGATGATAAGGGGAAGCGGCTCAAAAAAGCCGGCCCTGCCACTCCTGTGGAAGTGCTTGGACTAAATGAAGTTCCGGAAGCAGGCGATATGCTGCAAGTTGTTTCAGACGAGCGCGTTGCCCGCCAAGTGGCGGATAAACGGGCTGAGAAACGACGTGAGGTAGAGCTGAAGAAGTTGGTCAAGGTCTCGCTTGACGATTTATTCAGCAAAATTCAAGAAGGCGAACTGAAAGATCTGAACATCATTATTAAGGCTGATGTGCAAGGCTCTGCGGAAGCGCTGCGCGAATCACTGCTAAAGCTGGAAAATAGTGAAGTGCGTCTGCAGGTAATCCATAGCGGAGTAGGCGCTGTCACCGAATCGGATGTGATGCTGGCTTCTGCTTCCAATGCGATTATTATCGGTTTTAATATCCGTCCGGAGCCAAGTGCCCGCAAAATGGCAGAACGGGAGAATGTGGAAATCAGACTGTATCGGGTGATTTACGAGGCTTTGGATGAAGTAAAGGCGGCCATGACCGGCATGCTGGCTCCGCGCTTCAAAGAAGTAGTCTTAGGTCAGGCTCAAGTTCGCAATCTGTTCAAAGTATCTAGGCTTGGAACTATTGCCGGATGCTATGTAACTGAGGGCAAAATTACCAGGAATGCAGATATCCGCATTATTCGCGACGGGATAGTGATCCATGAAGGGAAAATTGAAACACTGAAACGCTTTAAAGACGATGTGCGTGAGGTGGCTACCGGTTATGACTGCGGCATTTTGATGGAAAGATTTCATGACTACAGAGAGGGCGATATAATCGAAGCGTATACCATGCAAAAGGTGGAGTTGTCTTAAACCATGGTAATAGGTGTTATGACAGTAGGGCAACTAGGGAGGAATACAGATGACCGAACAAAGGGCTCAACGTGTCGCTGAAGAAATGAAACGTGAAATTAGCGATATATTGCGCAATGAATTAAAAGACCCGCGCACCGTTGGTATAATCAGCGTTACAGGTGTAAATCTGACGCGTGATTTGCGTCATGCCAAGGTTTTCATCAGTGTATTCGGCAGCGACGAAGAGCAACAGGAAACACTGGCTGTGCTGTCAAAGGCTGTCGGTTTTGTCCGTACAGAGGTGGGCCGGCGGATTCGTTTGCGTCATACCCCGCAAATTTCCTTTCTCTTAGATAAGTCTATAGCTTACGGTGCGCATATAAACCGTGTGCTGCGTGAACTCAATCCGTCCGAAGGCGGCGAAGCAAATGAATAATCTGGCCGAGATTGCTGTCCGTTTGCAGAGTTCCGGCAATATATTGGTGACATCACATATTATGCCTGATGGCGATAGTATTGGTTCACTTCTGGGGTTGGGACTGGCTCTGCAGCAGGCTGGTTACGCCGTAACTATGTTTTCTGTCGATGGCGTGCCTGACCGTTACAGCTTTCTGGACGGTTCGGAAAAGATCGTGGAGAAACTGCTGCCAAAAGCTGATTACGACTGTGTCGTTATCCTGGACTGCAGTGATCAGGATCGGATAAAACCGATTTGGGAGCAACTTAAAGAGCTGCCAATTATTAATATCGATCACCATCCAACTAACCGCTGCTTCGGCAGTTTGAACTATGTAAACCCGGCGGCCGCTGCAACGGGGGAGATCGTCTGCCAGCTTCTTTTGGAGATGGCTATTCCTGTGAGCGAAAGTGTGGCGGCCGCACTATATGTGGCAGTTAGCACCGACACAGGCTCATTTAAGTTTGAAAATACTACGCCCGCAGTGCATAAGGTTGCCGCCCGTCTATTGGAGGCAGGGATAAAGCTGAGGGAAATTATTCCTCGCATTTTTGATCTCCGGAGCCGCGCCGCCATTTGCATCCTTGGTGAAGCACTGAAGACCATTCGCTACTCCGAAGACGGGAGCGTGGCTTGGATTGCTCTGACAGAAAACGAGATGATTTCTTGCGGAGCAAGGGACGAGGATTTAGATGGCGTGGTAAATTACGCGAAAAATATTGAAGGGGTGGAAGTCGGGCTTATTTTCCGAGAGAAAAGTGACGGAGTGGTTAAAGTCGGTTTTCGTGCGCATAGCATTGACGTAAGCAAGCTGGCAGAAGTTTTTGGCGGCGGCGGCCATGCTCGGGCCGCCGGATGTTTTCTCGAAATGAGCATGCAAGAGGCGGTTGAGAAAGTTCTGAGCCTTGTTGTAAAGGAAGTCGAAAATGGACGGAATAATTAATTTTTTGAAGCCTCCCGGCATGACGTCTCATGATGCGGTTAATCTTATGCGCCGTCTCACCGGCATAAGACGCATTGGACATACCGGCACCTTGGATCCCGGCGCTGCCGGGGTATTACCAATTTGTATCGGCAAAGCTACCAGTGTCAGTGAATATGTGCTGGGAATGGATAAATCATACCGGGCTGAAGTCTCCCTTGGTCAAGCAACAGATACGGAAGACGCTGCTGGACAACCTGTTTTAACAATGCCAGTTCCTGCCCTGACAACTCACGCTGTCGACCTGGTATTAAGGAGCTTTTTAGGTAAGGGAAGCCAAATTCCACCAATGTATTCCGCGGTACGTGTCGATGGCAAAAGATTGTATGAATTGGCTCGGCGCGGTGAAGTGGTGGAGCGGAAACCGCGTGAAGTTCTCATCTATAATATCAAGCTGCTAGAAATTAGAGGAAATTTTATTTTTTTTGATCTGTGCTGCTCTCGTGGTACCTATGTGCGCACGCTATGCCGCAATATCGCGGAAAAATTAGGTTCGGCCGGCCACATGTCGTTTCTGTTGCGAACGGCTGTCGGCCCATTTCTATTAAGGAACGCCGTAACTTTTGAGGAACTGGCGCAGCATGCTGAAACCGGCAGTATAACGAAAGCATTACTGCCACTGGATACGGCACTGCAAAACTTACAAGCGTTAACCGTTGATGATAGCCAAGCAAAACGTCTCAGAAACGGCTTGGCTGTTACGCCGGGTTTAAAAACTTCTGACGGTCAACGTTTTCGTGTTTATGATTCCTCGCAGGCCTTACTGGCAATTGCGGCGGCAGACAAAGAGCGGATTAAACCTTTGAAAGTATTTAATTGAGCTATAGTCAGGTGATAGCATGGAAATGTTCCAGGGAATAGAAACCTTTCGCCATAACTGCATTGAGCCGATTGTTTTGGCTTTAGGCAATTTTGACGGTGTGCATAAAGGTCACCGGCAAATTTTGCGTGCAACTACTGCCGCAGCCAGTGAGATTTCTGCCAAAAGTGCCTGTCTGATTTTTATGCCGCACCCCCTTGCAGTCTTAACACCAGCCAAAGCACCTGCTCTGCTGCTTAGTTTGCCTGACAGAATATGTTCGCTGGGTAACGCAGGGATAGATTATGTGATAGTCCATCCTTTTTGCCGTGATTTTGCAGCCATTGAGCCGGAGCGATTTGTTAAAGAAATTCTTTGCGAGAAATTGAGTGTCTCCGGGGTTGTAGTAGGCTTTGACTATTCTTTTGGCTGTCGGGGAGCCGGCACGGCAGCGGACCTCAAAGAAATGGGTGCAAGCTTTGATTTTTTTGTTCGCGTGATAGATCCTGTAGCTGTAGGCGGAATTCCGATTGGCAGCACAGCAATTCGGCAATATCTTGCGGCAGGACGCGTAGAGGCGGCTGCCGCTATGCTGGGGTATCCTTTTTATCTGCGGGGCACGGTGGTTCACGGAGATGGCAGGGGCAGAAAATTAGGTTTTCCCACGGCTAATCTACTGGTAGATTGTGAACTGATCCGACCAGGCAGTGGCGTTTATTTAAGCAAGGCTGCCTGCGGTGACAAAGTATTCTGGGCGCTGGCGAACGTAGGCAATCGACCCACCTTCTGCAAAGATGAAACGTCGCTCGAAGTTTATCTATTGGACGAAGAAAAAAATCTTTATGGGCAGGAATTAATCGTCTCTTTTCTACAAAAAATTAGAGATGAAAGAGCATTTAGCAGTCCCGCAGCTTTGGCTTGCCAAATCCAAAATGATGTGGCTTTGGCCAGAAGCCTGATTGCTAGTCCTTAGCCATGGTCAGGCTGAGCGGAAGATGGGCAGATACGTTCTTTTTCGCTAAGGCTTTCGCTCCGGTTCCCTCGTGAGAAGTGCAACGGCTCACCGGCGCTCCTCCGCCCAGGCTGCCCTCGACATTCGCCGTCCGTGGCTCAGGTCTCGGCGACCTGCATCCATGCAGGTCGGCCGGCTGCAGTCCTTGTTCGCCTGCACTTCTGGTCACTCGTCCACATCTCGCTCAAGCTCTCAACAAAAAAGCATCAGGTAAATACAACAGCACCTTTTTGCCTTCTCTAAACACTTCCAGATATTGTTGACTTTCACAGAATGCGGAAGCGAGCGTTAAGTGTCAGCAGCGTTTAGCGAACGGGAATTCGCAGCGTTAAGACATGCCAATGGTTCAGTGTGACATTATCACAAGTTAAACACAAACATGGTTCGCTTGACTTGCTAAGTGTTTGTCTATATGGTAAAATCAACTTTGTTAACCTTAGGCTCGGCTTTGCGCAACTCCGACGCTTGCCTTGGCCTAGCGGTGATCGAAAAATATTAGGAGGTGAAAGTATGAGTATGGATGCGACACGCAAACAAAGTCTAATTAGTGAGTATCGACTGCATGATAACGATACCGGTTCTCCTGAAGTTCAAATTGCGCTGTTGACAGAACGTATCAATTATCTCACAGAGCATTTGAAGGCCCACAAGAAGGACCACCATTCGCGGCGCGGCCTGTTGAAGATGGTTGGACAGCGGCGAGCACTTCTCAACTACTTAAAGGAAATTGATGTTGAGCGATACCGCACTATTTTAGTTAAGCTGCAACTGCGTAAATAGTCCCTGAAATTGCCAGGCAAAAAAAGCTTGATGAATTTCCTACACAAAGAAAAAGCGGGGAAACCCCGCTTTTTTACAGAGTCAGAGAGGATGTATGGAATGAAAGTTTATAGAATGGAGTTGGCCGGTAGGGAGCTGACAATCGAGACCGGACGCATTGCAAAACAGGCAAATGGTGCTGTTTTGGTGCGTTACGGTGATACGGTCATGCTTTCAACTGCCACCGCTTCAGCCGAACCTAGGGAAGGAATTGACTTTTTCCCGATGACGGTTGATTATGAAGAGCGCCTTTATGCGGTAGGTAAAATCCCGGGAGGTTTTATTAAGCGGGAAGGACGACCTACTGAAAAAGCTATTTTGGCCTCCCGACTTACAGATCGTCCGTGTCGTCCGCTGTTTCCCAAAGGCTTTCGTAATTCCGTGCATCTTGTGACAACAGTTTTGTCTGTCGATCAGGACACCCCTCTTGAAGTGTTGTCGATTTGTGGTGCATCTGCAGCACTGTCGCTCTCGAATATCCCTTTTGCCGGACCAATTGCTGCTGTATTAGTTGGTTGGGTAGACGGAAAGCCGGTTATTAATCCGACGAAACAACAAGCTGAAGTATCGCGCTTGCATCTAGTGGTTGCCAGTACTCGTGATGCCATTATGATGGTGGAAGCCGGTGCTCACGAATTGACGGAAGAAGAAATTCTTGAAGCAATCATGACAGGACATGACGCAAACAGAGAGATTGTTGCTTTGCTGGAGCAGATGGTGGCTGAACTCGGTAAAGAGAAGATGCAGGTAAAAACGTTTGAACCTGACGCCGGCATTGCTACAGAAGTCCGGGCTTTTTCTGGAGAAAGGCTTAAAGAAGCAGTGCGAACTGTGGAAAAACAGGCTCGGGAGGCAGCTATTGATGCCGCTAAAGCGGAAGCAGTGGCGCACTTTGCTGAAAAATATGCGGAAAAGGACAAGGATGTCCGTGCTTGTTTTGATAATTTAGTCAAAGAAACAATGCGTACCATGATTATTAAAGAAAACTTGCGCCCCGACGGACGCAAGGCTGATGAAATACGGCAAATCAGCTGTGAAACAGGCATTTTGCCACGGACACACGGGTCAGGTCTTTTTACCCGCGGTCAGACCCAAGTATTGAATATCTGTACTTTAGGAACGCCCAGTGAAGCGCAGCGCCTAGACGGACTTGGACTGGAAGAATCCAAACGCTATATGCATCATTACAATTTCCCGCCCTATAGCGTGGGTGAAGCCGGGTTTATGCGCGGCGCCAGCCGGCGCGATATTGGGCACGGCGCCTTGGCTGAGCGGGCACTTCTGCCTGTACTGCCGTCTGAAGAAGATTTTCCGTATACTATTCGTCTCGTCTCGGAAGTGGTCGAATCAAACGGTTCGACGTCGATGGGTAGTGTCTGTGGCTCAACCCTTTCTCTGATGGACGCAGGTGTGCCGATCAAGAAAACTGTCTCCGGCGTTGCGATGGGTCTCATTAAAGAAGGGGATCAGGTGGCTATTCTCAGTGATATTCAAGGGATGGAAGATTTTCTGGGAGATATGGATTTTAAAGTGGCAGGAACGAAAGACGGAATTACCGCACTGCAAATGGATATCAAAATTAAAGGGTTATCAAGGGGAATTTTGGCTCAAGCATTAGCTCAGGCAAAGCTTGGCTATATGCATATCATGCAGAAAATGCTCGATGTCATTCCTGAGCCCAGAGCGGAAATGTCTCCCTATGCTCCCCGGATTATCACCATGCATATTCATCCCGATAAAATTAGGGATGTGATTGGTCCGGGCGGCAAAATGATTAATAAAATAGTCGCAGAAACAGGTGCAGAGATTGATATTGAGCCGGATGGCACCGTTTATATTGCTGCTATAAATACAGCAAGCGGCCTGAGGGCGCAGCAGATAATTGAAGGACTTACAAAGGAAGTATTGCCGGGCGAAGTTTATCTTGGTAAAGTTACCAGGGTAGAAAAATACGGAGCTTTTGTAGAAATTCTGCCTGGAAAAGATGGACTCGTTCATATTTCCCGCTTAGCGCATGAACGGGTGGAAAAGACGGAGGATGTCGTCAATCTAGGTGATGAAGTTACAGTAAAAGTAATCGGTATTGACGACCGTGGTCGGATAGACTTGTCGCGCAGAGCCGCCATTCCAAACGAACACGGAGAAATGGTGGAAGAAGAACCGGCCCAACGCCGTGAAGAAAGACGCGATCGCCGTCCAAGTAACGACAGAGACAGGCGTCCCCCAAGGAGAACATAAACTAAAGTTTATGTTCTTTTTTTGTGCAGGAGAAGGTATCTTGTTTTTCAGATGTAGAGGGCTAGGTTTTAACGAGAGGCCGCACTTCAACAATCCCCTCTCCCTCTGGGAGAGGGTTAGGGTGAGGGCAAGGGTGAGGAAGAGGGACTGAATCTTCGAGCAAATTTGAATTCAGAGATTATCTTAGAGCAATAAGAGCGGCACTCACAGAATTCGCTAGTTTTAATATTATAAAGCAAATAACTTTTTGCTGGGAGGGGAAAGGCTAGTGAAAAAATGGTCAAAGTTTTTGCTTTTGGGGTTGGTTTTCGTAATGAGCGTAAGCGCGTTGGGAGGATGTGCGCCTCAGGAGGGACTGACAAAAGTTAGGCTCAATGAGGTAACACGCTCCGTATTTTTCGCGCCGCTGTACGCTTCAATTAATCTAGGCTATTTTGCCGAGGAAGGGCTCGAGCTGGAGCTGACTACCGGACAGGGGGCAGACAAGGTGATGACAGCCTTACTGTCTGGTCAGGCAGATATTGGCTTTATGGGTCCGGAAGCCACAATCTATGTTTTTAACCAGGGACAGGAAGATTATGTGGTAAATTTTGCTCAACTGACTAAGCGTGACGGGTCTTTTCTGGTGGGCAGGGAGCCGAATCCTGATTTTAGCTGGGAAGACGTGCGCGGAACGAGCATTATCGGCGGCAGAAGAGGCGGTATGCCGCTGATGACTCTGGAGTACGTGCTAAAGAAGCACAACATTATGCCGGGTGAAGACGTGGAAGTACTTACGCATATTCAGTTTCCGTTGATGGCCGGCGCGTTCACCGGAGGAGAAGGGGATTACGTTACACTCTTTGAGCCGGTGGCAACCAAGGTAGAGTCGGAGGGTGTCGGCTACGTGGTAGCTTCAGTCGGTAAGGATAGCGGCGAAATTCCCTATACAGTTTTTTCAGCGCGCAAGAGCTTGCTGACAAGCAACCCGGAGTTAATCCAGAAGTTCACAAATGCAATTTACCGTGGTCAACTCTGGGTGAAGGAAAATAAGCCGGAGGAAATAGCACGCGTTATTAGTCCCTCATTCCCAGATGCAGATGAGGTGATGTTGGCTAATGCGGTTCGGCGTTATAAAGAAATTGATGCCTGGGCCGCAACACCTATCTTTACTGAAGAAGCATTTGATAGGCTGCAAAACATTATGGAGACAGCCGGGGAACTGGATAAGCGCGCGCCTTATGTCAACTTGGTGACAAACAAGTTCGCGCTTAGGGCAACAGAATTGCTGCCCTAATTGAAAAGAGGGGGGAGCAGCGTGCTGCCGTCATCGCTCGTTAAAATCCAAAATATCGCTATGATATTTCACAGTGCTGAAGGAGAGACGGTTGCTCTTAAAGACTTTTCTTTAGAGATCCAACATGGAGAGTTTATCAGTATGGTGGGTCCGAGCGGCTGCGGCAAGTCAACATTGTTAAATATACTTGCTGGTTTGTTAAAACCTACATCCGGCTCAGTCTTTATCAAAAACCAGAAAGTTAACGCTCCCACTTTCCAGGTAGGGTATATGCCACAAAGTGACCAGTTGTTTGAATGGCGTACTATTTGGCAAAACGTGCTCCTCGGCTTAGAAGTGCAAAAGAAAGTCAATGCAAAAACAGAAGAAGCGGCAGCAAGGCTGCTGAAGCGCTATGGTTTGGTTGATTTCAAAAATGCCTATCCCAGCCAGTTGTCCGGGGGAATGCGCCAGCGTGCAGCGTTAATTCGCACGCTGGCCATTAGTCCGGAAATCCTGTTGCTGGACGAAGCCTTTTCAGCTTTGGATTATCAAACCAGATTGGTGGTAGCAGATGAAGTCAAGCAGATTATTGTCAGTGAAAACAAGACGGCTATCCTCGTTACACACGACATCTCCGAGGCAATCAGTATGGCTGACCGTGTTGTTGTTTTTAGCAGGAGACCGGGCTCAGTTAAAAATATCCACACTATAACTCTTAGCTGCCAAGGCAATACACCGTTAAAACGGCGGGAGGCTGTTGAATTTAAGGATTATTTCCAGAAAATTTGGAAGGAACTGGATATACATGTCTAAGCAGACTGTAAGTACCATTTTCTCGCCTGACCACTATGCGTATTTGAAAAGACAAAAAAATCATCGGCAGAAAGTCTTCTTGATGCAGATATTTCTTTTGATTGGATTAGTGGCATTCTGGGAAATCGGTGCGAATCAGCGTTGGCTAGATCCATTCATAACTAGTCAGCCGTCCAGGATCGTGAGAACATTAATAAATCTGCATAACGAAGGATCTCTCTATAAACATGTGGGCGTAACTGTGTTTACTACAGTTGCCGGCTTTACGCTGGGCACAATTTGCGGGACTGCTGTTGCCGTAGTTCTTTGGTGGTCAAAATTTATCTCTGCAGTTTTAGATCCGTTTCTTGTGGTGTTAAATAGTTTGCCCAAAATTGCTCTTGGTCCGATTATTATTGTTTGGGCAGGTTCCGGCGTTACCGCTATTTTGGTTATGGCATTGCTAATCTCAGTGGTGGTAACTATTTTAGGAGTTTACGCAGGATTTTCCCAGGTTGATGCTGATAAGATAAAACTGCTCAAAACGTTTGGCGCCAGTAAGTGGCAGATTCTTGGCAAAGTAATTCTTCCGGCGAGCGTGCCCACCATTATCGCAGCGTTAAAGATCAATGTAGGACTTTCTTGGGTCGGCGTAATCGTGGGTGAATTTTTAGTTTCCAGAGCAGGGCTTGGTTACTTGATTGTTTATGGCGGCCAAGTATTTAGGCTGGATTTAGTGATGACCAGTGTGATAATTCTGGCAGTTGCTGCCGCTTTAATGTATCAGGCGATAGTAGTTTTGGAAAAGATTGCCCTTAAATGGCGCTGAGCTATTTCCAGAATAAAGTAGAAAGCAATTTTCTGTGATTGAGAACAGTCTGGCTTAAGCCGGCCTGTTCTTATTTGCTGAGAAAACGCATAAAATTTTAGTGGAAATCAGCTATTGCAGGAAAGAAGGTCGTCTATGTTGCGTGAAAGACGGGTAAAAAAAAGAAAGCTGCGATTTTTGCTTTTCTTAGTCGTTGCCTTTCTGCTGCTGCTGCTGATTTTACACAGACAAATCATTCAGGGAGTGTTCTCTCCCACTACAAAAGGAGTATATTATCACATCGAAACTGAAGAAAAAGCGGTGACATTTACTTTTGATGTTGTTTGGGAACCAGGGGAAACAGGACGGATTCTTGAAATTCTTGATCGCTATAATATTCGTGCCACGTTTTTTTTAACCGGCACGTGGGTTCGCTACAACCCTGATCTGGCTAGGGAAATTCTGTTGCGCGGTCATGAAATAGGGCATCACGGATATTCCCATAAGCGTCTGACAGAACAGGAAGACAAAGGTTTAGCCGCAGAATTTGCACTGATGGAAGAAACTTTGCGGGAAGAGTTGCAGGTCAGGACGGTTTTATTTCGACCGCCTTATGGAGAAGTGGATCAGCGATTGTTTAATTTTGCTTCAGAGCAAGGGTATACAACAGTGCTATGGAGTATTGACCCTCATGATTGGCTAAATCCGGGAGTCGATAAAATTATCAGCCGTGTTCTCAAAAATGCGCATAACGGAGCGATTATTTTGTTTCATACTAATGCCACGCAGGCGGTAGAGGCGCTGCCGGTAATTATCCAGAGTTTGAAAATGAAGGGGTATCAAATTATTCCGTTCACACAATTGATGGCAACCGGAAAGGGGTAAGGAAGAATGCTGCGTTACAGGCATTTTAGCGTACTTGCCGGCAAGCGAGTCATAAGTAGCTTGCTTTTGCTGCTTTTCTTGCCGGTGGCGTTTCAAGGTTGCGGGCGGATGAATTGGCAAAGAAAGCAGCTGGTTAAAGCCAATGTGCTGTTAAACGGTAATAATTTAGGCGGGCTTACTGTTGAGGAAGCAGGTGGAGTGCTAAATAGCTTGGCCAGGGAATTGCGGGTGGATGCGGTGAATGCAGTGATTGATCCGGTAACAAAAGGGGTAATCCCTGATTTAAGCGGAATTGAGCTTGATGTGGAGGCAACCTTGAGCTTGGTGATGCAGGCTAAGGCAGGCACGAAAGTAGAACCGGTTATGATTGACCTGCCCGCAGAAGTAAGCTTAGCATCATTTCCCCTGCTACCTGTCTATCAAGGCAATTCTCTGAAGCCACAGGTAGCTTTCCTGATTAATGTGGCATGGGGCAATGAATATCTGCAGGAGATGCTGGAAGTGCTCCAGGCAGCAGATGTGGGAGCAACTTTCTTTCTGGTTGGCAGGTGGGTGCGGGAAAACCAGGAGATGGCTCGGTTGCTAGGCGCTTCCGGGTTTGAATTGGCAAATCACGGTTATTCCGATCTTCTCAGTATGAGTAAGGCAGGTTTTTCTGAGGCACTAAATGATATTAAAAAAGCCAACGAGATTATAGTTGAAATATGCGGCGTTCGTCCCATCTTCTTTAGTCCTCACAAGGGGGAATTGAGTGAGAATGTTTTAAAAGCAGCTGCGGAGGAAAGAAATCGGACGGTGCTATGGACAGTTGACACGGTGGACTGGAAACTCCCCGGTGTAGAAGTAATGTCTGAGAAAATTTTTGCTAATGCTGCCGGTGGCAGTCTAATTCTGATGCATCCCACAGCACAGACGGCTGAGTTGCTGCGGCAGGTTATTCCGGCGCTGCGGGCAGCAGGGCTTGAACCTGTCTCCTTATCTGAATTGCTTTGTCCTTCGAGAAGCAGATTGGGTGTGAAAACACCTTGAAAAGAAACAATAACTCCGTAAATTTTTACTTTCTGAAGCTCAGCACGATTCTCTTGATTTTACTGGCGGCACTGATTGCTTTTTTTTCTTTAAACCTGGGGATTATGATTACGCGTCATCTCTATGGTGTTAAACCGGGTGTTACCTTGCAGGACGTTGCCATGGAGCGAATGTTGCAGAGCGAAGTTCGTCAGATGGTTGAACGGATGGCGAACTCTTTAGATCGGAAACCGCGTAATGCACGTTTTGACCGTGCAAACAAAGTGATCATCCCTGAGTTGCCAGGCAGAAAAGTAGATGTGCTCACCACTATTGATGCGGTTATGACTGCTCAAGAGGGAGAAATAGTTGAGCTTGCGATAATAACACTGGATCCGGAAATCACAAGCGAATTATTCCAGTCAATCAACAATAAAATTGCCGCGTATAGTACGAGCGGCGGCGGCAGCGCAGGCCGGACAGACAATCTATATTTGGCGGCGAAATATATGAACGGGGTTATTCTGGCGCCCGGAGACGTCTTTTCTTTTAACAAGGAAACGGGGCCGCGCACTCTGGAGCGTGGCTATAGTATGGCACCTGTGGTGGGGGGCATGGGGATAGGAGGCGGCGTCTGTCAGGTAGTAACCACAATTTACAATGCGGCATTGGCAGCTGGGCTGGAAATTGTTGAACGACACCGACACAGTATCCCGGTTGGCTATGCGCCTCCCGGAAGGGACGCAACCGTAACAGACTATATAGATTTTAAATTTCGCAATTCCACAGACAAATATATTCAGATACGCTCTGGAGCGGGGGGAGGTCATGTTTGGGTTCAGCTTTGGAGCCAGTAGCTTGACAACTATAAACAAAGGCGTTAGAGTGGGGAAGAAAAATCAATGAAGGAGTGGGCATATGGAAGCAACTCTTTTTATCTGCAAACTTCCCCAGGCAACAGATCTGCCGTTGCCACGCTATTTGACGGAAGATGCTGCCGGATTAGATCTGTCGGCGGCTAACACTAGTCCGCTGGTGTTATTGCCTTCTCAGCGGATTCTTATCCCTACGGGATTACAAATTGCCGTTCCTCGAGGCTTTGAGGCCCAGATTCGTCCTCGCAGCGGGTTGGCGCTAAAGCACGGCATTTTTGTGCTAAACAGTCCCGGGACAATTGATGCAGACTACAGAGGCGAAGTAATGATAATTTTAGCCAACTTTGGAAAATTGCCCTTCGTGATAGCCAGAGGTGATAGAATTGCTCAGCTCGTATTGGCTAAATTGGCCAGAGCAATTTGCTGTGAATGCGAAACTCTGCCGGAAACAAAGCGGGGGGAAGGAGGATTTGGACATACCGGACTTTATGGCTAAGGAGGTAAAGCTGATTTGCTTGATTTGCTAACGGTTGTTACCTTGGTAGTGCTTTCCGTTTTTTTACGTATTCAAAACAAAAAAAGAGTGGAATCACACAAACTGCCTGAGCATAGTAAGCCTTCCCTCTTTTCAGAGGCGTTGCAGGAGTTGATTGCCACAGCAGGCGGCATATATCTTTCCTTGGTTTTACTGGTTACATTCCTGCAAATTAATCTTGCTGATAAATGGCAGATCTACGAAGTTAAAATGGATCCCCTTGCTTTCATCGCACTTTCCCTGGCATTGATTCAACCGCTTGCGCTGCGGTTTTATCGGCTGCTCAAGGGGGATCGCTAGGATGGAACTTTCGCAGTTAGCGAAAAAAGAAATTATAAATCTTTATGACGGTTCCAGGTTAGGCTATATTGCCGATTCCGATTTGGTTATAGATGAAGCCACCGGTGAGATTCACTCCATCATCATTGTGCCTAGAGGCGCAAAGCTCAGAGGTGTACGTGAACTGTCCATCCCTTGGGCAGCTATTAAAAAAATTGGCGAAGAAGTTTTAATAGTCGAGTTGTTACCTGAGAGAAACGTTAGTCGCAAATCTTTTTGAATTGCCGCAACCCAAAACCGTACGTCTAACGATTTGAGTGCCGTGCGAGTATTCGCCTGAAAGGCGAATCGCACATGGCAGATTCAAATCGAATAAGTCGATTTGAATAATACTCTCCCTGACGGAGACAATATGAAAGAAATTAGCTGTCGACAATAGGGAGGGTTAAAGATGTCACAGACGGTTGTAGGTTTGTTTGGCTTTAGAGAACAGGCTGAGGAAGCTATTCGCGAACTAAGAGCGCGTGAGTTTGACTATCAGGACATATCGTTGGTGGTCAGAGATAAAAAGGAAGGCGGCGACGACAGAAACGCCGCTTTCGAACGACAGAACTTAGCGGACGGCACTGCTGCAGGCGGCGCAATTGGCGGCTTGACTGGTCTTTTAGCCGGAGTAGGCGCATTGTTAATTCCGGGCATTGGTCCAATCATAGCGGCCGGGCCTTTAGCCGGAGCTTTGACCGGTATGGTAACAGGCGGGATTGCCGGCGGATTGATTGACTACGGCATTCCCGAAGAAGAAGGTGAGCACTATGAACAGGAGATACACAAAGGCAGCGTTTTGGTGGCAGTAGAAACTGATGATGATGGGCTGGCGGAAGAAGTAGCAGCTATTTTTCGAGAAAACGGTGCTCATAAAACAAAGAAACATGATTAAAATACAGGAATGTACCGGCTAGAAAGCCGGTTTTTTTATTTTCTTTATCACGCTTTTGGTGGCTCAAAACATATATTGAATTACTAATGGGCGAGGGGGTCGGAAGTTTGCAAAAAATCGGCTTGAAGGGCTGGGATGTAGTCATAGCGGGCGGAGATGCCCGAGAAGTAGTTTTGGCTGAGGCACTGCGGGATCTAGGGTCAAATGTTTGCTTATTCGGCTTTGCTAAAACACAGAAGAACGAAGATCTGCAAATCCCGGACTGTCTGCCGCTCAAAACTGACGCTCTTATTCTGCCGCTCTCAGGAGTTAACATGGAGGGGTATATTTTTGCCCCGTACGCAACAGAAAGAATCCATTTCGAGAGATTAATGCCATTATTTAGGCCGGGAATGCTGTTGCTCAGCGGCAGTATGCCAAAAATCTGGCTGCCGATGCTGGAAAAACAAGGTATCACTTTAATTCTGACTACGGAAATAGACGAATTGGCCCTGTATAATGCGGTGCCTACCGCCGAGGGTGCTGTGGTAGTGGCAATGCGCGAAAGTGCCATTACCTTATCAGGCTCTAAGGCTTTAGTAACCGGGTTTGGCCGTTGCGGACTGCCTCTGGCTCGGCTGCTGGCGGGCATGGATGCTCATGTGACGGTAGCAGCACGCAAGCGCGATGTCTTGGCTCTGGCTCAAGTATTAGGGTTTACTACTGTTACATTTGATAGTTTACCAGACGTTGCGGCAGATTTTGACTTCTTATTTAATACTGTCCCCGCCCTGATTTTAACGGCAGATGTGTTGGCAAATGTAAAAAAGACAGCCGTGCTCATTGACATTGCTACGTCACCAGGTGGAAGTGATTTCACTGCGGCTCAACAGTTGGGGTTGAAAAATTTTCTTCTGCCGGGGTTGCCCGGCAAAGTGGCTCCTATTACTGCAGGTCAAATTTTGGCAAAAATATACCAGAATATTTTAATAGAATCTAGAAGGAAGGAGGGAGAGAAGACTTGAGATTAAAGGGGAAAAGGATTGGCTTTGCACTGACTGGTTCTCACTGCACACTGGAAAAAGTTTTTCCGGAACTGGAAAGATTGCTGGAGGAAGGAGCAGAAGTTTATCCGCTAATTTCATCTTCGGTCGATCAGACAAACAGCCGTTTTGGTGAGGCTACGGAGTGGAAGACACAGTTAGTTAAAAAAACAGGGCAAAAGATTATTACGAGTATATTGGCAGCTGAGCCGTTGGGGCCAAAAATGATGTTAGATGCTTATATTATTGCGCCATGCACCGGTAACACACTGGCTAAACTGGCAAACGGAATTACCGATACGGCTGTTTTGATGGGAGCTAAAGCTCAATTGCGAAATCAAAAGCCTGTAATAATGGCGATTTCCACAAATGACGGCCTGGGTCTTAACGCTAAAAATATTGGCACTCTATTATGTACAAAATATATCTATCTTGTTCCCTTCGGGCAGGATAGCCCATTTTCCAAACCAAATTCACTGATTGCAAAAATGGAGCTTTTACTGCCGACATTGTTGGCAGGCCTTGAAGGCCGACAGCTCCAGCCTATGCTGATCAACCTGTCTCATGAAGAATTTGAGTATAGGCGTTAGTAGGCAGGTCAATGGCAGGAATGCCAAACTTTGTTTGAAAATACGGCTTTCTTTTGATATAATGTTTTAAAGCCTGGGGGCAAACGGGAGGTGATTTAATTTTGATTGCACCATTTGGTGAAATGATAACAGCAATGGCAACCCCTTTCTATGCAAACGGGGAAATCAATTACGAAAAAGCAGCGGAGTTAGCTGCCTTTCTGGTGAATAACGGCACAGACGGCATTGTTGTGTGTGGTACTACCGGAGAATCACCGACCCTTGCTGAGGAGGAAAAGAAAGAACTTTTTTCTGTCATAGCAGCTACAGTCAGAGGCAAGGCAAAAGTATTGGCCGGTACCGGCTCCAATAATACCGTTCAGGCAATCCGCCTGACTAAAATTGCAGAAAATTGCGGTGTGGACGGAATTATGTTAGTGGTGCCGTATTATAATAAACCGCCCCAAGAAGGCTTGTTTCGTCACTTTTCTGCTATTGCGGCACAAACAACATTGCCGGTAATGGTTTATAATGTGCCTGGCCGAACTGTAGTTAATATGACGGCGGAAACTACGCTGCGGCTTGCTCAAATCTCCAATATTGTGGCAGTCAAGGAAGCCAGCGGCGACCTTGAGCAAATTGCCAGAATCAGGGCAGGTGCTCCGGATAATTTTGCAGTTTATAGCGGTGACGACAGCATGACTTTGCCGGTACTGGCTGTAGGCGGCATCGGTGTGGTTTCCGTAGTTTCCCATATTGCCGGCAGGGAAATTAAAGAGATGATTACCGCTTTTAAAAGCGGAGATACGGAGACTGCCGCGAAGAGTCACTTAAAGTTACTGCCGCTTTTTAAGGCAATGTTTATTACTACCAGCCCCACGCCTTTGAAAGGTGCCATGAATATGCTGGGACACAATTTGGGTCCTGTGCGCCTGCCCCTAGTGGGATTGACGGAAAATCAGCACAAGGAAATAGCAGAAGTCTTGACGGGGCTTGGGTATCTTTAGTTTCCAAAACCGTGCGATGCGCGGTTTTTATTTTTCAAAGGAAATTATCTCGTCGGTAGGATTGTAAACGGGTGACGGCTCTTTTCTGTAAACTTGCAACAAAGCAGCTATTTAAGTATAATGATTGCTAGTGAGATTTGGACGCAAACATAAAAAAAGGGGGTGAGCTGTTTTGTCAAATGGCTACGCAAAAAGAAGAACACGGCTTAAACATGTGTCTGCAAGTGGAAAACTGCAAATTATTCCCTTGGGCGGGATAGGGGAAATCGGTAAAAATATGTATGTAATCCGCTATGAGGATGAAATTATTGTTATCGATTCCGGCTTGTCGTTCCCTGGAGACGAAATGTTTGGTATCGATGTGGTAATTCCTGATGTCACCTATCTTCAGGAAAATAGGGAGAAGATCAAGGGGATTGTGCTGACACACGGCCATGAAGACCATATCGGTGCTTTGCCATATGTTCTGGCTCAACTGAATGTGCCTGTTTACGGCACAAAGCTGACACTGGGTTTAGTGGAGGGCAAACTGCGAGAACACCATATGCTTGCTAATTGTCTGCTTCACGTTATCCGGCCGGAGGACAAGCTGCAGCTGGGCAACTTTAACTTGGAATTTTTTCGAACCAACCACAGCATTCCCGATTCAATAGGCATTGCTGTAATCACACCTATAGGAACAGTAGTTCATACCGGCGATTTTAAATTCGACCAAACTCCGGTTAACGGTAAACCGACAGACTATTACCGCCTAGCCAAGTTAGGTGAAAAAGGTGTTCTGGTTGCGCTCTCAGACAGCACCAATGCGGAGCGTCCGGGGTATACTCTTTCGGAAAAAGAAGTAGGTTCAGCTATTAATGAAATTTTTCGTACTGCTAAACAGCGAATTATCTTAGCGACATTCGCATCCAACATTCACAGGATCCAACAAGTTATCGATGCAGCCTGTTCTTATAAGCGTAAAGTAGCGGTAGTAGGCAGGAGCATGGTTAATGTGGTTCAAATTGCCCAGGAGATGGGGTATTTGAACGTCTGCAGCGGAACACTTGTAGATATTGATGAATTAAAAACATTGCCTCAAAATCGGGCTGTAATTTTGACTACGGGCAGCCAGGGTGAACCAATGTCGGCGTTGACCAGAATTTCTGTTTCTGAACACAGAAAAGTAGAAATTATTCGTGGTGACACGGTGATTATTGCGGCTACTCCGATTCCAGGCAATGAAAAACTAGTTTCCCGGACTATTGACAATTTATTTGCTCGCGGTGCCAACGTTATTTATGAACGGGTATCAGGTGTTCATGTTTCAGGGCACGCATCACAAGAAGAACTTAAAATGATGCTGAACCTGCTTAAGCCCAAATATTTGATTCCCGTCCATGGTGAGTACAGGATGCTGGTTCATCACGCCAAACTGGCTGCAAGAGTGGGAATCAGGGAAGAGAATGTTTTTATCTCTGAAAATGGCCAGATTTTGGAATTTACTGCTAATTCCGGCAAGGTTGCGGGCTCCGTTCCTGCCGGGCGGGTTTTGATTGACGGCCTAGGTGTGGGTGACGTGGGGAGCATTGTCTTGCGCGACAGAAAAATGCTTTCACAGGAAGGCATTCTGATTGTTTCGCTGACGGTCGATAAAGCTACGTCGCAGGTAGTGGCCGGCCCGGAAATTTATTCACGGGGATTTGTTTATGTACGCGAATCAGAATCACTTTTAGACGAAGCCCGCGAGCATGTGATCCGTTCCTTGGAGAAAAAAATTAACGGTAAAAGCACAGATTGGTCAGTGGTTAAAAGCTATGTTAAAGATTCACTTTCCCGGTTTATCTGGGAGAAGATGCATCGACGTCCCATGATTCTGCCAATTATTCTGGAGGTGTAATCAAGTATAACCGACTGCCCAGACGGGATAATAGAGAAAGAGAATATTTGAGGACGTGATACCTTGAGACAACTTTCTCGCCGTAGGCAGCGTTTACAACCGAAAAGAACACAGTCAGTTAATGAAAAACTGGATACGCCGCCGCAAAAAGAAGAAAACGTGTTGCAGAATATCCAGGAACTGGGGCAAAACATCATCCCACAGCAGCTGGAAAGCAGTATTCACAGTATTTCTATTATTGGTCAAGTAGAAGGTCATTTAATCCTTCCGCCACAGAATAAAACAACAAAGTATGAACATGTAATACCCCAGTTGGTGGCGATTGAACAGAATGCAAAAATTAAGGGTTTACTTGTTTTGCTCAATACAGTGGGCGGCGATGTGGAAGCAGGTCTTGCCATCGCCGAAATGATTGCCACACTTTCAAAACCCACTGTATCATTAGTGTTGGGCGGCGGTCACAGCATCGGTGTTCCTATTGCGGTCAGCGCGAATTATTCTTTTATTACTGAAACGGCCACGATGACCATTCACCCCATTCGTCTGACCGGACTAGTCATCGGTGTACCCCAGACGTACGAGTACCTCGACAAAATGCAAGATCGCGTCATTAAGTTTGTGACAAAATATTCCCGCGTTACCGAAGATAAATTCCGTCAGCTGATGTTCTGCACTGACCAGCTGGCTCGCGATATCGGCACTGTGATGGTGGGGAAAGACGCGGTGGATGACGGCCTGATTCGCGAAGTCGGCGGCCTCAGCGAAGCTCTGCGCAAGCTGCAGGAATTGGTTGATGAACAAGAAGCCGGTAGGGTGGTGCACTGATGCTTTGGACAATTGTACCCCTAAATATTGTCATGGACGGGAGCGATTTGCATCAGCCCACTTATACGGAAATTCCCTGGAAAAGCGGGATACTCTTGGTGGAGGAAACCGGACAAAACACGGCACGTGTAGTGCGTTTGCTCTCCACAGATCCTGCTGATTATCTCGAACCGGCGACGCAGCCGGGAAAAATTTTAGAATACAGCAAGAAAAAGCCAGTCTGAAACTTCTAAGGCTGGCTTTTAAAATTCAGTTTTACCCGGCCCTCACCCTAACCCAGAGGGAGAGGGAATTCCCCTCCCTTGGAGGGGTGGCGCAGAGCGCCGGGGTGGTTTGCTCCGCTAAGACTTCTGCTTGTGGTGGTATGTGACCACCCCGCCCTAGCGGGCACCCCTCCAAGGGAGGGGAATTTTGGGGAGAGGGACTTTCAGCGTAGAGCGGCAGGTGTTTTCAGGGTAGCGTTACAATTACGGAAGATATCCAGGATTATAATTCGTCTAAGTAAAGGTAGACATTGCCTCACCGGGCGCGACAAGCTTGTCCCCGGTTGCAGTGATAATGGCTCAATACCGTAAATAAAAATCTGTTTCAGGCGGTGCGGATAGAAACTGCGGGCAAGGTGCAACAGGTGAAGGTCGTGCAGCGAGAAGCAGTTTAGTGTAAGCTCTAGCTGTGTGGCTCTTAGCTTGACGACAGTGCCCGGCGGACGCCCTGTGCGCAGAGTATCCAGGATGAAGATCCGTTCGTCTTTCTTGAGCAGTTGAATATAATCGAAACTTGTGATGCCTGCGTTAGAAAAAGTTACCCGGCACGGCCAGTTTGCTTTCTTTAATTGATTCAAAAGAAACGGACCGGCACCGTCATCTGACATAATCGGGTTTCCCAGCGCCACCAGCTGAATCGCTTTTATCCGCATCATTCCTCTCTTTGCCAGCATCAGCTATCTTTGGCTGCCAGCCAAACATTGCTTTCAGCCGCTTTAGATCTGTCGTTAGAGCGAGGTAGACGTGCATAGCGACAAAGGATGTTAAAAAAACGGTGGCAAGGAAATGGAGAGTGCGGGCAGAGCTCAACCCGCCGCAAAAAATTGTCAGCCAGCGGAAAAACGGCAGATTTAACATAATCAACCCAGTGATGAAAAAGAGAGGCATAGTGAGAAAAATGCTTGTCAAGAGCAGCCGTAGTCCAACATGGTACGTTTCGTCAGGGGCGGGCGGTTTGCTATCGAGGAAAAATATATAGCGCAGCCAGGGCCGCAGCTGAGAGAGGTGGCTGCGGCGCCAGAGCAGCAGCCTTCGCCAATCACCGCTGAGCAGGCTGTAGTAGAGCCGAAAAGTTAGCAAAGCGGCCAGCACCGGGGTAAGGATAGCGTGAAGGATGCGGGCGGAATACATGCCGGAAAAACCCCAAAGCGGGTGGGGAACACTGATATAAAAGCCGCTCCAAAGTTTCAAAACTACCACGATGAAAAAAAACCAGTGAAAAAAGCGAGTCTCCCAAAGGTAACTCAGACGTATCGGCATGCTCTCACCTCACAACCGGCGCCAGAGCCGGGGATTATTTTTCTTGTCCAGTACGTGGACGGCACAGGAAATGCATGGGTCGAAAGAGCGGACAACCCGACCGACTTCCACCGGATTATCAGTGTTTGCCACCGGCGTTCCAACCAGAGCTTCCTCCAGTGGGCCCCGTTGGCCGGCACTGTCCCGGGGCGAGAGATTCCATGCTGAAGGCGTAATAATCCGGTATGCGTCGATACGGCGATTCTCTATCCGTACCCAGTGAGCCAAGGGCCCCCGCATAGCTTCAACCAAACCTTCGCCCTCACCGCTAAGAGGGAGTGGATCCAGCCAGTTGATTGTAGGTTGGTCCGGGAGCAGTTCTCGCAGCCAGTTGTTAAGCTGTACTATCACCTCTCGCGCTTCTATAGCGCGTGCCATTAGCCTATCCATCACTGAAATACCGTTTTGATAGATGCCACTCAACCACATGCGGGCCAGAGGGCCGCCTTCAAAAGCTCTCTCTTCATAGCGCGGTGCCTTGATCCAGGAATAAGCCTCATCCTTGCCCGGTGCAGGCGTACTTGCTTGCGCCAGAGGTTTTTGGAGGCCATCGCTGCCTTGATACCAGGCGTGGCGGATATCTAGACTAATTTTTTCCGCATCGTATTTGCTCTGAGTTTCTCCCGCAAGGAGGAGGCCTGCCGCAAAATGTTTCTTTTTATCATCCTTATCAAGCGGGAACATGCCAAAGGAGAGAAAATTTCCATAGCCTTTTCCGATCTGATAATAGTCAGCATAGTAGCGGGCGATATCTTCAATGTCGGGTAGTAGTTTATCGTTAATAAACTTAGCTAGCTTTCCGAGCAGTGCCTGAAAACGGATTACCCTGTCGGTGAGCACATCTTCTGTCACGCCGCCGGCGACAATGCTTTGCAAATGAGGTGCTTTGCCGCCAAAGGTGGCCACCGCTTTATGAGCCAAATGACTTGTTTCCAGAGCTGAGAGATAATTCTCTTGAATACGCGCTTCAATCTTGCGCGGCAGCCGTAAATCAAGCTCACTGCGCGCGCCGCCCGGCGCATTTTGCGGTGCGCTGATATAGTCTGGAATAGCTAGCAGGTAGAGGTGCCGAAGATGATTTTGAATCAGATCTGCGCCAAAGATCAGGTTCCGTAAAACTTTGCCATTATGGGGCACCTCAATATTAAAAGTATTTTCCAGTGTCAGCGCAGCCGCTATGGCATGAGCAGACGAACAAATGCCGCAGATTCTTTGCGTAAGATAGACGGCATCATGCGGCGAGCGTCCTTTTAAGATGCTTTCAAAACCGCGGTAAAGAAGGCCGCTGCTCCAGGCATCAGCAACAGTGCCATTGCTAATTTCAATCTCTACGGACATGTAACCATGGATGCGAGAGAGGGGGTTTATGCGGATTCTTGGCATCAGAGACTCCCTTAATATTAGAGCTTATTTTTTTTGCGTAAAAACCGGAACGGGTTGAACAGTGCCAGCAGCGAGCTGCGTTTCAGCGGTAAATTCGCTTTTCGTAACTGCTCGACATCCCGGCGCAGCTTATACTGTCCTTCTTCGAGGCGTGTCATTGTTTCGCTTTCGGCTAACAATTCTTCTTTGATTGCTTCTATCTCTTGGCATGTTTGTGGTGAGTCAGGCAATTCTGCTGAGCTGGTTAGATTTTCTCCTAACCGGCCGCTGAGCAAGCTGGCAGTAAAATGGGCGCCAATGCCTATGGCTGTCGCGGCACCGACCCCTTTAGCCACAGTCATAGCAGTCGTCTTTATCCCTGGGGGAATATTGATGTCAGGATAAGGTGAGAAAAAGGGGGAAGTGCCGCCGTCGGGAAAGTCAGGTGCGGCGCAGCCGATGCAAGGATTATTGGCATTGATGCACCAATTTACGGCATCATTGAATTTCCTTGTGGAGCAGTCGGCGTGTGTAATCGGTCCTTTGCATCCTACCTTTAAGAGGCAGCCGGCCATCCCTGGCGACAGAGCAAAATCACCGTTATAGAAATGAAAGCGGCGCGGACAAATATCATGAATCAATTGGCCGAAAAACATGGTAGGCCGTCGATAATCGTCGAGCCGAGGTAAGCCGTATAAAATTGTATGCGCCAGAGTTCCGACGACCCAATCAGGGTGGGACGGGCATCCGGGCACATTGATTACCGGTTTCTTTTGCACAACTTCCCAGACTCCTTTTGTGCCTGTAGGGTTGGGGTTGCCCTTAGAAGGTCCGCCAAATGCGGCGCAATTGCCTACTGCCACCACCACTCGGGCAGCCTCGGCCGCAGCGGTGATCAGTTGCCGGGCATTTAGCCGCTTTCCGTTTCGTTCTCCGATAATCACTGCTTCAGGCATGCCCATGGGAATCCCACCCTCCACCACGAGAATGAACTGGTCACGCTGGTTTTCCATGGTAGCAAAGAGGATATCGAGCGCTTCTTGATTCTGAGCCCACATTAATAGTGGGCTGAAACGGAGATCAATGATTTCTTCCAGCACGATACGCAGAGATGGGTCAGCACTGTTATCTAACGAGATGGTATCCCCGGTGCAAGATGTTCCTTCAAGCCAAAGGACTGGCGGTTTGCCGCCCGGAAGCAGGCGCAGCGCTTCTGCAAGTTCCGGCAGAAGAAGTTGGGCTAGGCTGACGGAGGCGGCAGAATGGAAGCAAAACTGTAAAAACCTGCGCCGTGTGAGCAATGACTTTTCCTCCTGCAGAGAATAGGGGAGGATACCTCCCGGTTCAGGATTAGTCTTTCTCTTTCGCTGATATTTATCATGGATTTGCCGCATAAAAATTATAGCGGGTGATCTAATGCTTATTATTTGCTTATTTTTAGGTTTAATGCTTTTCCTTGGCGGCCTAAGAATTATGTCGGCAGGGCTGGCACAGCTTGGCGGTTCTCCATTTATGCTGGCAGTGCGTCAATGGACGGGGCACCGCGGCTCAGCTTTTCTGGTAGGGGTCATATTCACTGCTTTTACTCAGAGCAGCTCTTTGGCAACAGCAATTGTGGTGGGTATGGTTGATGCCAGGATTATTAACCTAGCGGCTGCTATCGCAGTGATTGTGGGGGCTAATGTGGGAACAACCGTCACAGGTCAGCTTGTCTCATTCCGCCTCTATGACTATGCACCTCTGCTGCTGGCGGCAGGTGCAATTTTACTTTTGAGCCCGCAAAAAGTGCGAGTAAGAGAAGCTGGGCGAGTGTTACTAGGGCTGGGTCTTTTGTTGTCAGGGCTGAATACCATGAGCAGTTCTCTGGCGCCGCAGGCAGAGCAGGCATGGGCTGAGGAATTTTTAGAAATGGCAGCTATCAACCCAGGTGTTGCCATATTGGCCGGAGCGGTTATCACAGCAGTTGTGCAAAGCTCCAGTGCGGTGATGGCGTTAACTATTGCTTTGGCCGAGGAAGGTGTTCTCTCGCTTGCTGCCGGTATCGGGATTTTGGTGGGAGCAGATGTGGGAACTTGTGTAACTTCATTGTTGGCCGGACTGGGGACGGGAGTTAACGCCCGCAGAGCGGCTGCGGCTCATCTTGTATTTAATTTGCTTAGCGTGGCTATGGTTCTGCCGGTCTTTCAACTGCTTATCACTGTGGCAGTCGCAAGCGCTGACACAGTGCCGCGCCAGCTGGCAAATGCGCACACCTTTTATAATTTAGGCGGCGCCGTTTTGCTAATCATTTTCCTTTCTCCTTTTCGGTTACTGATAGAAAGTCTGATAAAGCCTGAAAATACAATAAAAAGGAGGATATTTGCCAAGTTCGGCGAAATCATAAAAAAATGGTTCTAATAAAATCAATGGAGGCATCATGAGCAACTTAGAAGGGATTTTACTCGGGATTTTGCAAGGTTTCACAGAATTTTTGCCGGTGTCCAGCTCGGGACACCTTGTGATAGCACAGGATTTGCTCAACGTTAAACAGTACGGAATATTGTTTGAAGTGATGGTTCATTTTGGGACACTGTTATCGGTACTCTGGGTATTCTGGTCAGATATCGTTAGGATTGCTACCCGCTTTACCAGGGAGAAACAGGAACGTCATTTTGTTTTCATGTTGTTGCTTGGGATAATTCCCACTGGTTTGATTGGCTTTTTTTTCAGAGATTTTTTTATTATTTTTTATGAATCGACATTAAAAACAGGGCTGATGTTGTTGATAACCGGGTGCGTCTTGTATGCCATTCCCTTTTTTAAGCCTGGTGTGAAAAGTGAGGAAACGATCAGTGCAACAGATGCGCTCGTGGTCAGCTTAGCGCAGGGGTTGGCCATTATTCCCGGCTTATCTCGCTCCGGATTAACGATCACAGCCGCCCTTTGGCGCGGCATGGATCGGGAAACAGCCGTTCGCTTTTCTTTCTTAGTAACAATACCGGTGATTCTCGGTGCCACGCTGTTGGAGCTGAGGGAGCTGAGCGCTGTCGGTTTTTCCGGCCTTTCCAGCGGGATAATCTACGGAACGATTGCTGCTTTTATTACCGGTGTCTTTGCGATTAAGCTGTTTGTCAAATTATTAAGAGCCGGCAGATTTAAATTTTTTGCCTATTATTGTTGGTTTGCCGGTACTGCCACTATTATTTTTAAGCTTGCCGGTTTTTAGGGAATGAAAGAAGATCCGGGGTGTTTTATGGCTGTGCATGAGATGAGAGATGATATGAGGCAGCAAATTAAAGCTGTTTTTATTCTGGCCCTGGCTGTGCTGGGGTTTACCGCATTGTTATTTCCCCGGCAGACGGGTGAAGTAGGCAGCTTTTTTAACAATGTCTTGCGGATGCTTACCGGAGAGATGGCACTGCTTGTCCCCGTTCTTTTGGTCGCAAACGGCATTCAGTCAATTTTGCCTTGGAAAATACCGAAATTGAAACAAAGAATAGGCGGTATTTTGCTTTTATTTCTGATTCTTCTAGTCTACGCCCACCTAGTGAGTATGGCACAAAAGGTGGAGTTAGTACTGGATAACGGCATTTTTAGGGCCAGCTTGCAGGTTGGACTTGCCCAGCAAGGCGGCGGTGTCATCGGTGCACTTTTGTCGGTGTTGCTCTATTTCCTGTTTCGTGACTTAGGCAGCAAAATAATCCTAGGCGCTGCTTTTACTATTGCCTTTCTGTTGGTGACTAATATTTCCTTGAGTCAACTCCTGCAAACGGCTTACAAGATAATCAGTTTCTGTGCAGGGTTGTTCTGCCGAGGCTGTAAGGCGGCTGGCTCTTTTTTCCGCCATGTTTTTTCCTCTGATTTAACTGAGGAAGGAGCAGATGACGATGAGCCCGCAGCTGAAGCTTCAATGACAGGAAAAATCAAGAAAAAAAATAAGCAGGAATTCCAGTTTGATGCTGACAAGCCGATGGAGGAAAAACAAAATCCTCAATTGGCATCTGTCATCCAGTTTCCGCAACGGGAACAGGAAACGACCAAGGCTGCTTTGAGCTTTGCCGGTCAACCGGAAAACAAGGACAACCCGTTGGTGGTGGAAGTAAAAACAAAAGAAGCAGTTACTGTGTCTGCGCTGCCGGCACAAGGCGACTACTGCTTGCCGCCGCTGACACTGCTTGTTAAAGTTCCTAAACACAAGGACGGTCAACAAGCAAAAAATATTGCGGAACGGACTAAAATTCTGGAACGTACCCTAGATAGCTTTGGTGTAAAAGTACGGGTTACTGCCGTTCAGACCGGCCCTACCGTTACACGTTTTGAAATCCAGCCGGAAATAGGCGTAAAAGTGGCAAAGATTGTGGCGCTGGCTGACGACCTGGCCTTAAATTTAGCGGCTTCCGGCGTGAGAATTGAGGCGCCAATTCCAGGCAAAGCGGCAGTAGGTATCGAAGTGCCAAACAAAGTGATTGCTCCGGTCTACTTGCTGGAAGTTTTGGAGGACGAGCAGTTCAGCAGAGCCGGTTCACCGCTGACCATCGCCTTAGGCAAAGATATAACCGGAACACCCATTCTTGCAGACTTGATGAAAATGCCGCATCTTCTCATTGCAGGCTCAACAGGATCCGGAAAAAGTGTCTGCATTAACGTGCTCATTGCCAGTATCCTCTTTAAGGCGCGTCCGGAAGATGTGAAGTTTGTAATGATCGACCCTAAAGTGGTGGAATTAAATGCTTTCAATGGCATCCCGCACTTGTTAATGCCGGTAGTGACTGAGCCTAAAAAGGCATCGCTGGCATTAAGGAGCATGCTCAAGGAAATGGCCATTCGCTACGAGCTGTTTGCTAAAGAGAATGTGCGGGATATAAACAGTTACAATGAACGAAAGCGATTGCAGAGTCAGGAACAGGCGAGATTGCCTTATATCGTTGTGATAATTGATGAACTGGCGGACCTGATGATGGTGGCAGCAGCCGATGTCGAAGATTCTATTGCTCGCTTGGCGCAAATGTCGCGTGCCGCCGGTATTCACCTGGTGATAGCAACGCAACGACCATCTGTTGATGTGATTACCGGCGTAATAAAAGCAAATATTACTTCCCGCATTGCTTTTGCTGTTTCGGCGCAAGTTGATTCTCGTACCATCCTGGATATGGGTGGCGCGGAAAAACTTTTGGGCCGCGGTGACGCACTTTTTCACCCTATCGGTGCAGCCAAGCCCTTTAGAATACAAGGGGCATTTATTAACGAGAGAGAGCTTACTGCTCTGCTGGAATTTATCAAGGCCCAGGGTGGTCAGCAGTTTGCAGAGATGTTGTTTCCTGAGGAGGAAACCGAAGCCGATTTTTATGAAGAAGATGAATTGTTTTTTGAAGCGGTTATGCTGATTGCCGAAGCCGGCACCGCGTCCATCTCTCTGCTGCAGCGCAGGTTGCGTATCGGTTATACTCGCGCCGCCCGCCTCATTGACGATATGGAACGGCGTTGCTTTGTCGGCCGGTTTGAAGGCAGCAAAGCGCGTGAGGTTTTAATCACACCCGATCAAGCAAGGAATCTTCTTTCCAGCGGAGAGGCTCATTGAAACGACTAAGTAAGGACGGGGTGAAAGCATGCGGGAAATAGGCCAGGTTTTGCGTCAGGCCCGTGAGGAGAGGGGAATGACGCTGGAGCAGGTTTCAAGCAGAACCATGATCGCCAAGAAATATCTGCTTGCGCTGGAAGAAGGAGACTTTAATCTTTTCCCCGGTGAAGTATATTTGAAGGGGGCTCTGCGAAAATATGCGGCAGAGCTCGAACTAAATCAGGAGGGCCTGCTTTCGCGCTACGGAGGCGTCAGTGAGCTTGAGAAAGCGGAAAAAAACCAGCAGAAACCGCAAAAACAACAGAGCAGACCGACAGCCAAGAGTAAAGTTCAGCCTGCGCAAGTTGTGCGAAGTACCAGGCGTTTAAATAAGCGCCGCTTTGCCATGATTATCATAATTTTTGCTTTATTGATTGGCGGAGTAAGGGTCATCAGCACCATTATCGCCCCCGAGCCACCACCGGCTAACGAGCAGCCGCCTATTATTAACAATGGCGCAGAGGATATTTTGCCGCCCGAGCCTGAACCGGAGCCGGAGCCGGAATTGCCGCAGGTGCGGGTAGAACGAGACATATCGGATCCGCTCAAACTTAGGGTCATAAATGCGGACGCTATAGAAGTGGTATTATCATTTACTGAGCATAGTTGGGTACGGGTGCACACTGACGGTGCTCTACTGTTCGAAGACACTTTTGCCGCCGGGGAAAGCCGCTCCTTGACGGCTGGGGAAAGTGTGCGAGTGCGTACAGGAAATGCCTTGGGTACAAAAATGTCGATAAACGGCGAGGCGATAGAGCTGCCGCAAAACAGGAATCCGGCAACATTGGAAATCAGCAATGCCGGGTTTGAGTAGAAGACCATGCCTCCACAAAGATGGGGCACCATCGGAAGCCTGCCGATGGTGCCTTAAATTTTGTCTTAAACTTTGCCCTCACCCTAACCCTCTCCCAGAGGGAGAGGGGAAAGTTGTCTTTTTTTGCGCAGTTAACTATATGAGGGTTAAGCTGCCGTCGCAAAGGGTAGACTACAATTCTCACATCCTTTATCCATCCATAGTCCCCTCTCTAAATCATTTTCCCCTCTCCCTCTGGGAGAGGGTTAGGGTGAGGGTTCCATATTCCCCCTCGGGTTAGGGTGAGGGTCCCATGTTTCCCTCTCCCTCTGGGAGAGGGTTAGGGTGAGGGTCGGCTGAGTTCTAGCTCATAAGTGAAAAACAGGAGGCAGCAGATGGATTGGCATAAAATTGTTTTTCATCCCGGAAATGAAGAATTGAAAAGATTTATTGAGATGGGAGTAGTGGCAATACGCTTAGGGATCCCAGTCCATTTTCATGTGGAAGGCGTCCGAGGCACAGGTAAAACCACGCTGATTCGAGCTGCGAAAAGTCAGTTCCCTACTATTACACGGGTGGCAGACTGTCTTTATAACTGTGATCCGAAAAAACCTCACTGCCCTGATCACCTGAAAATGGGGGAATTTGAGCATGAAACAGTAGCTACCCCATTTTTAGAGGTTTCCCACTCAGCTAAAGTTGGAACATTAGTTGGCAGCATAGACTTAGACAGGCTCTCCTCTCATAAAAATCCTGCTGCCGCACTGTTGCCCGGAACGATCCCTCGAGCCAACCGTGGGATTATTTTTGTCGATGAAATTAACCGCTTGGCAGATACGTCGCCGGCTCTTGTCGATATACTGCTGGATGTGATGGGAACAAAGCCGGGTCGGGTACAAATTGAGGAAACCGGCTTGCCCACCGTGGAGATGCCTGTGAATACCAGTATCTGGGCAGCTTCAAATCCAGACGAAGAACCCGGTCCGTTGCAGGAAATCCGTCGGCAACTGTCAGACAGGTTTGATTTTGCGATCCGGATTGGACGGCCGGAGCAGGCGGAAACTGTGCGTGCCATCATCCGGGGGGAGGTGCAAGCTAATTTTGCAACAAAGAAAACACCAGCCAGACTTAATAGCTTGGTTTCAGTGGCGCTAATAGAAGCGGCAGATGAATTTATCAGTAATCTCTATGTCCGCTTTCGTTTGGAGAGTATCCGCGGCGTGCAAGCTGTGCGTCTTGCCACCCAATTGCATGCGCTAAAACAAGGCAAGACATCTGCTGATTTTGCCGACATGGCTGCCGTTCTGCCGGCGGCGCTGCGCCATCGTCTTGAGGAGCCCCTCCTTCTGGAGATTTGTGAAGCGATGAAAGACGCGGCCGTTAATCAGCAGCAAAAAATATCAGTATCAGCTAAATGCAAAGGAGAAACAAATCCTTCGGCAGCTTACCGCTATCCTGCTCTCTGGCAGGGACTTTGGCAGCGTCTCACGAAAAAAAGTGAGCTATCTGCCGGGAGTGGCGTTTTTCTAGGTGGTCTGGCGGCAAAAAAAACGGATGATCAGAATACGGAAAAAAAAACGATACCCGTCCGAACCTCTCCGGAGGAGAGGGGTGGACGGTAAACTCAAGAATAGGTGCTGTGGCAGTAGTGTCAACTCAGTCTGCAGGCATGATTTCGGAAAATACTAATGTTGAGCTGCAAACTGTGGAAAAGGAAATTCGGCGACTGCAGAATTTGTATGCAGAAAAACGTTTCCAGCGATTCAGCTATCACTGTCTAAGGCACGGACAAAAAAAGAGAGGCGACAGTCTCTCCCGCGAGGCGAAGGTGCGCGGCAACAGTGATAATGCAGGGCTTGCTGTGCCGGAAACGATGATCTCTGCTGCCTTGAGACGACTTGCCAGCAAATCGGCCCGCCTTGTCATCCCTCAAGATCTGCGGGTACTGGAGCAAGCCGGTGCCTCGCCTCTTGAAATTTGCTTGTTAGTAGACACGAGCGGGAGTATGGATGGTAAAAGGATTCGGGAGGTAAAAACTCTATCAGAGCATTTGGTGAGCCTGATGCATGAACCACTATCGCTGATAACTTTCCAGGAAGGAGATGTGGGCGTTAAAGTCCGTTCGACAAGGAACAACCTGGTATTCCGACGCGGACTGACCACCATAAATGCACTTGGTCTCACCCCGTTGGGTGAGGGAATAAGGAGTGCAGTAAACTATATGGCGACAAGAAGTGCTAGGAAACAGCTGGTTATTCTGATTACTGACGGGCTGCCTACTTGGGCGCCAGGAGAAAAAGACCCGTATGAGGATGCACTGGAAGCAGCAGTCTACCTTAAAAGAAAGGGGATGCAGCTGATTTGCATCGGACTGGAACCGCATCGTTCTTTTTTGAAGAAGCTGGCGGAATGCGCGGAGGCGTCTCTCTATATTGTTGATGATTTGGATCATCGCGAGATGGCCGCCATCACAAGGCGGGAAAAAAACAGGATCAAGTCAGAATACAGGTAAGCATGAGGCAGCCGGCGGCTGTCTTTTTTTATAGAAAAATGCTTAGCGTCTTTTATTTGGGATAGATGGGATGTATAATGAAACGCAGGGGGTCGGAAGATGAAAAATATTCGGGTTGCCTTGGTTTCATTAGGTTGTGCCAAAAATTTAGTGGACAGCGAAATAATGCTCTCTCTTTTACAAACAGAAGGGTTTGTGCTGGTGGCAAAACTAGACGATGCAGAGGCAATTATTGTGAATACCTGCGGATTTATTGATTCTGCCAAAGAGGAGTCTATTGAAAAAATCCTGGAAATGGCTTGCTTTAAGCAGGGTAACTGTCGTGTGCTACTTGCTGCCGGTTGCCTGGCGCAGCGTTTTGGCACTGAACTTTTGGCGGAAATTCCAGAACTTGACGGCATTTTTGGCATAAACGATGTCCATGGTGCCGCGGAAGCAGTCCGGCGTGTCTTTGCCGGTGAAAGACCGGCCCTGCTGCAAGGGGAATACCGGCCGCCAGAAGATGCCGCTCGCTTACTCGCCACACCTGCACACACCGCTTATTTAAAAATAGCGGAAGGCTGTGATAACAAATGTACCTATTGCGCAATTCCCGCCATTCGCGGCCCTTACCGCAGCAAGGATCGTCAGACGATAGTAGCTGAAGCAAAAAAACTGGCGGCCGGCGGCGTGAAGGAAGTCAATTTGATTGCTCAGGATATTACATTGTTCGGACTGGACAGAACTGGGCAATTGGAATTGCCTGCGCTTTTGGAAGAATTGACGGCAATTCCTGAACTGAGCTGGATTCGCTTGCTTTATGCCTATCCTGAACGGCTCAATAAACAGATTGTAGAGGCTGTGGCTCGACTGGATAAAGTATGCAACTATTTGGACTTGCCATTACAGCATGGCTCTGACCGAATTTTGCGCCGTATGGGCAGAAAAACGACAGCGAAAAAAAATATTATGCTACTTAACTCTTTACGTGAGCAAATTCCCGGGATTACATTGCGCTCATCATTTATCGTGGGCTTCCCCGGAGAAGATGAGGCTGATTTTCAAGCGCTTTTAGACTTCTTGCAGGAGGCGAGGCTGGAACGGGTGGGTTTTTTTGCCTATTCCCGTGAAGCAGGAACGCCTGCTGCCCGTTTTTATAATCAGGTGTCTAATGAATTAAAAGAGGAGAGAGTGGCAAGAGCCCTCTCTCTCCAGAGCAGGATAGGGGCGGAGAAGCAGAAATTACTTATCGGTCGAATGATGAGGGTGATGGTTGACGGTCGTTCCGCCCAAGAGAGAGGGTTGCTTTTAGCCCGCTCGGCAATGCAGGCACCGGAAGTTGACGGATATATTCGTCTTCAGGATAACGGTGCAAAAAACGGGGAATTCTTGCAGGTTGAAATCACCGGCTTTGACGGCTATGACCAAGAAGGGAAAATATTAAACAGCTAAGTCACACAATCTTTAGAATCCCAATTTTTTTCCTGTAGAAAGGGGCTTCTGCCTGTGTTATAATTAATCAGGAAATTATGTAAACTGTCCAAGAATCTGAAGGGGTGATTCGATGAAAGGCTTCAAGTGGCAGGTTGCCGTTTTGGCTTTTGTGCTGACACTGACAATAGCGGTGGGAGTGACTTACCTGCGTCAGAGGCAGTTAATTGATGAACCTCTATTTAAACGACTTTCTGAACTGGAGCCGGTAAAGAGTGTGGAGTTACGGCAGGAGAGCGACAGCCTGACAGTTTACGTAGCTTTAGATTATGTGGAGGATTTTTCAGCAGTCTACCGTGAATTGCATGAGGAAATTGGCCGGCTTCTGGGCCAGGGGCGTTACAGCTTGGTAATCCAAGACGAACGCGACAAGGCACTGGAAGCCGCTTTTTTTGCCGTCCACTTGGCGCTCTACGAAGGAGAACAACGGGGCAATTTTACGGAAATGGCAGAATTTGTCTCAGCCGTTTTTCAAGGGATGGGCATAGATGAATACAGGCTGGTTGTGGACGAGGAAAATATTTTTCTGCAGATTCGTCAGGGAAATGCTCATCTGTTCACAATCATCAAGCGGGAAAGAGGCGGAAAGGAAGTCGAGTTGCCATGATACGTGAAGTTGCCGCAGGTGTGGTGCCGGCTATATTAGTGGCTTTGATCTGGCAGAGAGTAAATGTGCTGCCGGTAGTCTTTTTTGCCGCTTTGTTTGCTGCGCTCTACCATTTTGCCGGTGCCCGCGGCGGGAATAAAAATTTTGCTGTGGTGGAAGCGGAAAAGAGTGCCGGTCTTTTGAAGTTCGAGGAAATCGGCGGCCAGCAAACGGCGAAAAAAGAACTACTGGAGGCTTTGGATTTTATCCGGCATCCGGAGCGTGTGGCAATGATGGGGATTCGCCCCTTAAAAGGGATTCTTTTGGTTGGGCCGCCTGGTACCGGCAAAACATTGCTGGCAAAAGCGGCTGCAGCCTATACAGAGTCGGTGTTTTTAGCGGCCAGCGGCTCTGAATTTATTGAAATGTATGCCGGGGTTGGTGCTCAGCGTGTTCGTCAAATTTTTGCTAAAGCGCGTGGTGCCGCATTAAAAGAGAAGAAAAATAGTGCCATTATTTTTATAGATGAAATAGAAATTCTCGGCGGCAAACGGGGATCCCACTCGTCACACCATGAATACGACCAAACATTAAATCAGTTGCTGGTGGAAATGGATGGTCTTGCTGTGCATGACCGGGTGAGGACACTTTTAATCGGCGCAACAAACCGTGCTGATTTGCTGGATAGTGCCTTGACGAGGCCAGGCCGGATTGACCGGATTGTGCAGGTGGATTTACCCGATTTGGAGGCAAGAAAAGAAATTCTGAGACTTCATGCCGGCAATAAACCGCTTGATGATGTGGACCTAGCCGCGGTTGCCCAAGAAACGTTTGGCTTTTCGGGAGCGCAATTAGAAAGTGTAACCAATGAAGCGGCTATTTTAGCAATGCGTGAACAGATGAAAAAAATTCAGCACAGACATTTTACAGATGCCATTGATAAAGTTATTATGGGGGAAAAGCTGGAGTGCAGGCCGGCCAAAGATGAGCTCTGGCGTGTTGCGGTCCATGAAATCGGCCACGCTTTAGCCAGTGAGTTGAGGCGCCCCGGCTCTGTTTCCACAATTACCACCACCCCTCGGGGGAAAGCTTTGGGATATATGCGGCAAAGTCCGGAACGGGACAGCTACCTTTATACCCTCGAATACTTGGAAGGCCAGATTGCCATTATGGTGGCCGGTGCTGCGGCTGAGGAAATTGTCTTTGGCAGTCGTTCTACCGGGTCAGCCAATGATTTTCAGCAGGCGGTGGAAGCGTCGAAGCAGATTGTGGCTGCCGGCATGTCTACTTTGGGTGTCGTTTCTCTTGTTGATCTTCCCGCCAACCTGCTGCACAAAGTAATTCAGCAAATTATTACCGAGCAGCAAGAAAAGATAAAGCAACAGTTAAGCATAAAGCGGGAATTACTTGCGGCACTGGCGGAAGTGCTGCTTCTGGAGGAAAAGTTGACTGGGGATTTTTTGCGTTGTCAGCTTTTTGGAGAGACAAAGGAGAATATTGCCTAACTTCGGCAAGCAAATTAACCCGGCAGAAAAACTGCCGGGCTAATTTTTTTAGTCGTGCAGACAATCATGCCGCAAACCTCCAAGCAGTCTGCTGTGCTGAACTAGCGAGTCTTAAACGGGCGGGCACTTTAAAAGTGCGTGATACTTCCGGGCGGCATATTTATATACTGAATATTAGCATCGCTTAACAGTCTATTGCCAAGCGCTGCATACTCCTCTGTAGACATTGTGGTTGCTAATTTACGAATACTTAATTCTTTTCTGCGAGTATTGACAGTCCACGCCAAATACTCATCTTCTGTCATGTCGAGTATTTCCAAAATTATCTCATGGTAAACCATGTTAGCCGCGTACTGATCAGGATCAGCGTCTTTAAGGCTCTTAAACCTTTCAAGCTCTGATACTGCAAACTCTTTTGCTTTGTATTCACCTACATCATACCCTCTTCTCTGAGCTTCTTGCCAAAGCAACTCTTGGGTAATCATTCTGTCTAATACTTCATTAACCACATTTTTCCTCAAATCCTCTTTTCCTAATACAATATTCTGAGCTCTTGCATAATCGATGCCGGGAAACTCATTGCCTTCCAAAACACTTTTTGCAGTGCCGATATGTCCTGCAATTCCTAGCTCAATATCCAGTAAGGCCAGCTTATATGATAGGGGCACATCATTTACTTTAACTGCTACTTTGTTTATATCAATAGGTTTAACTTGTTGAATGATTTGCGAGCGATTCTGCCTGACTGCATCAGCAGAGGGATTAATTACTTCTAAGGCTGTAAGTTTGCCAGAGTTTGGATTAGTAAAATGATCAAATCTTGCTAATCCATAGCTGACAGAAACAAAAATGGCAAGAAATGACGCTACCAGAATATATATCTTTTTTGATTTCAACAATTTAGTCACTCCTTCTACCTACAATTATATAATAGGTAAGCATCTATTATCAATTAGTAGTTTTGCGGGGTAAATTATGGTATGGTTGAGTTATAATAACTGCAGGGGGTATGGTTTTTGAGTAAGGAAACTTTAGACTGCCGCGGGTTAGCTTGTCCCCAACCGGTGGTGGAGACGAAAAAGAGACTGGCTTTGATGCCGTCTGGAGTGCTGACAGTGCTGGTAGACAACGATGTGGCAAGGGAGAATCTAATCAAGCTTGCAGACAGCCTACATATGGAAGTGATGGCAGATGAGGAAGACGGCTTGTTTACTGTGACAGTATTGAAAGAAGTGAAAGATGCTGCTGCTCAGGAGGATACGAGAAATAATGTACTGCTAGTTACTGCCGATACATTTGGCCGTGGCAATGATGAGTTGGGTGCGCTGCTGACTCAGTCATTTTTTTATGCTTTGGCTGAAAACGATAAACTGCCGACGACAGTTTATCTGGTTAACAGCGGGGTAAAACTGGCCTGTGACGGTTCTGCAGTGCTGGACAGCCTGGGTAAGCTTGAGGAGTTAGGGGTAACAGTCTCATCTTGTGGACTCTGTCTTGATTTTTTTCAGCTGAAAAATAATTTACGCGTCGGCGGAGTTACTAATATGTATGCCATCGCAGAGGCATTGGTGAAGTGGCGGGCGGTGATTTTATGACGGGAGAAGGAATTATCTGCCGGCCGGCGAATATATGTTTGCAGTCACCATAAAGGGGTGAATTAGCTTGCGCATCATCGGGATAGATCCGGGCATTGCCACTACCGGCTATGGACTTGTGGAAAGCGACGGTCAAAGAAGTATTATGCATACTTTTGGCTGCGTGACTACCGCCTCCGACCTTGCCACGCCGGCTCGGCTGGAACTTATTTATCGGGGATTAACGGAAGTTGTGGAAATATATCGGCCTGATGTGATGGCGGTTGAAAAACTGTTTTTTGCTAAAAATTGCAAGAGCGTGATGCAGGTTGGGGAAGCCCGCGGCGTCGCCTTGCTGGTTGGCCGATTAGCAAAACTGCCAATTTTGGAGTATACGCCCCTGCAGATTAAACAGGCTGTGGTAGGGTATGGCCGCGCGGAAAAGTCACAAGTGCAGCAAATGGTTAAAGTGCTTCTGGGATTGCAGATGATTCCCAGACCTGACGACGCCGCAGATGCTTTGGCCGTCGCTCTTTGTCATGCCCATACCGGCTCTAACTCTGCAGCAATCAACCGGAGGGGCAGCTATGTTTAACTATCTCAGCGGAACCCTGGCTCAAATTGGCAAAGATTATGTGGTATTAGATAACCGTGGGATTGGTTGGCAATTATTTGTTCCTACCACAGTTTTACGCCGGCTGCAAACAGTGGGAAAAGAGATAAAGCTCTTTACCTTCTTATTGGTCCGTGAGGATGATTTACAGCTTTATGGATTTTTGAGCGCAGAAGATCTGCTGCTATTTAAAATGCTGCTCTCTGTCTCAGGTGTAGGGCCGAAAGCAGCGCTCGGCGTGCTTTCAACACTTTCAGCGCTGGATTTTTACATGTCTGTGTTGAATGAAGATATTAGAGTTTTAACCAGAGTACCCGGGATTGGTCCAAAATCTGCGAAGCGTCTGGTAGTGGAATTAAAAGATAAAGTAACCGCTTTGGGCGCACCAGGCTCTGTAGCAGTTACTGCTTGTCCAGCCGGCATTGCGCCGCAACCTTTTCAGGATGCCTTGCAAGCTCTATTGGCTCTAGGCTATAGCGGAACAGAAGCACAGTCTGTGCTGCAAAGCATGGTGGGGTGGGAAACAATGACTACTGAACAGTTGCTGAGAAGTGCGCTTTCACAGCTAGGCTCGAAGTGAGGAGAACGGCATGGATCAAGAAGAAAGAGTAATATCGCCCAGGACGAGAAATGATGATGACTGGCAGGAGACATCTCTTCGGCCCCGTAACTTGGCTGAATATATCGGGCAGGAGAAGCTAAAAAGTAATATGCGCGTATTTATCGAAGCTGCGCGGGCACGTGGCGATTCGCTCGATCATGTGCTTCTTTATGGTCCTCCCGGTTTAGGTAAAACTACTCTGGCGGCTATCATTGCCGCTGAATTGGGCGTGAATTTGCGGACTACATCAGGTCCCGCCATTGAACGGCCCGGTGATCTAGCAGCTATTCTTACTAATCTGGCACCATATGACGTGCTGTTTATCGATGAAATTCACCGCCTGCACAGGACGGTGGAGGAAGTGCTTTATCCGGCGATGGAGGACTTCGCCCTCGATATTATTATCGGGAAAGGACCAAGCGCCCGCTCTCTTCGCTTGGATTTACCACAATTTACGCTGGTGGGAGCGACCACTAGAGCCGGTGCACTTTCTTCGCCATTGCGTGATCGGTTTGGTGTGGTGGCCAGGTTGGAGTTTTATCAGGAAGGGGAACTGGCAGAAATCGTCCGGCGAGCTGCTAAGATTTTGCAGGTGGAAATTGATCATCAAGGGGCGCTGGCAATTGCCCGTTGTGCTCGTGGTACTCCCCGCGTGGCTAATCGTCTTTTAAAACGGGCGCGAGATTTTGCCCAAGTGAAGGCAGGCAATGTCATTAACTGTGACGTGGCTCTTCTGGCACTGGAAATGTTAGCAGTTGATGCGCTTGGCCTTGATGAGGTAGACCGCCAATTACTGCGCACGATGGTGGAAAAGTTTGGTGGCGGGCCTGTGGGACTTGACACGCTGGCGGCGTCAATTTCTGAAGAACCGGAAACTATCGAAGATGTCTACGAACCTTATCTGATGCAGATCGGATTTTTGCAGCGCACACCACGCGGCCGGACTGTAACTCAGCTGGCATGCAATCATTTAGGCCTTCCCTTTCGAGAGTCTGCCGGACAAAACTCCCTATGGTAGGTGAGGATTTGGAGCTTTTGCTGCACATGTGCTGCGGCCCCTGCAGCACCTATAGCTGCAAACGGTTTGCTGAGCTGGGCTATAATCTCACAGGTTTTTTTTATAACCCCAATGTTCACCCTTATCAAGAGTATCTCCGCCGGCAAGAGGCGCTGACGCAATTTTGTGCTGAAGAAAAAATTCCTTTGCAAGTATCGGCCGACTATCAACCGGAAAAATATTTCAAGAGAGTCATTGATGATTTGGAGAGTCGCTGCTTGTCTTGCTACCGTCTCCGCTTAGAAGAGACGGCACTGAAAGCGAAAGAGCTTGCCATCCCTTATTTTGCTACGACCCTGGCAATCAGCCCTTTTCAGAACCATGAGCTTCTTTGCCGTGAGGGCGAAAAGGCGGGAGAACGTCACGGTGTTAAATTTATTTATACGGATTTGCGGACCGGATTTAGGGAAAGTGTTAACTTGTCACGAGCAATGGGACTATATCGGCAGTCATACTGCGGCTGTATTTTCAGCGAAAAAGAGCGTTACTGTAAAACGTCAGAATAAAAAAATTAGGAGCAGTGATTGATGGCTGTCAGTTACGAATTGATCAGGGAATGCCGAGTTACAGGTGCGCGGGCCGGGATGCTCCACACACCGCATGGCAGTCTGCCCACACCGGTATTTATGCCGGTGGGGACGCAAGCCACCGTGAAAGCCATGAGTCCGGAAGAAATAAAGGAAATCGGTGCCGGAATTATTCTAAGCAACACCTACCATTTATACCTGCGCCCCGGCCATGAATTAGTTAGAGAGGCAGGTGGTCTTCATCGTTTTATGAACTGGGATCGGGCCATTCTTACCGACAGCGGCGGTTTTCAGGTCTTCAGTCTGGGAGCCCTGCGCAAGATTAGCGAGGAAGGAGTTACTTTCCGCTCACACCTTGACGGTTCAGAGCACTTTTTAGCTCCGGAAAAAGTAATGGAAATCCAGGAAGCGCTGGGCGCCGATATTATTATGGCTTTTGATGAATGTGCGCCTTATCCGGCCGACCGGACCTACATCAAAGACTCGTTAGAGAGGACTACTCGCTGGGCAGAGCGATGCCGGAGAGCACAATTGCGAAAAGACCAAGCTCTTTTCGCAATTGTTCAGGGCGGCATGTATCCCGACTTGCGCTTGGAAAGCGCCAAGCAGCTGGTGGCGCTTGATTTCCCCGGCTACGCTGTGGGCGGTCTTAGTGTTGGCGAACCGGCAGAGTTAATGTATGAGGTGTTGGCTGCAACAGTGCCGTTGCTGCCAGCAAACAAACCGCGCTATTTGATGGGCGTAGGTACTGCAGATTATCTGATTGAAGGTGTAGCCCGCGGCATTGATATGTTTGATTGTGTTCTGCCCACGCGGATTGCCAGAAACGGAACGGTGATGACCCGCCGCGGTTATCTCACAGTGAGGAATGCTCCATATGCCAATGATTTCCGTCCGTTGGAAGAGGGTTGCCGGTGCTATACCTGCCGCAATTACTCCCGCGCTTATATCCGGCACTTGATAAAAGCTAATGAAATTTTCGGCTTTCGTCTTACTACCTACCACAATCTATATTTCCTCGTTAACTTTATGGCCAGTATTCGGGAAAGCATCATCGAGGGAGCCTTTCCCGATATGTATCAAGAATTTATCGCCCGTTTTGGGCGGGAAAAGGAGGAATAGTCCATAGTGCAAATCAGGCTGGCACGGTTTGGGGTGGAGAGTGTTATTAAGGAAAACGAATAGAGTGGTATATCTCCCACAAAAATAGTGACATATTTTCCGGCGGGGACACATAGATTGCAAGTAAGAACTTGCGGAGGTGAGCCCCTATGCCGAGAAGAAGCGCCGCCATAGCGCAGTTGAAACCGCCTGTAGCAGTCGCTGTTATGGCCAAAGGAGTCCTCTATGCCTATTTTCTGTCGCTGATGGTATTTCTGGTTTTTAGCGCCGTAATTCAGTATACTGCTCTTACGGAAGCTATTCTGCCGTATTTGGCTTATGCGACATCCCTGGTTTCCATCTTTATCGGCGCGGCGTATGTAACTAAGCGCCTTGATGCCAAAGGTTGGTTAAACGGCGGGATAACAGGTCTGATTTATTTGGTAGGATTAGTAGTTTTCGGTACAATTTTACTTCCTGATTTCGGAGTACATCTCGGCTATATAACGAAAGCTTTTCTGGCGTTTGTTACAGGCGCCGCGGGAGGAATCTTCGGCGTAAACTCCTGAACAAAAGACCGTAAAGACGGTCTTTTTTTTTGGAGGAAATTATATCAATAAAAGATCCCCTCTCCCTCTGGGAGAGGGTTAGGGTGAGGGCCGCACCAATCTCCCCTTTGACAATATAATAAATTGTCAGGGGGGATCAGTGATGTCCAAATCTCTAGCACAGCGGGTTGTCTCTTGGACAATTCTGGGCAATGTTGTGCTGGCGCTCATCAAGATTGTTGCGGGAATTAGTGCTGATAGTTCGGCGCTTGTGGCGGAAGCAGTTCATTCTGTCGGTGATATAATCGTCAGCCTGGCGGTGCTGTTTACATTTCGCCTTGCGGGTAAAGCTGCAGACGAGCGGCATCACTTTGGGCACGAGAAAATCGAATCTTTCTGTACCTGTTTAATGGGTTTGCTGCTGGTATATATTGGATATGAATTTACGATGTCAGCACTTGCCGGTCTTAAAGCAGGTTCGCCGGAGACGCCTGGATTAGCGGCGCTTTATGTAACAGTCGCATGTATTTTTATAAAAGAAGGGATGTATCGTTACACTATTTCCGCAGCATGTAAAACGGGCAGTCGTTTACTATATGCTGATGCTTGGCATCATCGGGTGGATATGTTGATTTTAACAGGCGTTCTGATTGGCGTGGCAGGTGCCCGCATGGGTTATCCGGTATTGGAAAGTATAGTGGCTCTTGCAATCAGCGTGCTAATCATTCGGCTAGGCATCGGTTTTTGTCGCCATGGGCTGGGAGATCTTGTTGATACAGCGCCGAATGAAGCCGAGATAGCAAGGATACGTACTTTAATTGCAGCTCAAGAGGGAGTTTTGCGGGTAGACTGCATCCGTGCGCGTCAAGCAGGTTCTGCTATTTGCTTGGAGATCCATATCGGGGTGGCAGCAGAGCTATGCGTAAGCGAGGGGCATGATGTGGGCAAAGCTGTGAAAAATGCGCTAATCAGTTCGTTTCCGGCAGTCGGCCACGTGCTGATCCATATTAACCCGGTTAAAGAGCGGTGAGTCGGTTTCAAAAAATATTGCAACCGATGCAAAATAATTTACAATAAAAAAATTTGTGCAGGGAAATAAAGTTTTGCAGCGAATAATGTCAGATAATTTAAAATATTCCTAGATTAGGGAGAAGGGAGTTGTTTTTATGATGAGTTTGCGTGAAGTTTTTTTGGGGTTGCAAGAGCGTTTGAACGGTCAGGAGATCAAAGGGTTAAATGGCACTTTTCAATTTGAGTTGGAAGGGGAAGAGGAAGGTCTCTACCACATTATTTTCTTAGAGGGCAGAGGCAAAACGGGTGAAGGACCGCTTGCAGCGCCTAATTTGCATGTGACTATGAGCAGCGAAGATTTTCGGGCTATGCTGGCGGGAGAGCTCAACCCGGCGGCGGCTTTCATGAGCGGCAAGTTAAAAGTCAAGGGTGACATGGGCTTGGCAATGAAACTGCAGTCTTTCTTGAGTTAAGGGGGTAAAAAGATGCTGCAAGGAAAAGTGGCTGTTGTTACCGGTGGCTCCAGGGGGCTTGGGCGGGCAGATGCTTTGGCGCTGGCGCGTGCCGGCGCTGATGTGGTGATTACCGATATCTTGCTGGAAAGTGACGGCACTGCTGCTGTGACAGCGGAAAAATACGGCGCTTTGAACCAGTATTTGCAAAGTTCCGGAGCGGTTTACGCTGAACAAACTGCCAGGGAAATCCGCGAGCTGGGCCGGCGCTCCGTTGCTTTAAAGCTGGATGTAACTGACAGAGCGGAAGTGCGACGTGTTATGGGCCAGATCAGGGAGGAGTTTGGTTCCCTGGATATTCTCATCAATAATGCGGCCACCTTGGACCATGTGGTTCAGTTGGAAAATCAGCAGGACGAGCTGTGGGAAAGGGACTTACGGGTCAACCTGACCGGTACCTATAATTGTTGCAAGGCTGTCTGGCCATATATGAAGGAGCGGGGTTGGGGCAGGGTAATTAACATGGCTTCGGTGGCCGGGACGCTGGGCGGTTTTGGTCAGGCCAGCTATGCGACTACCAAGGCTGGTGTGTTGGGCCTGACGCGCAGCCTTGCCCTGGAAGGCGCAAGGCACAATATTACCGTCAATGCCATCGTGCCCGGTATTATCAATACCGAAGCTTTTCGCATGGGCAATGCCAAGATGAATGAACGGATGATTAACCGCACCGCTTTCCGGCGTCCGGGAGAACCGGAAGATATTGCCAATGCCATCGTCTTTCTTGTTTCTGACAATGCCAGCTATATTACTGGTGTTTCCCTGAACGTCTCCGGCGGAATAGAACTTTTTACGTTTTAGTATGAATTTGCAGGAGGAGAGCGGCAAAAGATGCGTGAAGTTGTAATTGTAGCTGCTGTGCGTACGCCTATTGGGCGGCGTAACGGGCTACTCTCAGGAATGAGGGCCGAGGAACTGGCAGCCGTTCCGTTGCGGGAAGTGGTGCGCCGGATCGATCTGGATGCGGCGTTGGTCGAGGATGTAATTATGGGTTGTGTTTCCCAGGTGGGTGAGCAAGCAATGGATGTGGGCCGCGTGGCTGCCCTGGTGGCCGGGTATCCCATCCATGTCCCGGGAGTGACTCTTGACCGGCAGTGCGGCTCCAGCCAACAGGCTCTCCATTTTGCTGCTCAGGCTATCATGGCCGGCGACATGGATGTGGTGGTGGCGGCAGGAGTCGAAAGCATGAGCCGGGTGCCGATGGGCTCATCGTTGCTAAACGCCGGCATCAGTCCCGCGCTCTGTGCGCGGTACGAAATTGTGCCGCAGGGGGTGTCTGCCGAGTTAATTGCCAAGCAGTGGAACTTGTCCCGGGAAGAGATGGACAGCTACAGCTTGGCTAGTCATCAGAGGGCTGTGGGTGCGGCGGCGACGGGACGTTTTCAGGCGGAAATTGTGCCTCTGGACGCTCCTCAGGCCGAGGGCGGTGTTAAGACAATTACGGTAGATGAAGGTCCTCGGCCGGCCACGTCGCTTGAAAAGCTGGCGTCGCTTAATCCTGTTTTCCAGCAAGACGGGGTGGTGACGGCGGGTAACTCCAGCCAAATCAGTGATGGGGCGGCAGCTGTGCTGTTGATGTCGGCTGATAAAGCAAGGGAGTTGGGGCTAAAGCCAAGAGCGCGTCTTGTATCTCGGGTGGTGATAGGCTCCGACCCGAGGCTGATGCTGACCGGTCCGATCCCGGCGACGGAGATGGCCTTGGCCAGGGCTGGACTGAAGTTAAACGATATTGACGTCTTTGAGGTGAATGAGGCCTTCGCTTCGGTGCCGCTGGCTTGGGCGAAGGAGCTGGGTGTTGACCTGGAAAAAGTCAATCCCAATGGCGGTGCTATAGCGCTAGGCCATCCGCTGGGTGCCAGCGGCGCCCGCTTGATGACTAGCATGCTGCACGAACTGGAACGTACAGGCGGTCGTTTCGGGCTGCAAACTATGTGTGAGGGGTACGGCATGGCCAATGCCACAATTATTGAAAGACTTGACTAAGGCAGTCAGTAAATCCCGGATACTAGGAGGAAATAAGCATGCTTTCTTTTAAATTAAGCCCTGAAGAGGATTCACTGCGCTCCTTGGCAAGAGAATTTGCAAATCGGGAACTGCTGCCGGTGGCGGCAGAGTATGACCGTAGCGGCGACGTGCCCTGGCCTGTTATCAAAAAAGCATGGGAAATTGGCTTTTTGAATATGGGTGTACCGGAAGAATATGGCGGGGGAGGACAGGGTATCTTGTCCGGTTGTCTTGTTTCCGAGGAATTGGCAGCGGCTTGCGCCGGCATATCGGCTACGCTGGCTTTAACCGACCTGGCTTGCACGCCCATTATTTTGGCCGGCACTGCAGAGCAAAAAGAGCGTTGGCTGCGGCCTGTCTGCCGGGAAATGAAAATGGTTGCTTTCTGCGTTACCGAGCCGGAAGCAGGCTCGGACGTGGCCGCTCTGACAACCACCGCCAGACGCGATGGCGACAGCTATATCTTAAATGGCAGTAAACAGTTTATTACCAATGCCAGTATAGCCGATTATTTTATTGTTTTTGCAACTACTGACAAGAAAAAAGGGCATAAAGGTCTCAGTGCCTTTGTGGTGGAACGCACTGCTCCTGGTTTGGCAGTGGGTAAAAAGGAAGACAAGATGGGACAACGTGCCTCTGACACGGCCAGCGTCTCCTTGTCTGACGTGGTCGTTGCTGCAGCAAATCGCCTTGGTGCGGAAGGAGACGGCTTTCGTCTGATTATGCAGACGTTTAACCGTTCCCGCCCCGGAGTGGCAGCGGCGGCGGTTGGCTTGGGGAGGGCTGCCATGGAACACGCACTGCAGTATGCCAAGACCAGGGTTCAGTTTGGCGTACCCATCATCCTGCACCAGTCAATTAGCTTCATGCTGGCCGATATGCAAAAAGATCTTGATGCTGCACGCCTCTTAGCTTGGCGGGCGGCTTGGCTTGCAGACGCAGGAGAGAAAAATTCTCGGGAGGCGGCCATGGCTAAAGCGTTTGCTGCCGACGTGGCCATGCGAGTTACCACCGAAGCTGTGCAAATTTTCGGCGGCTACGGCTACAGCCGGGAATATCCGGTGGAAAAACTGATGCGGGATGCCAAGGTAACGCAGATTTATGAAGGTACGGCGCAAATTCAGCGGCTGCTGATTGCTAAAACTTTGTAAAATCAATCAATACGCCGGATCCAACTGCGCTGCTGGCATAAATCTTGCATTGATTTTATGTCAGGCCTAGCAGGCTTAGTTTAATAAAAAAGGAGACCATCTACAGATGAAAGAAGCAGTTATCATTTCGGGTGCAAGGACACCGATCGCCAGAGAAAACGGCGCATTGAGAGATGTTCCCCCAGAAAAGTATGCCGCCTTGGTAATCCGCGAAGCGGTCAATAGAGCGGGTATTGATCCAGCGACTGTAGACCAGGTTGTTATGGGCCATTGCCTGGGAGCGGCGGGCTGTATAGCACGCATAGCCTGGCTGGAGGCTGGATTTCCCTTTTCTGTGCCGGGCCTGACCATTGATCGCCAGTGCGGATCTGGTTCTGAAGCGGTCAACCTGGCGGCAGCCCTGATTCTATCAGGTCAGGCGGAAATTGTGGTTGCCGGAGGAGCGGAAAGTATGACCAGGATGCCATACCTGTTGGAAAAACCTGCTTCACCCTACCAGAGGTCGGCGCCCGTCTTTATTCAGCCCCGCCCACTCTCACCGAAGCAGATCGGGGATCCACCCATGGGCATTACCGCAGAGAATGTCGCGGAGAGATATAAGGTTAGCCGCGAAGATCAGGATGCTTTCGGGTTAGCCAGTCAGCAAAAAGCGGAGAGGGCCATCAGGGAAGGCCGCTTTAAGGAGCAGATTGTGCCGGTTCTCATCCCACAGAAAAAAGGAGATCCGGTAGTATTTGATACCGATGAGCATCCTCGCTTTGGTATAACCCTGGAAGCGCTGACCAAGCTTCCAAGCGTTTTTAAAAAAGACGGCACGGTGACCGCGGGCACCTCTTCCGGAATCAACGACGGTGCGGGCGCTTTAGTGATCATGGAACGCGGCAAAGCCGAGGCGTTGGGTCTTAAGCCAATGGGGTTAATCCGTGCCGCCGCCGCCGCCGGAGTAGATCCCAACATTATGGGTATCGGACCTGTGCCGGCAACAAAACTTGCTCTTAAGAGAGCAGGCATCACCGCTGACGACCTGGACGTAATTGAATTGAATGAAGCTTTTGCCTCCCAGGCTTTGGCTTGCATCAGAGAACTGGGCCTGAACATGGATAAAGTTAACCCCAACGGCGGGGCCATTGCTTTAGGTCACCCCATCGCTGGTTCGCTGGCTATTTTGACTGTCAAACTGATTTATGAGCTTCAGCGCCAAAAGGCTCGCTATGGACTGGTGTCCGCCTGTTGTGGGGGCGGGCAGGGTGTGGCAACAATTATCGAAAGAATGTAGCTCTGAAATTTAACAACGATATTAATGTTCAGTCCATTTCATTCCAGAAGGGGCTTGTTTCAGACTTTCGTTAAATTATTTAACAATTTGTTAAATAATTTAACGAAAGAACGTAAATTCAAACCAAAACAAAAAAGAGGTGTTTACAGTACAAATGCAGTTGAAGGATAAAAATCCCAATTCCACAACTTAAGTCCTAAATATTTTGGTCATAATTTTTCAGGAAGCCTTACGAAATGTCGGGTTGCTATGTCAAAATAGACTTGGAACAGCTGGTTAGAACAGATGTTCCGACAACGGAGGCGCAAAAGCGTGCTAAAAATGAGCCATGCCGGCAATTATTTGCTCGGGCTGACCATGCTTCACTACACTGCTCCCAAGCAGGCTGACAGGAAAAAGAACCCGGTGGCCTGGTGTTCTTCCATTGTGCCCGTGGAGTTTTTGCGCGCTCTGGATGTTTTGCCGCTTTTCCCGGAGAACCATGCGGCTCTGATAGGCGCCAGAAAAATGGGGGTAGAACTAGCCGAAGCGGCGGAGGCTATTGGCTATTCTAACGATATCTGTTCTTATGCTAGGGCGGATATTGGGCACATTCTAACCGGTAAAAGTCCGGTGGATGGATTGGCCAGACCTGACTTCCTTGTCTGCTGCAATAATATTTGCGGTACTGTAGTCAAGTGGTACGAAAACCTAGCGAAACACTTTCATGTGCCGCTGTTTCTGTTGGACACACCTTTTAATCATGAGCGGGAAATCTCCGAACACAGCCTGCGGTATGTGGAAGGGCAGCTGCGCGAATTCATCCCCTGGCTGGAAGGGGTCACCGGCAAAATATTTGATTATGAGCGTTTCCAGGAAATAGCCATGGTTTCAAATGAGACTTCCAAGCTCTGGAGGGAAGTGCTGGCTTTGGCTAAACACAAGCCGGCTCCTTTTACCGCTTTTGACACTTTCAACTACATGGCGCCGATAGTGACAATGCGTGGGACGCCGGAGGCCTTGGAATATTACCGCCTGCTCCTGGATGAACTCCTACAAAAAGTCAAAGAGGGCGCGGCCGCCGTCCCAGGGGAAAAGTATCGGCTGTTGTGGAACGGGATTCCGGTCTGGTACTCGATGAGGCCCATGTTGCAGTTGTTGGCAAAATACCGGGCTAACCTGGTCTGCTCCACCTACACCAACGGCTGGGTGCTGGAATTTGACACGGATAACCTGCTCGGCAGCATGGCAAGAGTGTACTCGGCGATCATGATTAACCAGAGCCTCGGTTTAAAGCTAACCAATCTGCAAAAAATGCTAAGCAATTTTGACCTGGATGGCATTATCCATCACTCCAACCGCAGCTGCAAGCCGTATTGTTTCGGGCTGTATGACCTGAGCCGCCAGTTGCAGGCGAGTAACCATGCCGTTCCGGAAATGATTTTTGATGGCGACCAGACCGATCCGCGACATTTTTCCTGGGCGCAGTTTGAAAGCAGGTTTCAGTCTTTTATTGAACCGTTAATGCTGACCCAGTCGCCTAACGGTTACAGGAGGCAAAGCTGATGGAGAGCGTACTGCAAAGTTTGCTGGAGGTTGCCGCCAATCCGTCGTCGGAGGTGTCAAGATGGCGGCAAAGGACCGGAGGCAAGGTGGTGGGTTGGTTGCCCATCTATGTGCCGGAAGAGATTATCCATGCAGCCGGTGCGTTGCCTGTTAGCCTGTGGGGTGGGAGAACAGAGATTGTCAGAGCCGACGCTCATCTGCAGGGTTTTGCTTGCTCGGTCGTGCGGGCAGTGCTGGAATATGGACTAAAAGGTACCTACAACATGGTAGACGGCTTCATTTTCCCCTCCACCTGTGACCATATTCAAAACACGTCGGACATTTGGGCCAGCCTCTTTCCTGATCGACCAAAATTTGATTTGGTATACCCGGCTAATAGGCAAAGCAAGGCGGCCGTCGTTTATCTTGAGCAGCTTTTTGCCGACCTGGAGCAGTGGTTGGAGGAATTAACAGGACAGAAGGTAACGTCTGAGAAGCTGCGGGAGAGCGTCAAGATTTACAACTGTTACCGCGCTTTACTGGCAGATCTTTTCAGTCTGCGTTCCCGCAAGCCGGAGAGTTTAAGCGGACCGGAGATGGGTCAAATTGTTAAATCTTCTCTTTTTCTGGAAAAGGCAGAATTTAACAGGCACTTGTCGGATTTGCTCCCTTGGCTTGAGCACAGGAAAGTAAAACCTGCGCCTAAAGCACGCCTGGTGCTCACCGGGATCATGGCGGAGCCGCAAGAAATTTTGGCTATTCTTGACGAATTAGGTGGAGCTATTGTGGCTGATGATTTGGCGCTGGGGGCGAGGATTCTGCGCGCACCGGTTAGAGAAGAGCTGCCCTTGCCGGCCGCCTTGGTTGACAGGCACCTGCGGCTTGGGCCCTGCTCCACCCTTTATGATTGGCGTAAAGGACGGGGCGCCCACGTGCAGCACCTGGTGGCAGAGCATGCTGCCGACGGTGTTATCTTCATAAACATGAAGTTTTGCGAGGCGGAAGAGTTTGACTACCCGGTTTTAAAAGCGGAACTGGAGGAGGCCGGAATTCCGCTCCTATTCCTGGAGGTAGAGCAGCAAATGGCAGCAATGGGACAGATACGGACGCGATTGCAGGCTTTTTTGGAAGTTTTGGGAAAGGGTGCCGGGTCATGATTTTAACTATGGGCGTTGATTTGGGCTCCATTACGGCTAAGTGTGTTATCTTGCAAGATGGCCATCAGGTATTAGCAGAGCGGGTGGTCAAAGGTGGGATGATAGGTGGTGGGGCAGAAAAGGCGGTGGCCGAGGCGCTGACTGCAGCCGGTGTTGCGCAGGAGGAGATAGCCAATGCTGTGGCTACCGGCTACGGTCGAGTAATCTATGCCGCAGCCAATGAAGAAATGAGCGAAATCGGTTGCCATGGTAAAGGAGCCTTCTTTCAAGAGCCGGCGGCGCGCATCGTGATTGATATCGGCGGCCAGGATTTCAAGGTTATTAAGCTTGGTGCA
>JAGXTL010000082.1 GCA_018333635.1 Dethiobacter sp.
AGCAAAGACTCCGAGGCAGCTTCCCCGGAGTCTTTGCTTTAATAGCCTAAAGGCTGCTAAATAAAACATCTAGCGCTATCCCTACCAACATCGCGTCAAACTGCCCATCCTTGCCTGCTTTGGTTCAAGTATCGCCGTTTTTTCCATGTGGCATTGACCCTTCTTTTTCTCTATTCTTTGCAGCCGCAGGTGAAGGGCAGCGTCCACACTTATGGCAGTGTTCATGCAGTAAAGTCTGCCGGCAGCGAGGGCAAACTAGTAGCACTTGCTCGGTACGGAAATCACATCGCGGGCAAAAACTCCTGGCAGCCATTGCTCACCTATACCAGCAGACGGGCGACAAGACCGCCTGCCAGGAAAGCAATAACGAGTGAACCGACCCAGATGAAGGTACCGTCTTTCCAGCCGCGTTCTTTCACCATAACCATGATGCAAGCTATGCAGGGCACAAAAAGAGTGATGGTAACAAGCCCTATCAGTGTTTGCTGCGGTGTAAGCACTAAGCTGTAAAGCCCTGCGGCGCCAAAGTCTCGCCTCATAATCCCCATCACGAAAGCTGTGGCTGTTTCTCTGGGGAGTCTCAGCCAACCTTCCGTCAACGGTGCCAGCAAATTTTGCAGCCCTGTCAGTGCGCCGGTATATGCCAGCACAGTTATTGCCACCGCGGCCAGCAAAAACAGCGGCGCGGCTTCCTTAATAAAGGCGAGGGATTTCAAGTATGTTTTGGTAAGCACATTTTTAACCTGCGGCAAACGCAGCGGCGGCAAATCAATCAGCAAGTGTGTCGATTCTCCGGGTAATAGTTTGTTTAAAACCGTGCCGAGAAAGACAAAAACAGTGAAAATTATCAGCACATAAAGAGCAAGATAGCTGAAACCAAGGGGAGCAATCAAGCCGGCAATAACCCCGATTTGAGCGGAGCAAGGAATGGTTACCCCAAGCAGCGCTGTGGCAATTATCCGCTCTCGTTTCGAACCGAGCAGACGCGTAGTGATGGTAGCCATAGTAACGCAACCAAAACCAAGAATAACAGGAATGATGGCACGCCCGTTCAAGCCTAAACCGGTAAGCATTCTGTCAACTAAAGTGGCCAGCCGGGGCAGGTAACCAGAGTCTTCCAGCAAAGATAAGGCCAGATAAAAACCGACCACCAGCGGCAGAAGCAAACCAAACAAATAAACAGGCGCCATAGTCAGCAAACCGAATTCCCCGGCTAGTAATAAACCAAAAAATCCTTCCGGGGAGAAAAAACGAAAAATCAGTGCCGTAATAAATTCGCTATATATCCCAAGCATAATAGTTTCTTCTGTCAGCCCGACCACAGTCTGGGCGACAAAAACACCAATAAACCAATACATGGCCATCAGAATGGCAAAAAGGATTGGCACACCTGTTATAGGGCGGACAGCCCACTGTCCCAGAATCTTGTTCCATTTTTTTACGACATCTTTAGCTTGAACGACATCGGCAATGATCTCATTGACTCGCTGACGCCGGCGCAAATAGATCTCCTCTCGCAGCGGAAAGGCTTGCTGACCATGGCAAAACGCAACTTCTTCATCTCCCTCAAGAATCAG
>JAGXTL010000102.1 GCA_018333635.1 Dethiobacter sp.
CCCTAGCCCTCTCCCTAACACTCACACCCTAGCCCTCTCCCTAACACTCACACCCTAGCCCTCTCCCTAACACTCACACCCTAGCCCTCTCCCTAACACTCACACCCTAGCCCTCTCCCTCTCCCTCACCCTAACCCTCTCCCAGAGGGAGAGGGTTAGGGTGAGGGAGAGGGGATTTGTTGTTGCTTCTTTTGTTAAAATTCAGGCGGCAGCTGCTGCAGCTGGGCCAGGGAAAAGACCGGCCCGTCTTTGCAGACATATTTATCCCCGATATTACAGCGGCCGCATTTGCCGATACCGCATTTCATCTTCATCTCCAGCGTGGTGAAGATATTTTCCGGCTGATAATTCATTTTAGCCAGACTTTGCAGCACAAATTTAATCATTACCGGCGGCCCGCAAGTAATCGTTATTTTGCCTGCCGGGCTGGGATTCAGCTGCTCCAGAAACGCCGGCACAAACCCCACATTGCCGGTCCAGTCGGGGGAAGCTGCATCCACCGTCAAATAGACATGCGTGTCGGTGCATTTAGGCCAATTTTCCAGCAACTCCACTCGCTGAACCAAATCAGCGGCTGATCGTGCGCCGTAAATGATCTCGATTTTGCCGTATTCATGCCGGTTATCGAGACAATAATTGATCAGGGAACGCAACGGAGCCAAGGCGATACCGCCGCCAATAAAGAGCAAATCTTTACCCTTCATCAAATCGTAAGGAAAACCTTTGCCATACGGCCCGCGTACCCCGATGAAGGCGCCCGGCTCAATTTCGTGTAAAGCTCGAGTCAACATGCCGGTATTTTTAATGCTAAACTCCAAAAAGCCTTGGCGCGTAGGAGAAGAAGTGATGGAAAACAGCGCTTCGCCGACAGGGAAAAGAGAAACCATGGCACACTGACCAGGCTGATAATCAAACAACTCCCCGCCGTCGGCAGCCACCACCCGCAACGTTTTCACATCAGGAGTTTCCTGACGAATCTCTGCAACAATCGCTTTGCCTGGCAACAGCGGATTTTGCTTACAGCCCATCAACCGCACCTCCTACCTCTTGGATTACTTCCAAAATATCGAGGTTAACAGGGCATTTGCGTACACAGCGACCGCAACCGACACAGGCATAATCACCGTGTTGATGAGGGAAATAATTCAGTTTATGCATAAAACGCTGGCGCACACGCTCCTTCTGGGACGGCCGCGGGTTATGCCCGCCGGCCATTTGCGTAAAATCGGCGAACATACAGGCATCCCAACAGCGAATACGTTCACCGCGCCTGCCTGCCGCATATTCCTGAAGATCAAAGCAGTGGCAGGTAGGGCAGAGAAATGTGCATGTTCCGCAGCCGATACAGCGTTTATAAAGCTGCTCCCAGTAGTCGGCCGCAAACATTCCGTCCAGTTTCTCCATCATCCCCCGCAGATTTACGCTTGTCACATAACGACCCTCATTTTTTTCCTGCTCATCTTTTACTCTATTTTCGTCGCCGGAGGTTGCTTCGCTCAGCAAGCCGTTCAGAACGCTAATCAGCCTTTCTCCTTTTTCTGTCTGCGCAACTAACACCAGCTCCTGACCGATGTCGATTGCCAACACGTCGGCACCGGGCGCTTTAGTGGCGTCAATGTCAAAAGAGCGGCAGAAGCAGGCTTCATCCGGTTCGCTGCAGCCCAGGGCTATCACGGTAGTATTTTCCCGACGGCGGCGGTAAGCCTCGTCAAGCGGTTCATCGAGATAGACTTTATCCATCATCGCAAAGCTGGCGACATCACAGGGGCGGGCGGCAAAGAGAATCGCCCTCTCCCCTGCCCTGCAGGCAAAATCTTCAAGCTGTAAATCTTCTCCCATTTCATAGCTTAGCACCGTTTCAGTCTGGGGGAAGAAAAACTTCTTGGGGGGCACAAGCACATTGAGTGCCGTAAGAGCCACAGTCAGGCCTTCCTGCCACGGCACAAAATTAACGATACCATCTGACACAGCAGGAACATAGAGCTTCCCCCATGCAGCCATGGCCGAGAAAAGCTCAGCCAGCTTAGTTTTCGCTACCTTTTTCATTTGCGCTCCACCCCCCTAACTTTCATCAAAGCCGGCCGGATCTTCACCGCGGTACGTGCCCAAAGGCGGCTGGTCGGTCGCATCTAAGCCTGCTTCATAATCGCCATACGCTTCATTTATATCCTTAATCAGTTTGCGATTCAATTCTTGCAGCGGTACCCCGGCAGGACAGATGCGCTCACATTCGCCGCACTCAAAACAGCGGCCCGCCACATGAAATGCGCGGATAATATGGTAGTTGAGCGTATCAGCCGGGTCATTGGCTTTGCCGAGCCAACGCGGCTCTGCCTGGTCAAAAATGCAGACGCGGCAGTTACAGGCGGGACAAGTGTTGCGGCAGGCAAAGCAACGGATGCAGCGCTCAAATTGCCGCTGCCAGTAAAAAAACCTTTCCTCAGTTGCAAGAGACGCCACCGCTTGCACACGGGCAAAGCGGCTTTCATCAGCCCTCTGCCGCGGCAAAACTTCCTCCCAGAGCAGCTTATCATAGACAACCGGGTTGGGATGGCGGCAAGTCAAACATTTGTCCAGCAGATATGCTTCCGCCGCAACCCGTACTTCTCTGTCGCCGACTGTTAGTACCAGTTGCTCACCAAGCAAAGTAACGTCTTTAATCCCTTTCGCGGGAAACGAGGCCCGAATCTTCTCCGCATCCGCTTTCCCGCCGCACGGCACACCATATACTACCACCCGCTCCCGCTCCAAGCGCTTATCTTGCAGGAGGCGGTTAATCCCGCGCGAATCACAGCCCTTTACAAAAATACCAACCTTCGCGGCGCAACTCGCCTGCCATTCCAGCAGGAATTTTACCGGACTGTAAACAGTAAAAGGATCCCAGACCAACCGGTGCGCAGCGGCAGGATCCTCCAAGAAAACGACCGGCGACTGCCACCAGAAATCCTTCTTGCGCCAGCCGATGACGGCGGCCACTTCCCGGCTTTTTAGGGCCTCTTCAGCTACCTGACGAATTATTGCTGTATACTCTTTCAGCGGACATCCCTCAACTTTCTGTTAGGTCCAAGCAGTCTAATCTCCTCCGCAACGGAATTCATCACCATGGCAAACTTGGCGCCTTCCGAGCCGGAAATCCAGCGCACCTGGAAGCGTTGAGGCTCAATACCCAAGTATTCTATCATTTGCTTCAACACAGTAAGGCGGCGGCGGGTAAAGAAATTACCGCTATGATAGTGACAATCTCCCGGATGACAGCCCGCCACCAGCACTCCGTCGGCACCGCGCTGGAAAGCGCGGATAATAAAGCCGGGATTGACGCGGCTGGAACATGGCACACGGATAATCCGAACATTGCTTGCATAACTCATACGGCTGATCCCTGCCAAATCGGCACCGGCGTAACTGCACCAGTTGCAGCAAAAAGCCACGATCAGCGGCTCGAAACGCTCATTTACTACAGGCATATGGCATCTACCTCCGCCAAAATTTGCTGATTGGTGAAACCTTTGAGATTGATCGCGCCGGGGCGGCAGGCAACCGTGCAGGCGCCGCAGCCTTGGCACAACGCAACATTAACCCGGGCAATCTTCCGTGTCACCATTTCCCGCCCTCGCCGCTCTTCAACCACCTGCTCAGAAATAGCACCATAAGGACAGACGGCCATGCAGGACATATCGCCCGAGCAAAGCTTTTGCTCCACTTCCGCCACAGTCGGGTTGCTCAGCAAACTCTGCTTGCTAAAGATTGCCGCCACTTTTACGGCGGCAGCTGAGGCCTGCGCTACCGTTTCCGGAATATCCTTTGGCCCTTGGCACACCCCTGCCAGGAAAATGCCGGCCGTCTGGGTATCGACAGGCCGCAGCTTCGGATGGGCCTCAGTGAAAAATTTATGCTCATTAACAGTTACAGCCAATTTCTTAGCCAGTTCTTTGGCATCTGCGCGCGCATCGACCGACACGGCCAAGACCACCATATCTACCAGCAACTCCACCAGCGCGCCGCTTAAAACATCGACGCCGCGCACCAGCAATTTTTCACCTTCGGGAAAGACTTTGGAGACATTCCCTTTAATATAGCTTGCACCGCATTCTTCATAGGCGCGGGTGTAGAATTCCTCGTAATCTTTGCCTGCCGTACGCACATCAATATAAAAGACGAACGCTTTTGAGCCGGGAACTTTCTCACTAAGCAAAATAGCGTGTTTTGCCGTATACATACAGCAAATCTTGGCGCAATAAGAATTGCCCTTCGCTTTGTCCCTGGAGCCGACGCACTGAATAAAAGCGACAGTTTTAGGCGCCTTGCCGTCGGACGGGCGCAAAATTTTGCCGCCTGTCGGCCCGGAAGCATTGAGCAGCCGCTCAAACTCCAGACTTGTCAAAACATCCGGGTGCTTGCCGTAAGCATACTCTCCGTAGTCATTTAATTTGTGGGTGTCAAAACCTGTCGCCACCACAATAGCGCCGTACCCGTTTGTCAGCAGCCGATCTTCCATTTCATAATCAATGGCATCGGCAGGACAGACCTTCTGGCAGACTTTACACTTTCCTGTTGTAAAAAAGCGGCAATGAGCGCGGTCAATAGCCGGCTTGTTAGGTACCGCCTGCGGGAAAGGTGTATAAATCGCTCGGCGCTGAACCAATCCTTCTTCAAACTCGCTGGCAACTTTGGCCGGGCACTTAGCCAGACATTCGCCGCAGCCGGTACACTTTTGCAGATCGACGCTTCTTGCCCTATGGCGAATAGTAACGGTAAAATTACCGAGATAACCTTCGACTTTCTCGACTTCAGCATAGGTGAACAGCCTAATCTTCTCGTGTTGTGCCACATCCACCATTTTTGGTGTCAGGATACAGGCGGAACAGTCCAGCGTGGGAAAAGTTTTGTCAAGCTGCGCCATGCGGCCGCCGAGGCTTGGTTCGCGCTCCACCAGATCGACTTCAAAACCGGTGTCGGCAATATCCAAGGCTGCCTGGATGCCGGCGATACCGCCGCCGATAACCAAAGCGCGCCGTGTAATCGGCATTTCAACAGCAAAGAGCGCTTCATTCATGGCAGCTTTAGCCACGGCCGTGCGTATCAGGGAAATTGCTTTCGCTGTCCCCGCTTCCTTGTCTTTGTGCACCCAGGAACACTGTTCGCGGATATTGGCAATTTCCAGATAATATGGGTTAAGCCCGGCTGATTCCACCGTTTTGCGAAAAGTATTTTCGTGCATCCGCGGCGAACAGGCAGCAATGACAACCCTGTCGAGTTTATATTCTTTGATGGCATCCTTAATCATCGCCTGCCCGATTTCGGAGCAGGTATACTTGTTTTGGTCGACATAGACGACGCCGTTCATCGTGCCGGCGGCGGCAGCCACTTTGTCAATATCTACTGTGCCGGCAATATTAGAGCCGCACCAGCAGATAAACACACCAATCCTTTTCACCGCAATCCCCTCCCCTTTGGCTTCCTACTTAGCGAATTTGCGGAATGCACTGACCAACCCTTGCTGCGGCGCATTTCTACGCACTTTTTCAGACAGGTCATTGGGATGAAGATAGTTGCCGCCTTTATTACGCAAGACAAGCAAACGGAGAGCTTCAATCACTTTTGGAATATCCACATTCCGCGGACAGCGCGAATCGCAAGTCTGACAAGATGCACAGATCCACAAAGTTTTGCAATGCAAAAGTTCATCAACCAACCCCAGTTGTGCGTAACGGAGAACTTGGTGAGGCAGGACATCCATGGTCAAAACAACAGGACAGCCGCCGCTGCATTTTCCGCACTGGAAGCAGGCCGATACCTTCTGCCCGCTTACTTCTTCCACTTCTCTGACTAGGTTGCTGTTAACTTTATCTGTCGTAATCTTCATTTTATCCTCCCCGTCCTTTGCTGCCACTTAAAGAGCGAGAGCCTCCGCAAGAATCTCAGTGAAGTAAACAACAGGCAGCTTTAGCTGAGGCTCTCTGCCGGCTGCAAATAATTCCTTCTGGTATTCCTCCAGATTATACTTGCAAAGCGGGCAGGCGACCACAAAAGCCTCCGCACCATTTTTATAGGCGGAAACCAGGATTCTTCCCACCGCGGCAGAGGCAATATCCTCATTAGCCATGGACAGGTAGGAGCCGCAGCACTCTGTCTTATAAGGGTAATCAACCACCGTAGCCCCTAAAGCAGTGAGGAAATTTTCAAAGATGGTAGGGTTTTCCACATCATCCAAGTCCATTTCAGCCCATGGTTTTAAGAGCAGACAGCCGTAATATGGGGCAAGCTTTCGTCCAGTCAGCTTCTTTTTTACCCTTTCGGCCAAAAATGCGAACCCCACATCATTTTTCAGCACTTCCAGATAATGGACTACCTCCACCTCACCGATGTAATCATCTTCCAGGTAGTCGTTAATCTTACGGCGCAACTCTCCGTCCTCACGCACGGCCTTATTAGTACGTTTAAAAACGTTATAACATCCGGCGCACAGCGTAAGCAGCTTATCTTCCCCGCCTGCCCTGGCCTGGAGCAAAGCTCTGACAGGAGAAAAAAACGAGAAAATCTCCTCAGTGTTGAGAGGGTACAAAGCCCCGCAGCACTGCCACTCTTTGATTTCAGTTAAGTTAAGCCCCAAAGCTTTGGCCGTGGACAACGCAGTATCCTCGTAAATCTTCGCCATTGTCTTTAGCGTACATCCCGGGTAGTAACTGTAGCGCACCCCGACCACCTCCCATGATTAGAATATTGTCAAACATAACAGAGCGTTGCTCACACCTAGCACTTTCACTTCGACGGAAGAAAACATTTACCTTTTTTTGAAAGCCGAATTAGACAAAGACTTTTTAATAATTTTAAATCTTTAGAACAATTATACTGCTAGGGTGATGGCTCCATAAAATTCCCCTCCAAGGGAGGGGAATTGCAAAACGTATTTTCTTCGAGTTGAACCTAACTGCCTACAAACATTATGTTAATCTCTAGGTGCAAAGCCCAAAGCCTATTTTCCCGCACACAAAAAAAGCTGCTAAAACGTAAGCTTTACGTTTTAGCAGCTTTTGTCGGCAAACTAACTTACAACAACAGCTTGCTCTGATAGCAGACTGACTCAAATTTTTGGCGGTCTTTCTCCGTCACCTGTTGGCCGACCCGCACAGAAAGCAGATTGGCAGGATGGCTGCAAATATCCGGGTCATCCGTTAATTTTGTTTCAAATCCGGCTTTACCCATCAGCCTTTCCATCAATTTGCGGTACTCATATACCGTTAAATTCGAACCTTGCAGATCCCAAAACCAGTAGCACTCCAAACTGATAATGATTTTATCATTCATGACAGCAGTGTCAAAGGGAATTTGCACCAGAGCCGCGGCGATTTTACTGCCGCGCCAGCTGCGTGACACTTCAATCGCGCCCAACTCAAGCAGGCAAAGCATCCCTGACTGCGCCCAGCGCTCAAACTCCGGATAATGGAATGTAATATACCCGACAATTGTATCACTCTGATGGGCAATATAAACCAAGCCTTCAGGAAGATTTGCGATATCCATTAAGGCCAAATGCTGTTCTTTTGGACGGCGAAACTTGCCAAGCCCTTCACACATCGAAAACTGCCTGATGCGCTCAGCAGAAACCGGGCCTTCCACAGCAACAATCCCGCTCTCGGTGTAGAGCATGCGCTGCGCTGCACCATACTGCGGTTGGCTGAGTTGGGCTACAGAACTGAGCATAATCTCCATAACAGCGTTCACCCCACTATTACCTGCTTTTATCGACTTCCCTAAAGTCCCCTCTCCCTCCGGAGAGGGCTAGGATGAGGATGCCCCAGTTTTATAGGGAGCATCTGCCTCTTATAGTCAATTATATGGCAAAAGCGGAGTTTGTGCAATATTTCACATAAAAATTGCAATATTAAAATAATTTCTCTAATTCTAAAAATGCTGACGAACGAGGCGCAGGTTTAGAAGATAAGCTTTACCCTCCGGCTTTGCGGATCAATATAAACGGTGTCTGCTCACAACCCTGACCTGCCGGATTATCTTGAATTAGAGCCTTTAAGTATGTTTGGTCATAAGGGATATCACTGTTTTGCCCCATGATTTCCACATCAATATTGTTGGCGTCGACAATCATACAGTCCATCGCAAATCTTTCCCTGATTTCATTGCAAACACGCTCCGGCTCTAGCGGTCCGAGCAAACCTTTATCACCGTAATAAGCCCAGCTCACATCATTAAAACCGTCGATATTGCTGATGTTGTTGCCAAGAAAGCTATAAAAGATTCCCCGCACGCCAAATATTTTACCCATCGCTGACAAAGCGGCTGCGAGCAGCACCCGCCGCCGACCGCAGAGATCTATAGTGACCTGCATTTTATACAGATTGCCGGGCCGCTCACCCTTTGGCGTCTTCATCACAAAGCGTGATAATAGTCTGGCAAGAAACCCTATTTTAATTTCATCGCGGTATAAAACGTTTTTCTGAGATAAGGTAATGATTTTTTCACTGATAGACAGAATGTCCCCTGCCAAATAAAACGGAAGAACATAACGTTCGACAAGTTCAAAATAGTTCTCACCCAGTTCGACAAAATGAGTGCGGATTGGATATCTATACCAAGTTTCGCCTTCCACCTCCCGCGCCAGTTCCCGGCCGGGATTAGCCACAAATTTTACCGCTGTTTCTGCTGTTGCCATCAACCTTCACCTCTTGCAAAAACTTCGCCCTGTTTATGCTAACTCCTGCAAATTGCCGGCAAATTAGCCTCAGCAAATTTTAACATTATCGACATTTTCCCTGTCGCTTTGCAGAGCCAGTCATTTTTTCTGCATAAAAAAAAGGCGGAAAAACTCCGCCAATTTAACTGGGTTGTGCGCCTCCCGGTCCGCCGCCGCAAGGCTTTGACGGGCTGCGGTGTTTAATCATACATTCTTCGCACAACTTCTCATTCTCCATTGAATAGACATCCTCGCTCTCAAGCTGAACTCCGCATCTCTCACAAATTATCATTGCTTTCCCCCCAGAGGCATTTCTTTAATTTTAACCTAACGAGCAGTTTTTTTAAAGCCCCTCTTTAGCTTTTAACGAGCGCGGACCAGTTGAACCCATGTTTGCCCATAGATCCGCTCAATTTCCTGACCATCCTCAAAATAAAAACGCGTCGGCGCCTCTCTGCCCTCTTTCCGCCAGGTGCCGCGGTGACGCTGCCCCAGCGCATAAAATTCAATCGGGCCTGAACCGATAATATCAGGCGTGGGACGCCCCATCAAGCCGCTGCGGTGCGGCACATATTGAATAATAATATTTCGCGCCATGATCGTCCTGCCCTCCGCATCGCGGTGCACCTGCCCATTAATATAACGCCGGTACGCACCCTGCCTCTGCACAAATTCATAGCGAATGTTCAAATTATTGGCATACTCCAAAGCGATGCTTAGAGCCTGTTCACCCTGCCTGCTCAGGAAAGAAGGGCGGATCACAACCTCTCGCGAAGGAGCGACTGCTCCCAGAGCAGCCAGATTGACATAAAGATTATGCGGCGCACGACGGGCTGAATCACGGAAAAAACTGCCGCCGCGGGAGGTTGTCGCATTTGTCCCTCTGACATTCCAGTTATTGATTATAGCCAACACATCAAAACTGCCGCCGGAATAAATATAATGCACTCTGTTTTCCATCGCCAAAATAATACTATGTTCCCGGGCGCTGCGAACCGGTCCCACTTTCCTGGGCAACGCGGAAAACAATGCTAAATAGCGGGTAATCCGTCCTTCCACCTCATACTCGTAGATCACGCTTGCCTGAGACAAGCCATGTTGCGGGCGGGCCGGGCCGGCATTGTCAATCACAACCCCGTAGATCGGCCTCTTTTCCGCGCGAGGTGTAATAACAGCCAGGTCGGCGGCTAATTGTGTCCGCGCCCTCTTTAGCAAAGCATCCTGCTCCCTGCGTTGCGCCAGGAGGTTTTGCGACTGTGCCTCCGCTTCAAAACGCATATCTTCTATTTGTTTCCGCTGTGCCGCGATAGCAACTCTGCGCTCTGCCAGCGCATCAAATTCGGCTCTGTACGCGGCGATAATATCGGCATCCCTGTTTAGAACCCGCCTTAAATAAGCGGTACGAATCAGTAAATCACCTAGATTATCAGCGCCCAAGAGCATCTCCAGGTATGACAATCCGCCCTTCATGTAGACGCTGCGCAGCCGTCCTGCCAGCACCCGACTTTTCTCAGCCATCCGCACCTCTGACTCAGCCAGGCTTGCTTCAGTCTGCAGCAGAAGCCTTTTAACCTTTGCCTGCTCGGCATCCAACTCCTGCAAACGTGCTTCACGCGCTTTAATATCTGCATCCATCGCTTTGATAACTTTTTCCAACTCTGAAATTTCTGTTCTCGTTCTCTCTATCCTGTGCTGCGGGTCCGGCACATTTCCGGATACTCGACCGGAAAAACCAAGCGAAATCAGCAGCAAAACTATCAACAGCCCCGTTAGCTTTTTCATCTGCGACAAACTGCTCCCCCCTCCCCCGTTAAACGCGCAGGAATTTGCGCACCGAAACAATGCTGCCGATTCCGCCCATCAGCGTACCGAGTAACAACAGCCCGCCGAAAATCGGCAGAATCATAGCCGGGTCGGTGACCGGCCGGATGAAAAAAGTCAGGGCTTCTTGCTGCAGTGAGGTAGCAAGCCGCTCATATCCCAGACCTAAGGCAATAGTGGCCACCAATGTCCCCGTCCAGCCGATGACTACCCCCTCCAGCAGAAACGGAAAGCGGATAAAACTATTGCTGGCACCCAGATATTTCATTACCCCCACCTCGTCCTGACGGGCTACCACAGACAGGCGGATAGTAGTCACAATCAAAAAAACAGCGCCAAGAGCCAGCAATCCGCTCATACCAAGCAGCAGTCTGTTTAGCCAATAAGTAACGCTGATCAGTCGCCCCACCAGCTCTTCACCGTAATCTGCCGTTTCCACACCGGGAAAGGCGCGAATAGCGGCTGCAAGAGCTGCTACACTCTGGGCATCATTTGCCCTGACACGAAAAAGATCAGGGAGAGGGTTATTCTCCCCTTCCATGCCGGCTAAAAAAGCGGGATCGCCAAGCGTCTGCGCAAACTCCACCAGCCCCTGCTCCTTGGGAACAAAAACATAGCCCTGCACCAGCGCATGCTCGGTCAGCTGCCGGCTGATGGCAGCAGGGTCTACCCCTTCCTCTAAAAAGACGGCAATCTCAAGATTTGTTTCAATCGTGCGCAGCATCTGACCGACATTAACAGCCAGCAATAAAAATCCGCCCAAAATAGCCAGAGAGATGGCGATAATGCCCGCCGTCACGGCAGCCAACCACAAATTTCTGCGCAAAGAAAGGAAACCCTGTCGCAAACCGTATCTAAGTGCTGACATGTTCATTTCCGTAGCTCCCCCGTTGTTCATCACGAATCAGACAGCCATTTTCCATTGCCACCACTCTTTTTTTCATGCGATCAACCAGATCCCAGGCATGGGTAGCAATAATGACAGTCGTGCCGCTGCGATTGATAGTCTCAAACAGTTCCATCAGTTGCAAAGCATTGTTGCGGTCTAAATTCCCTGTCGGTTCATCGGCCAAAACAATTAAGGGGTCCTTAACAATGGCTCTGGCAATGCCCACGCGCTGCTGCTCCCCGCCGGAAAGCTCCGCCGGAAAAGCTTTTTCCTTGCCGGTTAGACCAACCTCAGCTAGGGCAGCCGGTACCTTTCGCCTAATTTCCTTAGCCGGACGACCGATAACTTCCAAAGCGAAAGCCACATTCTCATAAACCGTTTTCTGCTTTAATAAACGATAATCCTGAAAAACCATTCCTATCCGCCTTCTGTGGCGCAATAGCTCTTTTTGCTTCAACCTGGACAAGTCCCTGCCTTCAAAGGTTATCTGCCCCGAAGAAGGCGTCTGTTCACGGAAAACCAGCTTTATCAGCGTACTCTTGCCGGCACCGCTCGGCCCGACTAAAAAAACAAACTCGCCGCGGTTAACCTGAAGCGATAAGTTTGCCACGGCTGGTTGAGCGCAATTATTGTAGCTTTTCGAAACACGCTTTAACTCAATCAAAGTCAACTCTCCCCGCATCAAAATCAGCTCTGCAAAATCGAATATACTAGAAATTCGCCTGTTAACCAAAAAATCCTGCCAACCAAGCGCCCTTTTGTTCCATTAATCTCTCCCCGCAAACTCCCCAACAAATCCCCCCTCACCCTAACCCTCTCCCCCCAAGGGGGGCGAGGGCATAAGCTGTTCCCCTCTCCCTCCAACAATTCCCCTCTCCCCCCCACAAATTCCCCTCTCCCTCTGGGAGAGGGCTAGGGTGAGGGAGAGGGCTAGGGTGAGGGCAGACTGAGGGCAAAAAAATAGCCCCTTGCAGGGCAAACAAAAAAGACGCTACGCATTTTCTTTCAGTTGCCGGGCGCACTTGGCAGGGCGGGTTTGAAACCCGCCCCTACAGAATGCCGCCCTGAACACCTTTTTTCGTAGGGGCGGGTTTCAAACCCGCCCGAAAAGGAATCCACCCCTGCGACACCTCCCATTGCAACACCTAAAAAAGACGCTTCGTGTTTTGATATAATTTCCTGGTATGCAACAAAAAAGGCAAAATTATTGCTTAAAAATCTTGCTTAGTCAGACAAGTCAGCGCTATCCGCTTTTTCTTGACGTCAACATCCAAAACTCTTACACGCAGCACATCGCCTATCTGCACAACATCCAGCGGGTGGCGAACGAATTTTTCCGAAAGCTGGGAAATATGAATCAAGCCGTCCTGGTGGACGCCAATATCAACAAAAGCGCCGAAATCAACCACATTCCTGACCACACCGTCAAGCTCCATCCCTGCAGCCAAGTCTTCCAGATGGAGCACGCCTTTTTTGAAAATGGGCTTAGGAGCGGCTTCACGAGGATCCCTTCCCGGCCTTTTAAATTCAGCCAAAATATCCCTCAGTGTAGGGACGCCAACATTTAGCTTGGCGGCGACAGCTTCGACATTTATCTCGGGGATTGCCTGCGGATTGCCAAGGTCTGCCGGCGAGATGGCAAGCAGCGTCATCAATTCTTCAGCAACAGCGTATGATTCGGGATGAACAGCGCCTCTGTCCAAGTAGTTTATTGCCTCGGGGATGCGCAAAAATCCGGCACACTGCCTGAAAGAAGCAGGGCCGAGCTTTGCAACCTTCTTCAACTCTGTTTTTGCTGCAAATCTGCCGTTTTCTTCTCTATAGGCCACAATGTTGGCGGCAATCGTTTTATTAATCCCAGCCACCCGCGCAAGGAGCGGCGCCGAAGCGGTAGTCAAGTCTACCCCCACTTGATTGACGCAGTTTTCAACTACACCATCTAAGCTTTCCTGCAGCCTTTTTTGGTTCACGTCGTGCTGATACTGACCGACCCCAATCGCTTTTGGGTCTATTTTTACCAGTTCTGCCAGTGCATCCTGGATACGACGGGCAATAGAGACCGCGCTTCGTTCCGCCACATCCAGCTCCGGGAACTCCGCTTTGCCCAATATAGAAGCAGAGTAGACACTGGCGCCGGCCTCGCTTACCACCGTATATTCCACGGGCAGATCCAGCTCAGAAATAACTTCCGCAATAAATTCTTCGCTCTCACGGCAGGCAGTACCGTTGCCGATGGCTACCAAATTTAAATTATATTTTTTGATTAGGCCCTTAACTACTGTGGCGGCAGCCTCTTTTCTGTTGAGCGGAGGCGTAGGGTAAATCACCACCGTCTCCAGCAACTTTCCTGTCTCATCCACACAGGCCAGCTTGCAGCCGCTGCGGTAGCCCGGATCAAGCCCCAGAACACGCTTGCCGGAAACAGGAGCCGCCAAAAGCAAGTCCTTTAAGTTGATTTTGAAAATCTTTAGAGCCTGTTCTTCCGCCCTTTCCGTCATCTCTCCCCTAATCTCCCGCTCCAGTGACGGGAAAAGCAGGCGCTTCCAGCCATCCTTGATGGCGCCGGTAATTTCCAGCTGCGTCGCCACAGAAAAATGCTCTTTGAGATAATATTTTCCAAGCACAGCAATAGCCGCTTCATCGGGAAAGGAAATCTTTACGGCTAAAAAACCTTCCTTCTCCCCGCGGTTCAAGGCTAAGACGCGGTGAGGCTGAACTTTTCGCAGCGGCTCACTAAAATTATAATAAATTTCAAAACTACTCTCTTGCGCATCTTTACCGCCTGAGCTGGTAATCAGTCCCCGCTCAAAAATGAGCTTGCGGATTTCACGGCGCGGCAACATCTCATCTGCAAGCTTTTCCGCAATAATATCCCGCGCCCCCGCCAACGCATCTTCCACGGTCGGTACGCCATTTTCCGCATGCAGATAATTTCTTGCTTCGCTCTCCGGACACTCAATCCCATTCAGCAAAGCCTCCGCCAACAGTTCCAGCCCTTTTTCTCTGGCAATTGTCGCCCTCGTTCGCTTTTTCGGTCTGTGCGGCCGGTAGATATCTTCCAGTTCGGTGGCTGTAGCAGCAGCGGCAATGGCCGCTGCCAACTCCGGAGTCAACACAGCCAATTCTGTCAAGATTCTAACAATATCCTCCCTGGTTTTTTCCAAATTTCTGTATAAACTAAGCTTCTCCGCAAGCAAACGAAGCTGCTCGTCATCCATGCCTTCAGTTATCTCTTTGCGATAGCGGGCGACAAACGGAACTGTGTTCCCCTCATCGAGCAATGCCACTGCTTTAGCAATTTGCGGCGCCGCCAATTTAAGCTCCACGGCAATACGGCTGATAATGCGTTCTTCCCTGATCAAGGCTGCCTCCCCGGTAAAAATTGCTTGTCCTTATTATGCCAAAACCACCAGCGCGTCTACTGCTACCGGCAGACTGCCGTTAATCATCACCGGATTGATGTCGATTTCCGCAATCTCCGGATGCAGCAGCGCAAGCTGGCCAAGCGTGACTAAAATCTTTACCAGAGCGGCTCTGTCAACCGCCGGCATCCCTCTAAACTCCCCGATCATTGCTTTAGCCCGGATATCCTGCAGCATCTCCTCTGCCTCTGCATCACTCAAAGGGGCGGAGCGGAAAGTAATATCCCGCCAAGCTTCCGCAAAAACACCGCCAAGGCCTAACATGACACAGGGGCCAAAAGCGGGGTAACGCGTCATCCCCACCAGCAGTTCCCTGCCTTTCGGCAGCATTTCCGCGACAAGCACCGGTATTTCTCCGCCGGCCTCCTGACTCACCGCACGATACGCCCGGCGCACCTCCTCCGCCGAAGTCAGGCCAAGATGGACAAGTCCCTTTTCTGTCTTGTGGGCCACATCGGCAGCACATCCCTTTAACACCACAGGAAAACCTGCGGCGAGAGCAGCGGCAACCGCCGCTTCCTCCGACATCGCCAGCCTGTCGCCGGTAACGGGAATGCCGTACGCCGCCAAAATCTGCTTTGACTCATATTCAGTCAACGTCTTTTGCTGCCTTGCTGTGGCAGCCGCAATAATCTCCTGCGCCTGCAAAGACACGGCGGGCAGTTCGCCGCGATTAATCTGCTTTCTTTCCCTTATTTCTTTGTAACGCAAGAGCATCGCCATGGCGCGTGCCGCCTTTTCCGGCGAATCAAACACAGGAATACCGTGATCGAGGTAAACGGCAGTGTAATCATCTTCCCGGCCAAAGAAGGAAGAAGCGACCAACGGAATCTGATATTCCCAAGGCAGTGAAACAGTCTTTCCAAAATCAGTATCTAGTTGACCGAGAAACTGCTCGAGAGTAACATCGCCCAATAACTCCCGCACATGAGGATAAATCACCTTCATAAAACCATGACTCATGCCGCCGTGAACAATTACTCCGTCTGCTTCGCCGCTTTGCATAATAATCTCAGGGATAACTGCTGTCAGCATCTTTGCGTCAAGGTGATAAGTTAGATCCACCGGATTTGCGCTTGACGCATGAGGCAAGATATGCCCTCTTATCTGCTGCTGCAATTGAGGGGAAAAAGTGGGTACATCCAGCTTGCCTTGCTCACAGGCATTGGCAATAGCAGTGCCCGGACCGCCGGAATTAGTTACTACCGCCATCCTCTTCCCCCGCAGGGGCGGCTGAGCAGCCAGCGTCCAACCATAGCTGTAGAGTTCTTCCACCGTATGCACCTGGATAATACCGGCTTGCTTTAAAATACCTTCATACAAGAAATCCGGCCCCGCCATAGAACCGGTATGGCTCATGCCGGCGCGGGCGCCTGCGGCTGAACCGCCCACATACTGAAGAATAACCGGCTTGCGGGGAGTAATCTTTTGCGCCACTTCAATAAAACGTCGCCCGTCTTTAACACCCTCAAGATAAAGTGCTATTGCCTTTGTCTGCTCGTCTTGGCCCAAATACTCCAGTGCGTCCACAAGATTGATATCGGCTTCGTTGCCGACGCTGATCGCTTTACTGAAGTGGATGCCTTTCTGTTTCAGATAAGGCAAGGTTTGCGTCACATATGTACCGCTTTGCGACACCATGCCCAGTTTACCCTGCTTGCCCGAGCCGGGCATAATAGTCACATTAAGCAAAATTTCTGAATTTATAATGCCGATACAATTTGGCCCCAGAAAACGTATCCCGTAAGCAGCGGCGATCTCTTTTAGCCGTTCTTCCTTTAGCCTGCCCTCTTCTCCCGTTTCACGGAAGCCGGCAGTCACAACAATCGCATACTTTGTGCCTAGCTGACCAAACTCAGCCAAAAGCTTGAGTGCCTGTTCGGCAGGAACAATCAGCATGGCAAGATCGGGCACTTCAGGCAGATCTGCCACAGTCGGATAGGCTCGATGCCCAAGCACCATTTCATCCCTCGGATGAATAGGATAAAATTTTCCCTGGTAACCCTCCTTAACAATACTCAGGCCATGCAGCGTCCCCATTTTGGCCGGATTATTTCCAGCTCCCACAATGGCGATAGATTTTGGATTCATTAGATGCAATAGCGGGTTGTCAAGCACATTTGTCCCTCCTTTAAGCACGATGTTTCCATTATACAATATTTACAATCCATAATCAAACATCTAGTTTATGCAAAAATTCAGGCAAATACTTACTGCCAGCTTACTGACAAGGGCGGGTTTGAAACCCGCCCCTACGGGATGGTACCCCACCTTTTGGCAATGCTGCCCCTACGGGATGGTCCCCCACCTTTTGGTAGGGGCGGGTCCGCGAACCCTACGTACCTTTGTAGGGGCGGGTTTCAAACCCGCCCGAAAGGGAGGTGCCCCTGCGACACCCCCATTACGTCGGAAACAAGATAATTTCCTGCTACAAAAATTCCCCTCCCCTGGATGGGTGCCCGCAAGGGCGGGGTGGTCGCGTGGACAAGTGGGACAAATCACCTGTCCCCCTGTTGCAAGCCTCTAAAAGGCAGAAACTCCATCTCAGGAGACCACCCCGGCGCTTTGCGCCACCCCTCCACAGGAGGGGAATTATCCTCAGGATCCTTTCTTTCAGTGAATTGCAGACTTCACAGAATGCTGAAGCGAGCGTTAAGTGAAAGCAGCGATCAGCGAACCGCGGTTCGCAGCTGCGAAAACGTGCGAGCGAAGCAGCTGGGTGAGTATGCAATACCGAAGAAAGACGCTCCGTGTTTTGAGATAATTTTCCAACATAAAAACTGGATCAAAGCAAGCTCTGATCCAGGCAGAAAATTAACTATTTTCGCATGAGCGTCTTAATGATGATTCTAATTCCTTCACTTACTACTTTGACATATGCAAGTAAGTCCTTGGCGCTCTCTGTAACAGTAGCGGCAGTTTCCGCCAAGTTGGTATGCACAATCTCCAGCGATTGACTAACTCTTTCACCTGTATCTTTTAAAGTCGCGGTGAATGTGTAAAGGTTATTAATTGAGTCTGGTATTTTTTCCTCAAGCAACTGTTCGTTTTTGCGGAGAACGCCTGAAAGCAGACTCAGATTGTCGGTAATCACCTTTAGATTTTCTATAATCCCCTGCACATGCTGGTCATTCTCAATCAATTTTCTGTTAAAATAAGTAACCAGCCTGTTAATCTTGGCCAAAGCAACCAAGAGAAAGCCACCTACGATTAAAAAGATTACCGCCGCAAGAAAAAATCCCAGCTCCTGCAGTGAAATATACATTATCACACCTTCTCACAGCTTTGGTTACAAGCGTTTCAGCCTGGCCGGAACAACCTAGCCGCTTATTGATTCAACGCCTCTCGCAGCGCCTTTTCCGTTGCTTTCGTCAACGCTCTGCTGGTAGCCGTCGCGCCGGAGACCAAATCTACATCTAGGGACTGCGTTTCAACAATTCTCTCTAAGACGGCTACCGCATCTTCTGACTGCTGATTATCACGGTTTTGCACTACATTTATGGCAATCACCCTGCCGTTCTCGGCAACGACATCGACAATAAAATTAAACGCGCCATAAGTAAACGTGCCTCTGTGCGTTCCGTTGGGGACAGTGGCAAAATCAATGGCAGCTTGACCGTCACGAGGCTTTTCGGCGCTGCGGTTTGCCGCGCAGCCAAAAGGAACAAGGATAACGATTAACAGCAGAAGCAAAAGCAAACTTTGTCGCGCATTTTTCATCAGCACATTCCCCTCTCGCCCGTTGCCAGGAATAATGCCTCTCATATTTCTCCAGCTTATGCTCATTTTCCTTTCTTATCGCCGCTGCTTTTACTAAAACAAACCAATTATTTTAACATTTTTAACTTAGTCGCTCTCTACTCAAAATCTACTTCCAAAGCGTCGCTCACCAGGCAGAGACCGCCGAACCTTTTCAGCAAAGGCGTCACTGCGACGATCAAAGCCTCCGCCTGTTCTACAGGACAGGCAGCCATGATATAGCAGCTTGTCATAGAATCAATATGACTTTCTTCACGGCTTTTGCCATGCTTCCCTCTCCCTGACACCCCTCTGATCACAGAATAACCATCAATGCCAACCTGCTCCATTTCCTTGATCACAGTTCTGATATCCAAACAGTTAGCGATAATCTCCACTCTTTTTACCTTAATCATCTAGGTCCCTCCTCAACAGTAAAAATATAGCGACTCAATCTTACCTGGCAAGATATTGAGCTAATTGCAAATAAACCGGTAAGCCGATAGACATGTTAAAGGGAAAGGTAATGCCAAGTGCTGTGCCAAGATAAAGTGACGGATTGGCTTCCGGCAAAGAAACGCGCATAGCTGCGGGAACTGACACATAGGATGCCCCCGCCGCCAGAGCGGCAAAAACGACGGCTCCCCCCGGACTCAAACCCAGGGATGTGCCTACAAAAACGGCAAGCGTCCCGCCAGCAAGCGAAATCAATATCGCCAAGGGAACAATAAGCGGGCTGACAAATTTAAGCTCTCTCAGGCGGGATGCCGCCAGGATGCCCATTTCTAATAAGAAGATACATAAAACTCCCCTAAACATCCAATAAAAAAACTTCATCTCCCTTTCCAATCTCTCCGGCCCGACAATTAAACCGATGACCAACGAGCCAAGCAAGACATAAACGCCGCTGTTTGTCAGGGACTCCACAATAATGGCGCCTAACTTCTTTCTGCCGTTCCCTTTCATGTCTTTCGCCAAAGGGTCAGATGCCGCTCGTGCCAAATTCTGTCGGTCTATACCCCACTTACCCAAAAAAATAGCCATAATAATTGCGGGAGAATCCATAAAGGGATAAAGTGCAGGCACAAATTTTTCGTATGTTATTCCTAAACTATCTAACAAAGAAATGGACACCATCAAAGTTGCCGAACTGACCGCGCCAAAACTTCCTGCCAGCGCACCGGCGTTAGCCGAATCTATGTGCAGCAGCTTGACTAAAAGGAAATAACTTGCAGCGGCAATCGTTATCCCAAAAAGTAAAGCAGTCAGCGCAAAAGGAAGCACAGCCAAAACCCCGCCCGGCATTTGCGCGATTTCCGCACCTGCCCTAATGCCAATCGAGGCCATCAAAAAAATAACTACCCCGCGCCCGACGTCACTCGGAATGGACAAGTCAGACTTACTAATCACAGCAAGCACGCCTAGGAAAAAAAACAAGACCGGAGCAGAAGAAAAATTAGTCAACATAACATCCCAAATATTATACATTAAACAACAATCCTCCCTCTAAAAGTAGTCTCAACAAATTCTCTATAGACGAAAATCTCTGGATTTTTACCGCTGCCGCCATGCAAATTATATCTCACTTTGTTGCTTTTATCAAGAATATTCATAATTGTAGACTGTTATGTCTTCCAAATATCTTGCAAAGCGAACGCGCAAAGCGCTCTTGATAATTATTTACTGCCGGATTAGAATATTACCATATACAACAAACGAAGTCAGCAGTAAAGAGGCCACCCCAAAGGTTAAGTATTTTTATCGGGCAACTTTAGCATTTGCTAAAATTGACCGGATGTAATATAAAACTGGAGGTGCGATGTGTGCCGACAAGAATGAAACTAACAAGTGTAAATCTGATAGAAACTCTTGAATCCGCAGATTATCAGGAATTTTATACCATCTTCATGGAGAAGCGGCATCATAGAAGAGAGTTAATTTCTTCACCTCTTCAAGAAGAAAACTTGGTTTTTTTGGTGAAAACAGGCCGGGTGCGTGTTTTTCTTGCCTATGAGGATAAAGAGTTTACCTTATCGGTTTTGGAGCGGGGCGACATTTTCAGCACACACACCAGAGCTTTTGCGCAAGCTCTGGATGAAGAGACAGTTGTTTTGACGGCGCAAACGGAAAAATTCGGAGAAATGATTGCCCGCTATCCGCAATTTTACCTAATCATAGTAAGGGTTTTAGGCGATTTATTGAAAAATTCTATCACAATCATTAATGGGTTAGTATTTAAAGAAACTCACTCTCGTTTAGCTCAGTTTCTGGTTCAGGCAGCAAAGGATAAAGGCGAATTACGCGATGGCGAAGTACTTCTCAAATTGGGCCTTAATGTAGAGGAGTTGTCCACAATTCTCGGTGCCAGCCGCCAGACTATATCTCAAATACTAAATGATTTTTACAGAGCGGGGATTTTACAAAAGATAGGCCGTCACACTATTATCATTAAAGATCTTCACGCATTAAAGCAAGTGAATAAAGATTAATCTACGGGAGCGCTCTTGCGCTCCCGTTTGTCATCTGGCTGACATACTTGTGATGAAATAGGTGTTAGTATCAAATTAAACAATTTAGCTGCAAGACAGATTAATTAAAATTTTTAATTCCAAAAAAGGGGGATGAGAAAAATGAGTGAAACGTTAACAACTGATAGGGCTGTCCAAGAATTACTGGTTATTGCAAAGCAGGAACAAATTGAAACTGTCTGGGACAGAGCTGAAGCACAACAGCCCCAGTGTAAATTTGGCAAACTGGGCGTATGCTGCAGAATCTGTTGGAAGGGTCCTTGCCGGGTCAGTCCTAACGGTAAGGGGACAAAGCGTGGTATCTGCGGGGCAGACGAGCACACCATCGTGGCAAGGAATTTGATCAGAGGGATTGCAGCAGGAGCAGCGGCACACTCCGACCACGGACGTCATATCGCACTGACTTTGTTGGCAGTAAGCGAAGGTAAGGCACCGGCTTACCAGATAAACGACACGGCTAAATTAGAACGTGTTGCCAAACAGCTAGGAATTATTACCGAAAACAAAGAATTGTTGCAACTAGTAAAAGAGGTCGCTGAAATCACCTTAGAAGATTTTTCCCGTCAAAACGCAGAGATTTCGTCACGCTGGTTAACGTCAACATTGACCAAAGAGCGAATTGAAAAACTGAAGGCTCTTGATGTACTGATTCACAACATAGATGCTACAGTGGCTGAAATTATGAACAGAACGCATGTGGGCTGCGATGCCGACCCGGTAAATATCCTGTTGGGCGGAGTGAGAGGAGCACTGGCGGATTACGCAGGCATGTGTCTCTCAACTGAACTATCAGACATATTATTCGGAACACCAAACCCGACCATAACCTCGGCTAATCTCGGTGTGATTAAAGAAGATGCCGTCAATGTGGCGCTGCACGGCCATAACCCTTTACTCAGTGAGGTCATCTGTCATATTGCCCGCACGATGAACGACGAAGCTGTTCGCGCCGGGGCCAAAAGAGGGTTTAATCTTGTAGGTATTTGCTGCACCGGCAATGAGGTCATGGTACGCCACGGAGTCCCCTTGGCAACGAATTACCTTTCTCAGGAAATGCCGATTTTGACCGGAGCGCTGGACGCCATGGTGGTCGATGTGCAATGCATTATGCCGTCACTAAGCTCAGTCAAAGAATGTTTCCATACAAAACTCATTACAACCATGCCTACGACAAAAATCCCCGGAGCCATCCATGTAGAATTTAACGAGGAGACTGCGTTTGAGGCTGCAAAACAGATTTTGAACCTGGCTATCGAAGCCTTTCAGAGCCGAGACTTTAAGCGAATCAATATTCCACAACACAAAGAAACTGCGATAGTAGGCTTCAGCGCAGAAGCAATCATCAGCGCATTAAGCAAACTGGATGCGGAGGAACCACTTAAGCCGTTGATTGACAATATCATAAACGGCAATATCCAAGGGATTGCCCTGTTTGCCGGCTGCAACAATACAAACGTTGTGCAAGATCAAAACTTTACAACCATGGCTAAACGACTGGCCGCCAACAATGTCTTGCTTCTAGCTACCGGCTGTGGTGCAGGCGCTTTAGCAAAGAACGGCCTCATGACGCAGGAAGCCACATTAGAATATGCCGGGGACGGCCTAAAGGCTGTTCTTACCGCTATTGGTGAAGCAAACGGACTCAAAGGGCCTCTGCCGCTTGTACTGCATATGGGATCTTGCGTTGATAATACTCGGGCAGTATCTGTGGCGGTTGCCGTTGCAAACAAATTAGGCGTTGACCTAAATATGCTGCCTGTCGTGGCATCAGCCCCGGAGGCAATGTCCGAGAAAGCTATGGCTATCGGCACTTGGGCGGTGACTTTAGGCTTAACGACGCATTTGGGAACCGTGCCTCAAGTAACCGGCTCAGAGACGGTAACAACGATTCTTACAGACAAACTGACAGATCTTGTCGGTGCGTGCTTCCTGGTAGAAACAGAAGCGGAGGCGGCGGCAGACAAACTACTTGCCGTCATCCGTGAAAAGCGCAAAGGATTGAGCATATGATCCCCTCTCCCTCCTCCTCTTCTCCCCTCTCCCTCCTCCTCTTCTCCCCTCTCCCTCTGGGAGAGGGTCAGGGTGAGGGCAAAGGCTAGGGTTAGGGTTAACTTTAGGGCATATCCTCTTCTCCCGCTTCTTCGGCAACGCCCAACAGCTCTGCGCTCCCCATAGAATCCGGCAGTTCCTCCACATCCCTTAACTTGCGCTGGATCGCCTTTGTCCTGACTGTGGCATCATCTATCGTATTGCTCGCCTCTTGCAGCTTCTTGCGTGTTTTATCCAACACAACGCCAAACTTGCCAAATTCCGTTTTCACCGCCCCAAGTAACGCCCAAACCTCGCTTGAGCGTCTTTCAATCGCCAGTGTGCGAAAGCCCATCTGCAGACTGCTCAAAAAAGCGGCAAGCGTAGTCGGCCCTGCGACAGCAACTCTATAGTCCCGCATCAGCGACTCAAAAAGGCCGGCTCTCCTTAATACTTCCGCATATAACCCCTCAAACGGCAAAAACATGATCGCAAAATCTGTCGTTAACGGCGGCACGAGATATTTATCCCTAATATCTTTGGCACATTTTTTGATACTGTTTTCCAACTGCTTTGCGGCAGCCTCCAAAAGAGCCGGTTCTCCCTGCTCATATCCTTCCTGCAGGCGTTGATAATCCTCTATCGGAAATTTCGCATCGATCGGCAGCCAGACGGGGGAACTATCTCTCCCCGGCATCTTCACCGCAAACTCCACACGCTCGCCTGAGCTTGGCTTAACAGCAAAGTTTTTCTCATACTGCTCAGGAGTAAATATCTCCGCCAAGATATTTTCAAGCTGTATTTCACCAAGCATCCCGCGCGCTTTAACATTAACGAGAGCCTTTTTCAAATCGCCGACGCCTACCGCCAGATTCTGCATCTCTCCCAGGCCTTTATGGACCTGTTCCAGCCTCTCGCTGACCAATTTAAACGATTCCCCCAGCCTTTTTTCCAGAGTATCGTGCAGCTTTTCCTCAACCGTCGCCCGAATTTTTTCCAGCTTTGAAGTATTGTCCTCCTGGAGGCTCTTCAGCTTTTCTTCGATTGTCGTGCGCATTTGATTTAACTTGTCCTCGGTTGTCATTGTCAGCTTTTCCAGATATGTATTCTGCAGTTTTGTCATCTCGACAATTTGTTTTAGCAGAGAATCATTGACATCTTTCAATGATTTGCTCAGCTCTTCCCTGTTTTCCTTTGCGCTGCTGCCGACCGCCTCTCTGATTCTTGACAGCTCATCGCGCATACTGCGCTCAAACGCCTCGTTTTTAGCGGCTAACTCCTGCAATCTGCGGGACACCTCTGTATTCGCGGAAGTGTCCCGTCTTAAAAATGCCATAATCGCGGCAGCCAAAAGACAGCCGAAGCCGACACCCAAAAAAACCAACCAGATAGTCTCC
>JAGXTL010000134.1 GCA_018333635.1 Dethiobacter sp.
AAAATACTAGACAGAGATGTAAACGCTGCGATAAATATTAAGAACGAAGGCTGCAGAAAGCTCGGTATAGCCTAAAGATTGTATAAAAACCGTTGGGCGAACGGGGATAGCTTGGTCATTATACCGGCGTTAGCTGGTACGTCCCAAGAAGCCCCCACCTCTGTAGGTGGTGGGAGTACGTCACGAGGTATAGGAGGTATATTTATGGAATTTATGGATAAAGTGGTATTGATTACAGGGGCGACCGGCGGGATCGGCAGATCTGTGAGCAAGCTTTTTGCCGAGAACGGCGCTAAGCTGGCGCTTGTCAGCACAAACGATGCGGCGGCAGAAAAATTGGCTGTGGGGCTTGGCTTGCGAAAGGATAACTACTTGGCTATTGCAGCTGATGTTTCCAAAGAAGAAGATGTCAAGAATTATGTTGATGCCACCTTGGCTAAGTTTGGACGGATTGATGTGTTTTTTAACAATGCCGGCGTGGAAGGTAAAGTTCAGTCGATTGTGGAGACAGCTGCAGACAACCTGGACCATGTCTTAGGTGTAAATCTTTATGGTGTATACTTTGGATTAAAGTATGTATTGAAAGTGATGATTGAACAGTTAAGCGGCAGTGTGATAAACGTTGCCTCGATAGCTGGTTTAAAGGGATTTCCGAATCTTGCCCCATATGTCGCATCCAAACATGCCGTACTGGGAATTACCCGCTCTGCCGCTCTTGAAGTAGTCGGTAAAGGAGTGCGTGTAAATGCGATTTGCCCGGCGCCGGTAGATACACGGATGATGCGCTCCATCGAAGAAGCGCTGGCGGGAGATCCGGCGGCTGCTCGCAAAATGTTTGAAGAAACAGTTCCTATGGGTCGGTATGCTACTGCACAGGAAATTGCGGAGCTTGTCTATTTTCTGGCGTCCGCTAAATCTTCTTACATTACCGGCGGTGTTTACCCGATTGACGGCGGTACAATGGCAAAGTAGGAGTAGCAGTTCTTTTTTTGCCACGCTATTGAATTTTGGCTCTCTTCCTTGTGTTCTGCTTTAAATATGTTATAGTTAAGATACGTAGGCGAAATTTGCCTTGAGCAATTCTAAGAGGGAGGTAGCTTATGATCAAAAAATTAGTGATTTTCTCTGTTTTAAGCCTAGCTATCTTGATTGCGTCTGCCTATTTTCTCCTTTGGCCTCTGGCGCAACAATATTTAGCAACATTGATTAGTGTTTTGCGGCCAGCGATGGAAAATGTTGCGGAACCTTTACAGGTTTTGCCCCAAGAAGGAGTAAGTGGGGTTGCTGAGTTGATTGCACTTTTACCTGTACTCGAAAAAATAGGTTTAGAGACTCTCACCCAGATAAGTGAGCTTGCTGCTGACGGAGTTACCATAGAGGAAGCTCAACAGGCGCTTGATATTTTGCGCAACCAACTCTCATCAGAAGAGTTAAGTCAATTATTGACAGTTTTTAATCTGCAACAGTAATCCGGGAAAAGAGAGCTGTTTATAAAACCTTAAAACACATTATCTAAACACAACTTTTAGGTGCCTCGAGGCAATACTTGAGGCACCTATTATTTTAGTAGTGCAGCTACGCCCAGACGGTTTGCCGGCATGCTCAAAACAGTGGTTAAAGTTCGTTTCTTCCTAAGAGCTTCTTGCTAAAGTACTCCATAATCTCTCTGCGGCGAATTATCCCGATGAAAATATCCTCGTCATCGAGTACAGGTACAAAATTTTGCACAACAGCCAGTTTAATAAGGTCTTCTACATTAGCTTCGATGCGCACAGTTTCATTTTTGAAACGCCGGGGTATTTCTGTAATAGGAATTTTGTCGGTATTCTCAAAGGTCAGACCGGGAGTGTTTTTCATCTTCCAAAGCAAATCACCCTCTGTGATAGTGTCTACGTAATGTCCTTGTTGATCTACTATGGGAACTGCTGTATAGCGGTGAAATTCCATCTTTTCGATTGCTTGTCGCATTGTGCAATTAACGGGAAGATAAATAATTTCCATTTTAGGAATTAAAAAGAAGGCGATATTAATGGGAGATTACCCCTTTCTATAGTTTTGATGGAGGCGGACAGTAGTAAGTATATGTTTAGAGATTCAGCATTTTACTCGCTTTCCCTGCCAAAGCGAATATCTTATTTCTAATAAACCACCAAGGCCCTCACCCTAACCCCTTGCCCTCACCCTAACCCCTTGCCCTCACCCTAACCCTCTCCCAGAGGGAGAGGGGATAAGGAGGGAGAGGGGATAAGGAGGGAGAGGGGATAAGGAGGGAGAGGGGATAAGGAGGGAGAGGGGATAAGGAGGGAGAGGGGATAAGG
>JAGXTL010000029.1 GCA_018333635.1 Dethiobacter sp.
ATTCCCCTCCCTTGGAGGGGTGGTGCGCAGCGCCGGGGTGGTGCCGCAAAGTGGTATGACGCGGATGGGCAGCAAGGGCAGGTATAGCCCGGCACTCTTTGACAAAGGTGCCGCCGGAGTGTATAATTCATGGCAAAGAGGTGGAAACATATGGAACCTATTCTAGGAAGAGACGCCATTATCAGGAAGGCAGCGGGTTTGTTAAAACAAAAACCGCATGTTCTTTTTGCTTATCTTTTTGGTTCCTATGCCACCGGTAAGCCGCATCGCAGCAGCGACGTTGATATTGCAATTTACCTTAGGCCTGGTTTGGATAAGATGGAACGCTTTCGCCAGCGCCTGCTACTTTCCGATCTGCTTTCCGATCTGATCGGCATGGAGGTGGACTTAGTTGACCTTGCCGCAGCGCCGCTTTCTTTGCAGCACTGTATTCTCAGACAAAAAATACTTATTCTGGAAAAGGACAATAAAAGCAGGGTACACTTTGAAGTAGCTTCGCGCCGGGAGTATTTTGACCTTCAGCGTGTCCTGGAGCGAAGGTCTGTTGCGTTAATAAATAGGGCTTCTGCTGGTGGTGCTTTCTATGGTTGATAAAGAAATTTTGAAAAGCCGGTTGACACTTCTTGCGGAATATATAAGTGATTTGGAAGATGTTTCGGAAATTACCTTAAACGAGTTTTTGAAGGACAAAGTAAAAAGGCGCTTTGTGGAAAGAACGCTGCAATTGGCTATTGAAGCGTGTCTTGATATAGGGAGCCACCTGATTTCTGATTTACAGTTGAGGGAACCTGAGAAGAATCGCGATATATTTATTATTCTCGTAGAAAACGACATACTGGCAGAGCAGGCTAGGGAAAACTTTGTGGCAATGGCCGGTTTTAGAAACATTATCGTCCATGATTATGCTCGATTGGACCCTGAAATTGTGTACCTGTCGCTCCAATGGGGGATTTCCGATTTAAAATATTTTGTCAGAACCATTTCCGAAAATATTTATTAGGAGTTCTGCTGATGGGGATGACGCGCAAAGAATTATTAAAATTACTTGGCTTGGCCGGCGCGGGAGGATTGTTATACATAGCCGACAGGCTTTGGCCGTTCAGGGGGCCTGAACAGGAAGACGGAGTAAGGTTGACGGCAGGTGAGAGCCGGTGGCGGCCGGCCTATGCTGTGCTGCAAGAGGAAGGACGACTGGCAGAAAGAATTGAGCAAGCCTACAGTATAATGGAAAACTGCCGTCTTTGTCCCCGGCGGTGCGGAGTAAACCGTCGTGCCGGGCAGCTTGGTTTTTGTCGTGCTCCGGAGAAAGCGATGGTTTACAGTCAGCAGCCTCATTTCGGTGAGGAACTGCCGTTGGTGGGGAGAGGCGGTTCGGGCACAATATTTTTCTCCAACTGCAACCTGCGCTGTGTTTTTTGTCAAAACTGGCCGATTGCCCACGAGGGCTGGGGGCGCGAGGTAAGCGATGAGGAACTGGCTGAGATGATGCTTGACTTGCAGCGTATGGGATGCCACAATATCAATCTGGTTACCCCCACCCATGTAATGCCTAATATTTTAGGTGCTGTGCGCATAGCCCTGCAAAAAGGACTAAACCTGCCGTTATGCTATAACACCAGCGGCTACGAACTGGCCGAGATGGTCAGACTGCTGGACGGGGTTGTTGATATTTATCTGCCGGACATAAAATTCATGGACGGTCTGGAGGCGGAACGTTATAATTTGGCCGCTGCGTCAGACTATCCGCAGATGGCTAAAGAGTCGACTGCTGAAATGCACCGCCAGGTAGGAGAATTGACTACTGATGAAGATGGCATCGCTTTGCGCGGGCTGATTATCCGTCACCTGGTAATGCCGAACCGGGTAGCCGGAACAAGGGAATTTGTGCAGTGGGTGGCAGCTAACTTGTCTACAAAAACGTATGTAAATATTATGTCGCAATATCGAGTTGAGTTTATGGCCTTTGATTATCCGCTGATCGCCCGTGCCATAACTTCTGAGGAATTTGTGGAAGCGATTAGTTGGGCGAAAGAAGCCGGACTGACCAACCTGGATGAAAGGTCGCTTTCTCACTATGCATTGCACCGCCGCAGGGTTCCCTGACCATTCACCGGCTCTGTGCAGCGGTTACTGCCACAGCCCGGAAAGAGCGGTGCCGCAGTTTTTGCAGTTGCCGTTTTTCAGATTCATTTCCGCGATAACGAAGCCGATTCTTTTAATCACCTTCTGTCCGCAGCTTGGGCAGAAGGTGTTTTCACCTTCATGTCCGATAACTTTGGCGATATAGACATATTTTAGACCGGCTCGCAGGCCTGCTTCACGGGCTTGCTCCAGCGTGGAAATAGGGGTCTGCGGCAGGGTGGAAAGCCTGAACAGCGGATAAAAACGGGCAAAGTGCAGCGGCACATCCGTGCCAAGTTCATCCGCGATCCAGCGGCACATCTTCTCAATCATGCCTAAATCATCGCTTAGGGTGGGGATAACGATGTTGGTAATCTCCAGATGCACGCCTTCGTTACGGAGCAGTTTAAGGCTTGCTAGAACGGGCGCCAGTTCCCCGCCGACCACATTGCGGTAAAAGTCAGGATCAAAACTTTTTAAATCCACATTGACGGCATCCAGTGTGCGGCAAAGCCTTTTTAGTGGTTCCGGCCGGATGTAACCGGCTGTATGTGCCAGGTTCAGCAAGCCTGCTTCCTTAGCCAGAGCTGCTGTGCTCTCCATGTATTCGTAGAAAGCCACCGGCTCGCCAAAGGAATAGCTGACGGCGCGGACGCCTGAGGCCTGTGCGTGAGTCACGACTTTTTCCGGCGGCATTTCGTAGTTGTGCACTTCTTCCGGTTTGACAAGAGCGATGTCCCAGACTTCGCAAAAATGGCAGGACAGGTTACAGCCAGCCGTTGAAAGAGATAAAACCCTGCTGCCGGGCAGCACATGATAGAAGGGTTTGCGTTCCACCGGATCTTCCTGGAGCAAGGCGGGGTTGCCGTAGCTTAGGGTATATCCGACCCCGCCGCGATTTTCACGCACCCGGCAGGGCGACCGTTCTCCTTCAGCCAAAGTGCATCTTCTGGGGCAGAGCTGACACCGAACTGTGCTGTTTCCCGTCTGTTCGAACCAAGGCGATGGTACAGGCATAACCAGACCGACCTGTGCTCCTCTTGCTGCCTGCTCTTGCTGTTTACCTCTGTTTGGGGTGCAACCCGCTACTCCTGACAGACAGATGGCGCAAGCAGAAGCCGCACCTGCTTTGACAAATTGCCGCCGGCTCAAACCGATGGACAGCCTGTTCTCTGACACTTCACAAACCTCCTCGTGATTAAAAGTAAGGCTAAAGCTGTAAGGGCGGCGGCTGCAGCCAGCAGGCAGCTGGCCACGATTCCGAGGACCGGCGCCACCACCGCGCCCGCCAGAACGGCGCCAAGACACGCCCCGAGAAGCTCACTGCCGTAAACAGCACCGGTAGCTCTTTCCGGTTGCTTGTTCAGAGCGAGATAGCAGGCGGCAGAGAGAGGAAAGCTGATACCATTAGCCAGCCCTGCCGCAAAAGTAAGCGCGTAAAAGATGACAGGTACTAAGGCAAGGGGCTGCAGCGCCGCAACGTCGGGAAGCACAGCAGCGATGGTTATAGCGAGCAAAGCAATGGCCGCTTGAGAGGCTGCCAGGAGAGTTGGCCGATTTTTGTCAGCCACGTAGCGATGGGTCAGAAAGCTCCCGAGTGTCAGGCCGCCCATAAAGACGGCCATAATCAGGCCAATCATTTCGTAGACGAAACCATAGATGCTTTGAAAGGAAAAGAGCATGGCAATCTGCAATGACATGGCGGAAAGTCCTGTGGCAAAAGCGGTGAAAAGCACGGAAAATCCTGCAATATTGCGATCTGTGCGCCTGCTGCCTGCCCGCCAGACGGCAAACCCCAAGAAGGGAATTAGGGCAAAGGATAAAAACCACCCGGGATGAAGGCGCAGTAGCCACCGGAATATTTCTCCGCCGCCGGGTCTGGTTAGCTCATCCCAAAACATCATGGTGTAGAAGTAGGCGATCGGTCTGAAATCTGAATTGATAAAGTAGCGTTGCTGTATTGGCGGCAATTCTTTTGACATTTGTTCCAGTGCTGTTAGCGAGGGGAGCAGAAGGGGCAAAGCGGGTGGGCCGCTCAGTTGTGCGCCGCTGCCGCGTCCGTGTTGGCGGACAGTCCAGTTCACCTGCTGCAGTTGAACCTCCGGCAGCAAGGTGTGAAAATGCTGGGGTGAGAACCCGTCAGCCGTAATTCCCAGTTTCCTGAATCGTTCCTCCAGCGTCGCCGCGTCTACCGAGATTTGCTCGTGAGTATCGGTGGCGATAAACAACATCGACCGCTCACCGGCAACAAGCACTCTGGAAAACTCAGCCGAAAGCGTGTGAAATATAGTAGTGTTGCGGTTGGCTACAGCCAGTCCCCGCAGGTCCGGAGTAGAGGAGGCCGTGAGGACAAGCACTCCTCCGGGCCGGAGCAAGGCGGCGGCTTCGCGGAAAAATTCACTGGTATAGTAGCGATTCCAGACTGCGGTGACCGGGTCGGGCAGGTCAACGATAATCATGTCGTAGAGTTCACGCGCTGTTTTCACGAAAAGCCTGGCATCGGTGTGCAGCAGGCGCACTCTTTTGTCTCCCAGCGCTGCCAGGGAGGCGGCAGAAAGATAAGGGCGGGCTACCCCGGTCAGTGCCGGGTCTAACTCTATGTAATCAATCCGCTCCAGCGGATACCGGAGCATTTCGCTTAAAGTCCCACGCAAGCCGCCGCCAAGCAGCAAGATGCTCCTGGGTGCCGGGTGCTGCGTCATTGCTAAGTGAGCGAAGTGGACCGCTTCCTGCTTTTCAAACTCCGGAGCCGGCGCCAACGGGCCGGCTGTGCTAAAAAGCAGGTGTCCGCTCTGAAAAAAGGTATACTGATCTTGGCTGAGCAGCACGGCGATGGTGCCGTGCCTTGACTGGCTTGTTTCAACCAGTTGGTGCAGCGGTGTGAAGTAGTGCCATTTCATCCGGTACGCTTGCTGATTCAGTTGCTGCAAAAAGGGAAAGGTAACGGCAGCCGCCAGCGGCAGTATCCAGAGGAGCAGCTGGTTTGGCCTCATCCGCCGGAAGGCGGGGGTAACTGCTTTGCTAGACACTGACAGGACGGCGGCCAGCAACAGCAGGCCGGCCATAAAAGTTGCCTGGAAAGAATTCAGGTAGTGTACCAGCAGGAAAGTAAAAGCCAAGCCGCCAAGCATATTGCCTGCCGCTTCAGCCAGATAGGTTTTTCCGGCGGCCGAGGTGTCGCCGGCCGCGGAACGCTCACGCCACAATCTGGAAAGCAGCACAAACTGAATGCCAAAAAGCAGGCAGGCGGGAGCAAGAACAAGGAAAGCCGACAGCGCCATATCGGTTAACGTCAAGTAAGCGCCGGGAAGAACATTGAAGAAGCGGCGCAATCCACGAATGAGCCAGATGGTGGCGGGCAATAACGGCAAGATGCCTGCCGTGCATAAAATCAGCAACCGGAAAGGATTTTTGCTGCGAACGGATAAGAAGCTGCCCAGATGGCTGCCCGCGCCGACCCAGGCCAGCCAGACAGCCAGGATGATGCCGATAGATAGTTCATTGCCATGGAAGACCATTAATAATTCCCGCAGGAAGAGAACCTGGGCAATTTGTGAGACGACGCCAAGCATGAGCACCGCCGGATAAGGCGGACGGATATTTTTGTGTAGAAGCATTAACATCAGCTCCTGAGGGAAATGTAACAGATTGATTTTATCATAATCAGGACTATACTGGTAGACAGATGAGTTTTTAACTCTAATTCCAGAAGCAGGACAGTGGTCACGCAAAAATTTTCCCTGAGTGGGTTATTGGGCTGAGCAACATCGCACATACTAATAAAAATTTTGAAATCCCTCTCAAAAAAAGGAGTTGCAAAAGCATGCAAGATTCAATTGCCAGATCAGCTGTGGCAGGAGTTATTGGTGCTGTTATAATGAACGTATCGATGTACTTGATTATGCTCATAGGAGTTGAAACTGTGCATCCTATTCAAGTAGCTGCCGATATCTTTGTGGACTTTCAACTGGTTAATACTACCATTGGTTTGATAATCGGCTTGGTTGGTACGATAGCTCTAAGTATTGCTTCGGCTCTGGCGATAGTGCTTATTTTTAAATGGACAGGTTATGATTACTCTATTTTGAAAGGAATCATTGTAGTAAACGCTATTGGTTTTAGTACAATGGGCTTATTTATGCCCCTGCTACAAATTACCCCCATTATCCAAACACAACCATTAACCAATCTCTTAGCCTTGCTGCATTTGACTTTGATCGGTGCTGTAATGGCTGTAATACTAAATAATTATCGTGTTGTGGGGACCAAAAGGTAAAGGCAGTCCATTATTTGGCTTAAATAACGAAGTGCTTGCATCCCGGACACTGTTAGTGGTATAATGATTTTGGCTCAACTCCTCAAAGTGAAGTCGGGCGTTTTTTCTCGACGTTTTCGCTGTCGATTTTTCAGCCGGCGGGTGTAGCTCAATGGTAGAGCGCTGGCCTTCCAAGCCCGTTACGTGGGTTCGATTCCCATCACCCGCTCCATTTAGCTTAGGAGCTTTTTTTGCGGACAAAACTTTGTTTGCTTTGAGTTCTCAGTTGTGCTAGTTTATCACATACGCCTGTAGCTCAGGGGATAGAGCAACGGACTTCTAATCCGTGGGTCGTAGGTTCGAATCCTACCAGGCGTGCCACAAAATAGAGGTCAGAGGTCGGAGGTCAGTAAGCCGGAAAAGGGCGCCTGATATTTGTCTCTGTGTAATGCTGTACGGTGGGTGTAGCTCAGGAGGTTAGAGCACCAGATTGTGGCTCTGGGGGCCGTGGGTTCGAGTCCCATCATCCACCCCAACTAATTGTCACTATGCAAGCGGGCGTGGCGAAATTGGCACACGCGCTAGACTTAGGATCTAGTGGGTAACTCCTTGGAGGTTCGAGTCCTCTCGCCCGCACCATTAAAGTTAAGGCTTCTTTAATTTTTAGCTTAAAGGGTTAATTTAGAAATACTGCAATTTCACTGCTGAGCCAGACAGACAGAGTAAAGAAATTTTAACTAAGCTAAACAGACACCTGCCCTATAATGTTTTATTATAAGGGCAGGTGTCTGTTTGTATAAGAAAATTATAAAGTAAACCCCCATGCCGTCTGCGGCACCATAAGAAGGATGAAAATAATCCTTCACCTTGCCCTCACCCTGACCCTCTCCCAGAGGGAGAGGGGATTGTGGCGGCTATTTTCAGGGTAGAGGGTATAATTTGTTGCGGCTGCTTCACCCATTTTGCAGGTATCTCAATGATAGGTTCTGCCCCGCTTGCGCTCATACATTAATTGATCTGCCTTTTTCAACAGAACTTCAAGACTGCAGGGGCTCTCGCCGGGGTCACAATAAACAATACCCGCACTAAGGGATAATCTATAGCATTTCTTAGCGAAGATATTGTGGGAATGCAAATTTTCTTGCAGACGACCAATAATGCTGCAACCATTAAACTCGTCTGCGCCAGCTATCATGACCACAAATTCGTCCCCGCCAATGCGCGCGATAACATCCGACTCACGGAAGGTGTTTTTGAGGATGTTCGCCGTTGCGGTCAAGGCGTTGTCTCCCTCACTATGTCCAAAAGTGTCATTAATTGATTTCATTCCGTCAATATCTATAAAAATTAGCCAGACCTTTGTCTTGTCACGGTTATGTATTTATCACTCACCCATTATGGTACTTGCTTATCCCGTCAACTGTCTGGACCATTTGCTCCAGAGTTGTGCGGCGGCTTCCACCACCAGCGGGTCAAATTGCTTCTCCTTGTTAACTTGCAACTCACGATAGCAACCTTCCCATGATAAAGATTTGCGGTAAGGCCTGTCAGTAACCATGGCATCAACCGCATCAGCCACGGCAATTATCCTCGAACCTAAGGGAATATGATTCCTTTGCAAACCCTGTGGATACCCTTTACCATCCCATCTTTCATGGTGGTGCAGTACGATTTTAGCAATTTTATAAAGCCTGCTCGATTTGCACAGGATGTTATAGCCGAGTACTGGGTGTGCCAGTATTTGCGTCCACTCATGGGGAAGAAGCTTCCCAGGTTTGTTTAAAATATCTTCTGCGACCCCTATCTTCCCTATATCGTGCAGGTGTGCGGCTATGTGCATGTTTTCGAATTCCGGCTCCTTAATCTTCAACGCACGGACTATATCCAGAGTCATATCTGCTACTCTGGAGGAATGGCCGCTGGTAAACGCATCTTTCGCCTCCAACGCAGCAACGAGGCACTCAATAATGTCGTGAAAGAATTCCTGACAATCTGGCTCAGCCTCTTCACGGGACCAAATGAATCCGGTGCCCGGCTTTTTTGTGCCGGATAGAAAATTCCTGATAATATTTTGCAGCATTAGTGGTGTCTCCTTTGTCTCATTGGCACGGACCATAAAACTGTGTCCTGTTGGTGATATTGAAATTCATTCTCAATACAGATTATATGCTTTAGTTCATCCTCCGTCAAGAAATCTTTTCCTGCCGTATTGTCTGACCGCAGCCAAAATAGATCTTCTCCTTGCCGGAGTGCCGGCGGCAACAGCATTGGCTGTACTCCGAGGCCTCATACGGTCAGCCAAAGGAGCCGATTTGCTCCAATCCACCGATTGGCTGAATAAATCCACTTTATTTGCCTCCTTACTCATTGAACTACTCATTGAGCTCGATGTTAACATATTTTTAACAGAAAGATAACTTAAGATGAGCATTAATAAGCACTGTTTGCAAATTGACATAGTAGCGGAGAAAAAGTATAATATATAATATACTTGCGAAAGAAGGTGCTGCTATGCCACAATTATCACTTTATATTGATGAAGAAACCTTAGCTAGAATAGAAACTGCTGCGAAAATTAACAAAACCTCAATTTCCAAATGGGTTTCGGAAAGGTTGAAAGAATCTCTGGCAAACAATTGGCCTGAGAACTATAGAAGTTTATTTGGCTCAGTGAATGATGACTCATTCGTTTACGAAAAATGTAAAAGTTTTTCGAATGATTCTGAGAGAGAAGAATTATGAAGTTTTACCTTGATACCAATATCTGTATTTATTTTTTAAAGAGCCAATTTTTGCAATTATTGGATGCGATTATGTCGCATAGTCCGGACGATATAAAAATTTCCTCAGTGGTAAAAGCTGAATTGCTTTACGGCGCAGAGAAAAGTCAAAAAAGGGAAGAGAACCTAGAGAAGGTGAGGAAGTTTCTTTTGCCATTTGAGATAATATCTTTTGATGATAAGGCTGCAGTAGAATATTCGGTAGTGAGAGCAAGCATGCAAAGTGCAGGCATCGTCATCGGACCCAATGATTTAATTATAGCCGCAACCGTTCTTTCGCATTGCGGCACTTTAGTTACGAATAACGAAAAGGAGTTTAGAATGGTGCCCGGTCTGAAGGTGGAAAATTGGCTTGCCAAGTGAGAATGTAATTATCCAAGGCATATCCTGCAGGTATTGGAAAATCTAACAGAATCTTTAATGTTGCAGTTGTGGAGTAGAGTCTCTGCCTGACTCCCCGATTTTTCAGTGTTTTCCAGTGGTTTGCGGAATAATCTCACGCTTCCCGGCGTTCCATAAACCAGCGGTCTTCCTCATAAAATAAGTAAACTTGCCTGCCCAGCACTGTGCAGGCATAACGGATGCCTATGCCGCCTGCTTTAAGGCTTGCCGCCCGGCAGATATCAATAACACGATCAACGGGATAGCGGCAACCGTCTTCCCACCATAATGCCACGGGGATCAGCCTGCCGTCCGGGTGAAAAAGAGCCTCAACCTTAACGTACACCTTGTTGTGATTGTGATATTTCTTCTCTTTCATTTTATCATACCTTCTTTGAAAAAGCCTGGCGGATGTATAAGATGGTCGCCCTTGGGGTTGATGCCGCCCAGCGGCTGGTCAGCCGACACAGAGGCGCGCTGGATGCAAAAATGCCCGAATCGTTTGCGCAGCAAATCGACAGTTTTGTCTAACGTCGCCTGCTTTTCCCTGGTGTCGTTGTCAAAGATAGATAATTGCAGCGGAGCAGCGGCAGAAATCAGTTCGCTGCAGCGCACACCGATACTGCGGATTGGTTTGGCCCAACTATAGTTTTGGCGAAAGAGCCGCATAGCCGCATCAGCAATCTCGCCTGAGATGTGAGACGGCGTTTCAAGCTTCACTTGTCTTTCAAAAGAAAAAAGTGCACTGTCACGGATGGAAATAGCTACAGTGCGGCAGAAAAAGCCGTGTTCACGCATTCTTGCGCAGACGCTCTCGCAAAGCACAAATAAAATAATTTTCACATCTTCGTCGCAGAGCAAATCCCGCGGCGTTGTAGTGCTGTTGCCAATCGATTTTACCAGCGCTTCCTCGTCTAGGCACATCACCGGTGTTTGATCCTGCCCATTGGCAAAAGTTGACAAAACATCACCAACCTTGCCGAACATTCGGCGCAAAAAAGACGGAGGTGCGGCGGCTAGTTCGCCGATAGTGGTGATGCCGTACAGATTAAGTTTTTTCTTTGTGGCAGAGCCCACATATAAAAGATCTTCGACCGGCAACGGCCAGGCTACAGACCGGTAATTTTCCCGGCTTATCAGGGTGGTGGCGTCCGGTTTTTTTAGATCTGAGCCGAGTTTTGCGAAAATCTTATTGTAGCTGACACCTAAAGAAACGGTGACCCCTAATTCCCCCTTAATCCGCTCCCGAATTCTATCGGCTGCCAAAACACCATCGCTGCCGCTAACATCAAGCCAAGCTTCGTCCAGGCCGAATGGCTCAATCTGATGGGTGAAATCCGCGTAAATCTGCCGGGCAAGCTTAGCGTAACGCAGATATAAAGGGAAATTGGGAGGCACGATAACAAGCCCAGGACATTTGCCGCGCGCCTGCCAAAGCGCCTCCCCTGTGCGAATACCTGTTGCTTTGGCCGCATAGTTTTTCGCCAAGACAATGCCGTGACGCAGTTTCTCGTCGCCGCCCACCACCACCGGGTTATTCCTAATTTCAGGGCGATGCAAGCATTCCACGCTGGCATAGAAATTATTCATATCAGCATGCAAGATAACGCGTTCTTTCATAAGCATCTCCTACCTTATAAGAACATGTGTTCGCTTACAGTATATCCGATGAACTTTTAAAATGCAACTGGCAAACATTTTTCTGTGCGCACTAAAAAAGCTTCACCCCGATAGCTGGAGGAAGCTTTTTTTGTATAGATTTGCTGCAGTTTTGCATCGTCCGGGCAAATAACGGTCAGCGGGGAACAGGCGGCGGAGAGAGCCACTGGGCAAGCACACCTCTGTCCCAAACGCCGGTTCTGGCGGTTTTGTCCGGGAGAGTTAAAACGCCAATGCCATGCCTTAGGCCGTTTTCCCACGCGCCGCTATAGCTTTCACCGTTAGTGGCGACGCTTGTGCCGAAACCGTGGGGGGCGCCATTTCGCAGTTCACCGGTGTATCTTGAACCGTCAGGCAAAGTGACGGCAGCGGGAGCAGTGCCGCCTGCGGGGGGATTGGTTTGTGCTGTTCCGCTGCGGATAGTAACAAGGCGGTTGCTACTATCCCAAACGACTTGTGCTCCGAGATTTTCGGCTATAAACCTAGTTGGCACCAGAGTCCTGCCGTTAATTATAAGCGGAGGCACATCCAGTGGAACTGTTCTGCCATTGACAATGGCTGAGGTGCGTCCTATATACAAAGTGATGACTGTCGTCCCTCTGGTACCGGTTATTTTTTTTGTCTGAGCTTCCCAGCTTACTCTGGCTCCAAGCGCTTCAAAAATAGCCCGCATAGGCACCAGGGCTCTGCCGTTTCTGACAGTAGGCGGCACGTCCATTGTCAGTTCGCGCCCGTCCACAGTTACCCTGATAGGTGAGGCAGCCTCGGCGAGCCCGTTGCCTCCCGGCACAGAGATGAAAAGTAAAAGTGCGGAGAGCAAAAATACTGAAAGCAGACCCCTTATTCTAAATGTCAAGATCATCACCTCGTAAAATATGCTTTGGTTTCACATATTCTAGGTGATTATCCCGGAATCCTGCTGTAAGCGATTGAGGGAATATTTGGCACGGAAGGGTGCGCATAGACAAGAGTTATCTGCACCCACCCCGTCCTAACGGGCGTCCCTCCAAAGGAGGGGAATTATTTTTCCTTATATTTTTTTCTAAGCTTGCCTAATTGCTTTCATTTTACTTAAAATAATGGTAAAATACTTGGCAGGCCAAAAATTTTGTGGTAACGTGAGACACAGGTTTATTTAGCAGGCATAAGCTAAAATAATGATATAAGGAGCATAGATGATGGTAAAATTGGAAAAAATAGACGGTGGTAAAATTTCGCTTGAAATTGAAGTGGCGGAGAAGATGCTGGAGGATGCTTTGGGCCAGGCGTATAAAAAAGTGGTAAAGAATGTTAACCTGCCTGGATTTCGCAAAGGGAAAGTGCCGCGCCCTATCTTAGAAAGTCATTTTGGCTCGGAAGTGCTCTATGAAGAGGCGCTGGAAATCCTCGTTCCCGACGCGTATGAAAAAGCGGTGGAGGAGACTAGTATCGAGCCTGTCGCGCCGCCGGAAATAGATTTGCTGCAGATGGAGAAAGGCAAGCCTTTAATTTTCAAGGCTATTGTGGAAGTAAAGCCGGAAATAGAGTTGCCTGAATACCGCGGAGTGCAAATCGACAGAGAAGTGCGGGAAATCACTGGGACGGACGTGGCAAACAGACTGGCTCAGATGCAAAAACAGCATGTCAAGCTGCATGTGCTCGCAGATGCTCCTTTGGCCAGCGGTGACGTGGCGTTGCTCGATTTTACCGGTTATGTGGACGGTGTGCCTTTCGACGGCGGCAGTGCCGAGAACTATACCTTGGAGGTGGGTTCCGGCTCTTTCATCCCCGGTTTTGAAGAGCAAATGGTGGGGATGAATATTGGTGAGGAAAAAGATATTGCCGTCTCCTTCCCCGAGGAGTATCACAATGAGGATTTAGCTGGAAAACCGGCAATTTTCAAGATAAAGCTTAATGAAATCAAACGCAAGGAGCTGCCGGAGCTAAATGATGATTTTGCGGCGGAAGTCTCTGAATTTGCCACACTGGCCGAATTAAAAGACGATATTTTGAATAAGCTGAAAGAGGCGGAAGAAAAAAAGAGCAGCAACGAAGTGGCAAAAAGAGTAGTCGAGACGCTGGCGGAGAGCATTGATGTTTTGCTGCCTGCTGCACTAGTCGATCGGGAAGTTGATAGAATGATTAGCGAAATGGAAAATTTCATGAAGATGCAGGGGTTGAATTTGGAAAAGTTTCTTTCCCTTACCCAGCAAAGCGTCGATGGGCTGCGTCTTGACAAGCGGTTGGAAGCGGAAAAGCGCGTTAGGGCAGATCTGCTCTTAGATGCTATCGTTAAAAAAGAAGGAATTGAGGCTACAGATGAAGAAGTAAAAGAGCGGATTGGCAAAATGGCTGAGAGTTACGGGCAGCCGGTGGAAGTAATCGAGGAATATTTTGCAGCACCGGGGCAAGCGGAAGCATTGTTCCAAGAGATTAAAGTTCGCAAGGCGATTGACTTCTTGGTGGCTGAAGCAAAGATTACTAATGTTGTTGCTCCTGCGACTAAAGAAGAGAAGTAGGGGGAATCCTGATGAATCTGGTACCGATGGTAGTAGAGCAGACTAATCGCGGCGAACGGGCCTACGATATTTATTCCAGGCTGCTAAAAGATCGCATTATTTTTATAGGCAGCCCCATCGATGATACGGTGGCTAACTTAGTTATCGCCCAGCTCCTTTTCCTTGAGTCGGAGGACCCGGATAAGGACATCAGTATTTATATTAATTCACCGGGCGGCGCCGTTTATTCCGGCTTAGCCATTTATGATACCATGCAGTATATTAAGCCCGATGTCTCCACGATTTGCGTCGGCTTGGCTGCCAGCATGGGGGCAGTGCTTTTGACTGCCGGTGCCAAAGGAAAACGTTTTTCATTACCCAATTCACGAATTATGGTGCATCAGCCGTTGGGTGGAGTTCAGGGGCAGGCAGTCGATATTGAAATTCACGCCAGGGAAATTTTGCGTATTCGGGAACGGTTAAACGAGATTCTGGGCAAGCACACCGGCAAGCAGGTGGAGCAGATCGCCCAAGATACAGACCGGGATTATTTCATGTCGGCGGAGCAGGCGAAAGAGTACGGTTTGATTGACGGAGTATTGGAAAAACGTTAGACAACTCCTCTAGGAGGGAAACTTATGTTTAAGTTCAACGATGAAAAAGGGCAATTGAAGTGTTCCTTTTGCGGCAAGACGCAAGAGCAAGTGCGCAAACTGGTGGCAGGTCCGGGTGTCTATATTTGCGATGAATGCATTGAGCTATGCAACGAAATTATTGAAGAAGAGTTGTCTGAGGATATGGATCTGGATTTAATCGAGCTGCCCCGCCCAACCGAAATTAAGGACATTATGGATCAGTATGTCATCGGTCAGGATGAGGCAAAGAAGTCGCTGGCGGTCGCCGTTTATAATCATTATAAGCGGATTAATCTGGAACAGAAGCCGGACGATGTGGAAATTCAGAAAAGCAATATCCTCTTAATTGGTCCCACCGGCGTAGGAAAAACACTGCTGGCCCAAACTTTGGCAAGAATTTTAAACGTGCCTTTTGCCATTGCCGATGCCACCTCACTGACAGAAGCTGGTTATGTGGGCGAAGATGTGGAAAATATTCTGCTGAAGCTAATCCAGTCGGCAGATTATGACCTGGAGAAAGCGGAAAAAGGGATTATCTATATTGACGAGATTGACAAAATTGCGCGCAAAACCGATAACCCTTCCATCACCCGGGATGTTTCCGGTGAAGGTGTGCAACAGGCTCTCTTGAAAATCCTGGAGGGTACTGTGGCCAGCGTGCCGCCGCAAGGGGGTCGCAAGCATCCCCATCAAGAGTTCATGCAGATTGACACCACCAATATTCTCTTTATTTGTGGCGGGGCCTTCGACGGCATCGACAAGCTGATTCAAAACCGTATCGGCAAGAAAGGGATTGGCTTTGGTGCCGATGTGTCCAGGAAGCAGGAGAAAAATATTGGTGAAATCCTGCGTCACGTTTTGCCCCAGGATTTAATTAAATTTGGCTTGATTCCTGAGTTTGTGGGCCGTATTCCTGTGGTGGCGACGCTTGATGCGCTCGATAAGCCTGCCCTGATTCGGATTTTGACTGAACCGCGCAACGCGTTGACTAAGCAGTATCAGAAGCTGTTTGAAATGGATGGAGTATCGCTGGAGTTTAAGGACGGCACTTTAGAGATTATTGCTGAAGAAGCCATCCGCAGAAACACCGGCGCCCGCGGTCTGCGCGCCATCTTGGAAGGTCTTTTGCTCGATGTGATGTATGAATTGCCTGCCCGGGATGATATCGGCAAATGCATCATCACTAAGGAAGTACTGCAAAACCATGAGAAGCCCATCCTTGTCACCGCTGATAAGCGCAAGAAGAAAAAAGAAGAATCTGCATAGAGAGACTGTATTTAAGGCTGCTGCTTACCTTTAAGCGGTAGCCTTTTTTGATACGTTAATCCGGCAGCAAAAATTGTCCAAGGGAATATTTGCGGCATTTTTTTGCTAATGCAGCCTCGCCCGCCTGCTTTGCTCACACGTATTTTTTTAAATAAGATTTGCGACGTTTTTCTTCTTTCCCTTAGGATATACTAAAGGCAGTTAATGCTTGCAGGGGGGAAAAAAATGTCAAATATAACGCCGCTTATTGGTGTGATTCAGATTTTTTTTGCGATTGTCATCGGTCTCTATTTTTTGAATCTGCTCCGCTCCCAGCAGAGCAGTAAAGTGGCCGTTGATAAAGAATCCCGCAAGGAAATGGAACAACTGCGCAGAATGCGGGCAATATCGCTGACAGAGCCCCTGGCCGAAAAAACGAGACCTGCGTCTTTTGCTGAAATCATCGGTCAGGAAGAAGGGCTTAGGGCTTTGCGGGCTGCGCTCTGCGGGTCAAATCCGCAGCATGTGATTATTTATGGGCCGCCGGGGGTGGGAAAGACGGCGGCGGCCAGGTTGGTGCTGGAAGAGGCAAAGCGAAATTGGATTTCTCCTTTTGGGCGGGAAGCAAAGTTTGTGGAGCTTGACGCTACCACGGCGCGCTTTGACGAGCGGGGTATTGCAGACCCGCTGATTGGCTCGGTTCATGACCCCATCTATCAGGGAGCAGGGCCTATGGGGATGGCGGGCATTCCGCAACCTAAGGCGGGTGCGGTCAGTAAAGCGCACGGCGGGATTTTGTTTATTGACGAAATCGGCGAGCTGCACTCTACCCAGATAAATAAATTGTTAAAAGTGCTGGAGGACAGGAAGGTGTTTCTGGAGAGTGCTTACTATAACCCGGAAGACAGGAATATACCTGCCCATATCCATGAAATTTTCCAAAAAGGCCTTCCCGCTGATTTTCGCATGATTGGTGCTACCACCCGACTGCCGGATGATATTCCTCCCGCCATCCGTTCCCGTTGTATGGAAGTATTTTTCAGGGGGCTTTTGCCGGATGAAACGGCGCTCATAGCAGCTAATGCGGCAAAAAGAGTCGACTTTTCTTTGGGCGAAGATGTTTTGGCTGTAATTAGAAAATTTGCGGCAAACGGACGGGAGGCAGTCAATACCGTGCAGATTGCTGCAGGTTTGGCTCAATGTGACAATGGGCGAAAACAGCTGACCTTGCAGGATGTCGAATGGGTGGTAAATGCCAGTCAAATGTCGCCCCGTCCGGAAAGGAAAATTCCACTTCGTCCGCAGGTAGGCTATGTGAATGGCCTGGCGGTTTACGGTCCCAGCATGGGAACTGTGATTGAGATAGAGGTGGCCTCTCACCGCGCCGCGCAGGGTAAAGGAGAAGTCCATGTTACCGGCGTGATGGAGGAAGAAGAAGTGGGTAGTCCGCGCCGTGTGTTGCGCCGCAAAAGCTCGGCCAAAAGTTCGGTGGAAAATGTTTTGACGGTCTTGCGCGATTATTTGGAGATCGATCCGAAAGATTACCACATCCATCTTAACTTTCCCGGAGGCACTCCTATTGACGGGCCCTCAGCCGGTATCTCTATCGCTACTGCCATCTATTCATCGCTGACAGGCATTGCGGTTGCCAATACGGTGGCAATGACGGGTGAGATTTCTGTGCGGGGCTATGTGCGGCCGATTGGCGGAGTTGCCTGCAAAGTGGAGGCGGCACGGCAGGCCGGTGCGAAAAAGGTAATCATTCCGCGGGACAATTGGCAGCAAGCCTTTGAGAAAGCGTCTGAGCTGGTGGTGGTCCCGGTCGATACTTTGCAGGAAGTGTTGGATCACGCCTTAGTCAAAGGGCAGAGGGTGGTGTCCGGTGGGGCAAAAATGTTGACGGCGTCACCGTTATAAACTGGTAATTTCTGGGTAGACGGAGCTTTTTGTCCGATTTTCGGGAAAGGTAAAGATTTTGAGCGGATAAAGGAAAATTCTTGACGGTGGGCGAATAAGTAGCTAGGCTGGTGAATTGATTTGAGGAATGGAGGGGAGACGTGTGGCTGAAAATACAAAAATTCTGCCGTTACTGCCACTACGAGGAATACTGGTGTTTCCCAATATGGTCCTGCACCTGGATGTTGGCCGGGAGCGCTCGGTTAACGCATTGGAGCAGGCTATGGTGGATGACAATAAAGTCCTGCTGGTTACCCAGAAAGAGGCCAGAGTCGATGACCCGGCACCGGAGGATATTTATTCCATGGGTACCATCGCGCAAATTAAGCAGATGCTTAAATTGCCGGGCGGCACCATTCGGGTGTTGGTGGAAGGCTTGTCTCGCGCTTATGTGCGCGATTTTGTGGAAGCCGACCCCTTTTTTAAAGTGCATGCAGAAGAAGTTCCGGAGGATACCACAAAGAATATTGAAGTGGAAGCATTGATGCGCAGCGTCACTTACCAGTTTGAGCAGTACATTAAGCTGAGCAAAAAAATTCCACCCGAGACTTTGGTCATGGTAGCCGGCATTGAGGAACCGGGCAGAATGGCTGACATTATCGGTTCCCATCTCACCTTGAAAGTAGAGCAGAAGCAGCATATTCTCGAGGCCACATTGCCCAAGGACCGCCTGAACAAGCTCTTGGAGATTTTGGGGCACGAGATGGAAGTTCTGGAAATTGAGCGTAAGATTAACCTGCGTGTGCGCAAGCAGATGGAGCGCACACAGAAGGAGTATTACCTGCGTGAGCAGATGAAGGCCATCCAGAAGGAACTGGGTGAAAAAGATGAGCGCATGGCAGAGGCCGACGAGTACCGGGAAAAAATTGCAGAAGCTAATTTGCCGGAGGAAGTCTCGGAAAAGGCGCTAAAAGAAGTGGAGCGCCTGGAGAAAATGCCGTCAGCTGCGGCAGAAGCAGTAGTTATCCGCAATTATCTCGATTGGATTCTGGCGTTGCCTTGGTCACTCCAGACCGAGGATAGGTTGGATTTGAATATGGCGGAAAAAATCCTGGATGAAGACCATTACGGTTTAACGAAAGTAAAAGAGCGCATCATCGAGTATTTGGCTGTGAGGCAATTAGCGCAAAAACTCAAAGGTCCGATTATTTGCCTGGTTGGCCCTCCCGGTGTGGGAAAAACATCGCTGGCTCGCTCTATTGCCCGCTCGCTGGAGCGCAATTTTGTGCGTATCTCCCTGGGAGGAGTGCGGGATGAAGCGGAAATCCGCGGACATCGACGCACTTACGTGGGAGCCATGCCTGGCCGGATTATCCAAGGCATGCGTCAGGCTAAGTCGCAAAATCCTGTCTTTCTGCTGGATGAAATTGATAAAATGTCGACCGATTTCCGGGGTGACCCCTCCGCGGCTCTTTTAGAAGTTTTAGACCCGGAACAGAACAATGCTTTCTCCGACCATTATATTGAGATTTCCTTTAACCTTTCTAATGTGATGTTTATTACTACCGCCAACACGCTTTACAATATTCCTCAGCCGTTATTGGACAGGATGGAAACGATTTATATCCCCGGGTACACAGAGGAAGAGAAAGTGAATATCGCGGAACGCTTTTTACTGCCAAAACAGCTAAAAGAGCATGGTTTAAGTAAAGAGAGTCTTACTGTTTCAGAAAAAACGCTGCGTAAAATTATCCGCCAGTATACTCGTGAAGCCGGTGTGCGCAGTCTGGAAAGGCAAATTGCTTCCTTCTGCCGTAAAACGGCTAAAGAAGTGGTGCGGGACAAAAAGGAACGCTCAGCCATCACAGTGCAAAATCTCCATAAATATCTGGGTATCCCTCGCTATCGCTTCGGGCTGGCGGAAAAGGAAGATGAGATAGGGGTAGCCACCGGCTTGGCTTGGACGGAGGCAGGTGGCGACACACTGGTGATTGAAGTTACGCTGATGAAGGGGAAAGGCAAACTGCTGCTGACCGGTAAGCTTGGAGAAGTGATGCGTGAATCGGCTCAAGCCGGTCTCTCTTACATTCGTACCAGAACCGGCCAATTAGGAATCAAAGAGGATTTTTACGAAACTTATGATATCCATATCCATATTCCCGAGGGTGCCATCCCTAAAGACGGCCCTTCTGCCGGGATTACCATGGCTGCGGCGCTTATCTCTGCGCTGACGCAACGGCCCTCCAGGCGTACCGTGGCTATGACGGGAGAAATTACGCTGCGCGGCCGAGTTCTTCCCATTGGCGGGGTAAAAGAAAAGGTGCTGGCTGCTCACCGGGCCGGAATTAAAAAAGTAATTCTCCCCGCCGAAAACAAGAAAGATATCAGCGAAATTCCGGATAACGTTAGTCGCAAGCTGGAGTTTGTTTTCGTGGAGCACATGGATCAAGTGCTGGCACATGCGCTGGCGGAAAAAGAAGATGAAAGTTAAAAGCGCAGCATTTGTGATTAGTGCGGCAAAAACGGAACAGTTTCTCCCCGGCGGTCTGGCGGAGATTGCCTTTGCCGGCCGTTCTAATGTCGGGAAGTCCTCGCTGCTTAATTCGCTGTTAAATCGAAAACAGTTGGCCATGACGAGCGGAACCCCGGGTAAAACTCGCCTGATCAATTTCTTTCTGGTCAATGAGGCTTTTCATTTTGTAGATTTGCCCGGCTACGGCTTTGCCAGAGTTTCCAAACAGATGAAGGAACAATGGGGCCAGTTGATTGAAGCGTATTTGTCGCAGCGTCAGGAATTGCGGCTGGTGGTGCAGCTGGTGGATTTGCGCCATCTGCCTACAGCTGACGACTTGGCTTTGTACAAATGGCTGATTCATTATAAGCGGCCCACAGTGATTGTCGGCACCAAAGCAGATAAAATTTCCCGGGGTAACAGGGCTAAGCACATCAACCAGATTCGGAGCGGCTTGGGGCTAGGACCGGACGGTCCTGTGATTCCCTATTCAGCCAAAACCGGCGAAGGCAAAGAAGCCCTCTGGAAAATGATTGCGCAGTATCTTTCTTAGCTGCGCGACAGCGAGGCGGAACCGCACCCTGGTTAGGCGGGGGCGGTTCTGCCGTTGTGCTTTCTCCCACTTCAGCTATTCTCTTCTTCCTTCTCAACAAATACCCTCTCCCTGCGGGAGAGGGCTAGGGTGAGGGCCGGCCTAGGCAAAGCGCAGGGGGGGATGAGACAGCGAAGTATTCCGGGCAATGTAGCCTTCCTCAGCTGCTCCGCTCGCACGTTCTCGCAGCTACGAACGGTCATTCTCGCTAACATGCCAAAACCTCTGGGCTTACTGCATGTGAACCATTGGCATGTCTTTACGCTGCGAATTCCCGTTCGCTAAACGCTGCTGACACTTAACGCTCGCTTCCGCATTCCGTGAAAGTCTACAATATCTGCATGCCATAAAACGGGGGCACCATCAGGAGGATGAAAATGCGCCTCAGCTGGCCCTCACCCTAGCCCTCTCCCGCAGGGAGAGGGGAACTGTTGGGATGAGAGAAGGGAACACTTATGCCCTCGGTCGTACCATGCTTGGGCGGGTTGCATACCCGCCCAAGCATGGTAGATGCTATTTTCAGAGTAGATTGCCTTGTCCACCATCGTACCCTCTCCCATTTCAGCTATTCCCCTCTCCCATTGGTGTCTGTGAATCGGCTCTTTCGCCGATTCAAACGAGTCCGACATCTGACCTCCGACTTCTAGCAAGGAGAGACGTGGGTTGGGATTCTTGACAGGGGCAGGGACAGTCAGATATATTTATGAAAGAAATGCGACCCTGTAAGGAGGCTTTTTTTAATGAAAGAGAAAGAAATGGCGCCGGTCTATGCTCCCGCAGAAGTGGAAGACAGACTTTATCAGGACTGGCTGGCTCACAATTACTTTCGCGCCCAGGGGGACCCGGAAAAAGCGACATTTACTATCGTCATTCCCCCTCCTAATGTGACGGGCTCTTTACATATGGGCCATGCGCTTGATAACACTATCCAGGATATTTTAATCCGCCGTAAGCGCATGCAGGGCTTTGACACACTCTGGCTGCCCGGCACCGACCATGCGGGAATAGCTACCCAGATTAAAGTGGAAGAACATTTGGCAGAAGAGGGAGTCTCGCGTCATGAATTAGGGCGGGAGAAATTCATAGAGCGGACTTGGGGCTGGAAGGAAGAATACCACCGGCGGATCACAAAACAGCTGCAAAAACTGGGAGTTTCCTGTGACTGGTCAAGAGAGCGTTTTACCATGGACGAGGGCTGTTCCCGGGCAGTGCGGGAAGTATTTGTTTCTCTCTATGAGCAGGGGCTGATTTACAGGGGAGATTATATCATCAACTGGTGTCCACGCTGTCATACCGCTCTCTCTGATATCGAAGTGGAGCACGAAGATAAAGAGGGAACTTTGACTTTTATTCGCTATCCGTTGGCGGCTGGTGAAGGTGATATTGTTGTGGCTACCACCCGCCCGGAAACTATGCTGGGTGATACGGCGGTGGCTGTCCACCCGGAAGATCCACGCTATGCTCATTTTATCGGTAAGCAGGTGATGCTGCCGCTGCTGGGGCGTGCTATTCCGGTAGTTGCCGATGAGTACGTTGATCCCGAGTTTGGCAGCGGGGCGGTGAAAATTACTCCGGCCCATGACGCCAACGATTTTGCTTTGGCTGCCCGCCATAATTTACCTGCGCTGGTAGTGATTGCTGCTGATGGTACGATGACGAAAGAAGCGGGAGTGTATGCCGGTCTTGACCGCTTTGCGGCCAGAGCGCAAGTGGTGGCTGACTTGGAAAAGGCGGGTTTGCTTCTGGAGACGGAGGGACATGCCCATTCGCTGGGCCATTGTCAGCGCTGTCAGACTGTAATTGAACCGCTCCTGTCAAAGCAGTGGTTCGTGCGGATGAAGCCGCTGGCGGAGCCCGCTATTGCCAAAGTTAAAAGCGGGGAAATCCGCTTTGTGCCGGAGCGCTTTACCAGGACTTATCTTAACTGGGTGGAGAATATCCGCGACTGGTGCATTTCCCGTCAAATCTGGTGGGGACACCGTATACCCGCATGGTACTGCGCCTGTGGTGAGACGATTGTCTCACGGGCAGAGGTTATATCCTGCCCGCACTGCCAGAGTAACGAGCTGTTCCAGGACGAAGATGTGCTGGACACTTGGTTCTCCTCTGCGCTCTGGCCCTTTTCCACTTTGGGCTGGCCGGATAAAACGGCTGATTTGGCTCATTTTTACCCTACCAGCGTGCTGGTCACCGGCTATGATATTATCTATTTTTGGGTGGCGCGCATGATTTTTATGGGGCTGCAGTTCATGGAGGAAATCCCTTTTCAGACCGTCTATATCCATGGCTTGGTGCGTGACGAGCAAGGACGGAAAATGAGCAAGTCTCTTGGCAACGGCGTTGACCCGCTGGAAATTATTGAGCAATACGGCGCAGATACCTTGCGCTTTACTTTAATTACAGGACAGGCACCGGGCAATGACCAGCGCTTCCGGTTGGAAAATGTGGAGAACAGCCGTAATTTTGCCAACAAAATTTGGAATGCCTCCCGTTTTGTGCTGATGAATCTTGATAATCTGACGGCGGAGCAAGTGGTGCCTGCCGGCAACCTCTCCGATGCGGATTGCTGGATTCTGCACCGTTACAATGAGACGGCAGACCAGGTTAACCGGCTGATGGAGCGTTATGAGTTGGGGGAAGCAGCTAAAACCATTTATGAATTTTTGTGGAGCGATTACTGCGACTGGTATATCGAAATGGCTAAAATTCCACTCTATGGGGCGGAAGTGTCTGAGCAGAAACAGACAGCTCGGGCTGTTTTAAGCTTTGTGTTGGAGAGGACGCTAAGGCTGCTCCATCCTTTTATGCCTTTTATTACAGAAGAAATTCGCCGGAAACTTCCCCATGGCGGCGGCAGCATTGTGCTGGCTTCCTGGCCGGAATACGACGATTTGCTGGTTTTTCCGGAGGCTCACCAGCGCATGAATATTGTCATGGCAGTGACGCGCACCATTCGTTACCTGCGCAGTGAGGTGCAGCTCCCGCCGGGCAAGAAGATACGGGTAGTCCTTCATGCCGGGAGCCAAAGCTCTGCTGCTGCGTTGACTGAAGGGATTGCTATGCTGCAAAAACTGGCTGGGCTGGAAGAAGCGGTGATTACGCTTGACTTGCCTGAAAAACCCAGGCAAGCGGTGACTGCAGTCGTGGGAGAGATTGATGTTTACCTGCCACTAAGTGGTTTGATTGATTTAACGCAGGAAATTGGGCGGCTGGAAAAAGAATTGCAAAAGTTAAGCGGAGAATTGACCCGCGTGGAGGGAAAGCTGAATAATCCAGGTTTTCTGGCAAAAGCGCCGCAGGATGTGGTGGCGGAGGAACGTGTTAAGGCGGAGGGCTATCGGCTGAAATGGGAGAAGGTCAATGCCCGCTTAGAAAGTTTACGGTAAACGAGAACAGGGGGCGCGAACAGCGTTATGGATTACCCAGAGGCACTAGCCTGGATTCACAGCCTTTACCGTTTCGGCATCAACCCGGGCTTGGAACGAGTTAAGGCACTGCTCGAGAGGCTTGGCGATCCTCAAAAGAGGCTGCGCTGTATCCATATTGCCGGCACAAACGGCAAGGGCTCTACTGCCGCCTTTCTTGCCTCTATGCTGGAGGCCGAGGGAAAGAGGGTGGCGCTTTATACATCGCCTTACCTGGAAGCATTTACTAACCGTATGGCGATTAACGGTGTCGATATCGGCCGGGAGCGTCTGGCGGCGCTGGCTACGGAAGTAAGGCTGCAGGTTGAGGCGATTGCCCGTACGGGGGCGGGACAGCCTACCGAATTTGAAGTGGTGACTGCGCTGGCCTTCATGTACTTTGCCGAGGAGCAACCGGACTGGGTGGTGGTGGAAGTTGGCCTGGGCGGCCGTCTTGACGCTACTAATGTAATAGAGCCGGTCGTCTGTGCTATTACCAATATCGGACTGGAACATACCCAGATATTAGGCGAAACTATCGCAGAGATTGCCTATGAGAAAGCCGGAATCATCAAACCCGGTACCGCTATAGTCACCGCGGCGGAAAACCTGCAGGCGCTAAGTGTCATTCGGCGGATTGCCGGGGAGCGCGGTGCCGGCTTGTATGAAATGGACGGCGAATTTCGCTGCACTCTCGGCGCCGCAACTCTAGACGGGCAGACCTTTGATTATCAGAGCCCATGGCGTGAGCTTAAAGGTCTGCAGATTGCCATGCTGGGACAACACCAGGTGCGCAATGCCGCCTTGGCTCTGGCTGCCCGCGAGCTGCTGCCGGAGCCATTTGCTGAAGCAGCTGTGCGACACGGCCTTGCCGTCGCCTGCTGGCCTGGTCGGCTGGAAGTGTTTTCCCGTAATCCACTGGTGCTGGCGGACGGCGCTCACAATCCCGATGGAATTCGTGCTCTCTGCCAGGCGCTCCCCGGTATTCTGGGCGGAAAAAAATTGTTGTTAGTGGTGGGCATCCTGGCTGATAAGGCGGTAGATGAGATTTTGGCGGAGATAGTTCCCCTGGCCACCGCCGGCTTGATTGTGACCAAGCCGGATAATCCCAGGGCGGCGGAACCAATGATGGTGGCAGAAATGGCCAGGCGTTATGTTCTGCCGGGGGTGAGTGTGGCTGTGGCGGAGACGGTTGCCGCCGCAGTCGGCAAAGGGCTTGCCAATCTAACAGCAGACGAGGCTCTCTGCGTCGCCGGATCTCTTTATACTATCAGTGAAGCAAGAGAAACTTTAAAAGCACGGTTTGCCGGCTAAACAGCATTTCGGCGCCTTCTCAGCGGGGCGCTGATTTTTTTTGTGGCAGGAAATTAAATCGTTTCCAACGAATGGGGGGTGTCGCAGGGCGACTTCTTGGGCGGGTTTGAAACCCGCCCCTACAATAAGGTGTTCAGCCGCAGCAGAGGCTTTGAGGTTCAAAAATATATTTTTGCGGGAGGGGAAGGGATTTTCTCTGTCATGTGGAATAAGCTTAATGTTTGTGTAAGAGTTTAGCTTGCGAAGACAGGTGGCTGAGTGTGGCGAAAAAAAATAAAAAAGTGCAGGAATTTTTCTAATTTCCTCGAATCCTCTCATGTTGAGCAAAAGTTTTCATAATATTTTTATTTTAAGGGGTGAATTGTGCAGATGAGCTTTAAGACGTTTAAGGGAGGCGTTCATCCCGGCGACTTCAAAAGTGCGACCGAGAAGAAGCCTGTCGTTCCCGCCAAGCCCCCTGCGGTGGCTATTATCCCACTGTCACAGCATATCGGAGCACCTTGTGAACCGCTGGTGGCTGTGGGGGATGAGGTAAAGATGGGGCAAAAGGTCGGTGACAGCAAAGGCTTTGTTTCAGCCCCGGTTCATTCCAGTGTTTCCGGGAAAGTGATAAAAATTGAAATGTGTAATTCGGCGTTGGGCCGGCCGGTGCAAGCAGTTTACATTGAGAATGATTTCCAGGACACTTGGCACGAAGATGTTGTGCCAAATCCAAACTGGCAGCAGTTGGAGATAGACGAGCTGAAAAAGTTGATTCGAGAAGGCGGTATTGTCGGTATGGGGGGAGCCACCTTCCCCACCCATGTGAAAGTGTCGCCGCCGCCTGGTCAAGTCATTGAATATGTACTGGTCAATGCAGCCGAGTGCGAGCCTTATCTTACCGCCGATCATCGTGCCATGCTAGAACGTCCGGAAGACATTATCGTCGGTCTGCAGATAGTTATGAAAGTGGTCAATGCGCCCAAAGGGATGATTGGCATAGAGGACAATAAGCCGGATGCGGTCGAAGCGCTTAAAAAAGCAGCCGCCAATTTCCCCAATATCGAAGTCCATGCCCTTCATACGAAGTATCCGCAGGGCGCGGAAAAACAGTTGATTAAAGTTTTTACCAATCGCGAAGTGCCTTCGGGGGGCTTGCCCTCGATGGTGGGCTGCGTGGTGCAAAACCCCGGCACATGTATTGCCATTGCCGATATGGTGCGTTTCGGTAAGCCCTTGATTGAACGCAATGTGACAATTACCGGCTCAGGCATTATGGAGCCAAAAAACATGCTGGTGCGGGTAGGTACTCCTTTAGAGGAAGTGATTGAGCAGTGCGGAGGATTTAAGTCTAATATCCGCAAAATGGTGCTCGGCGGTCCGATGATGGGCTTTTCGCAGCCGGGACCGGAAAACCAGCCTGTCACCAAAGGAACGTCCGGTATCCTTTGCCTTACCGACCAGGAAGTGCAGCTTTATGATATCCGCCAGTGTATTAAGTGCGCTAAATGTGTAGATGTCTGCCCGGTCAGCATTATGCCGCTTTTTATCGGCTCTTCTGTTGAACAGGGCATGTATGACAAGGCGGAAGCATATAACGCCATGGACTGCATCGAATGTGGCTGCTGCACATATATCTGCCCTTCCAGACGTCCGCTGGTGCAGTGGATTCGTATGTCCAAGGGGGATATTGCGGCTAGACGTGCTGCCGCCGCAGCGAAAAAGTAAGCGCAAAGGTAAAGGAGGGATAACCAGATGGATAGAAAATTAGTCGTTTCTTCATCGCCGCACTTAAAGACGACGGAATCGGTTCAAAGTGTGATGATTGACGTGCTTGTGGCCTTATTTCCCGCCGCTTTGGCCGGCGTAATTTTCTTCGGGGCGCCAGCGCTCATAACCATGGTGCTTACTACAGTTTCCGCGATGGTAGCGGAAGCAATAATTTTACGTCAGAGAAACATTTTTGGCGACGGCAGTGCGGCTGTGGCAGGATTACTCTTGGCCATGGTTCTGCCCCCTACCGTGCCGTGGTGGCTTGCTGTTATCGGCGGTGTTACCGCAATAGTGATCGGCAAGCAGGTATTTGGCGGGATTGGCAACAACATCTTTAACCCGGCGCTTGTGGCGCGAGCCATTCTGATGGCTTCTTGGGCGACTCACATGACTACTTGGGTTCGTCCTGTTGATTTGGCCACAGCCGCCACGCCGCTGGCATTGGGTCAGAGAGCATTTAGCTTTACTAATTTATTTGTAGGCGCCGTTCCCGGTTGTATAGGTGAAACCAGCGCCTTTGCTTTGATTCTTGGGGCCGGCTGGTTATTCTACAAAGGTCATATTACTTGGCGTATTCCCGGCGGTTTTATCGGTACTGTTTTTATCATGGGCTTCTTATTTGGTGGTTACGGCGGTGCTATGGCGATGTTTTCAGCCGGCCTTTTCCATGTATTAGCCGGGGGCGTAATGCTGGGCGCGCTTTTTATGGCTACCGATATGGTGACTTCGCCGGTCACTGCCAAAGGTCAGTTGATTTTCGGGATTGGCTGCGGTCTGCTGACGATGTTGATTCGCATCTTCGGTGCGTTTCCTGAAGGGGTCATGTTTGCCATCCTGATGATGAACGCGCTGACACCGTTAATTGACAATAAGACCTTGCCGAGGAAATACGGGGAGGTGGCGAAGTAATGAAGGACATGATCCGTATGGGAGTTATTTTAATGATTTTCTGCGTAGTGGCAGCCGCCGCTTTGGCTTACACCAACCAGGTGACGTCTATCGTTATTGCAGAACGTCTTCATCAAGAAAAGGTGGCGCAGCTTGCGGAATTATTCCCTACACTGACTAATTTTGAGGAAAGAACGGTGGATGGGCGCAGCGCTACTGTCGCCTTTGATGCGGAGAATAAATTTGTCGGTGTGCTGGCTGAAGGGCAGACAGAGGGTTACGGCGGTCCGATTAGTTTTAACCTGGGGATCAATGCGGCCGGTGAAATTGTCGGCTTGACGGTGGTCGCTCAGACGGAAACACCCGGTTTAGGCGATAAAATTAAAGAACCTTGGTTTACAGAACAGTTTCTTGGCAAAAAAGCCGGCGACACCTTTACTGTGGACGCGATTTCCGGCGCTACGGTCTCCGTCAAAGCTATGGAGACCGGGGTAGAAAGAGAGTATAACGAGATCTGGCAGCGCTTCAGTGACGGAGGAGCAGCCGGCGGCGCTGGCAATGCAGCTCCGGCTTTTAGCCTTGAAGGCGTGGCAGACGGCACTTATCCCGGTACAGCCAAAGGCTTTAAGGGAGACATTACGCTGGAAGTGATTGTGGCCGGCGGGAAAATCACCGCCATTAACGTAACTGCGCAGCAGGAAACAGCCGACCGTTGGGCGGACGCTGAGAAGGTGATTGGGGAAATAATCGCAAAGCAGACGGTGCAAGTGGATGCGGTTTCGGGAGCGACAATATCTAGCGATGCCATTATCAAAGCCGTGCAAAACGCACTGGCGCAATAGCCGGGGGGGTGAAATAATGAGTGTGATAAGTGAGTTCTCAAAAGGTATTATTAAGGAGAATGCCGTCTTCCGGCTGGTGCTCGGCTTGTGTCCCACATTGGCAGTTACAACCAAGGCTGAGTTTGGTCTTGGGATGGGTGTTGCCACCTCGGCAGTGCTTGTTTGCTCTAATTTGGCAATTTCTCTGATGCGCAATTTTATCCCGGCAAAAATCCGCATTCCCAGTTTTATCATTATCATTGCCACGTTTGTGACGATGGTAGATATGCTCTTAAACGCCTATATGCCTGCGCTTCACGCGCAACTGGGTATTTTTGTGCCGCTGATTGTGGTAAACTGTGTTATTCTGGGGCGCGCGGAAGCTTTTGCTTCTAAGTCTCCCGTAGTTCACTCTTTGGCCGATGGTCTAGGCATTGGTTTGGGATTTGCCTTTTCCTTGACGTTACTTGGCGCTGTGCGTGAATTGCTTGGTGCAGGTACTATTTTTAACGTCAATATTTTGGGAGCCGCCTATGAACCGTTTAAAGTATTCGGCTCCCCGCCGGGTGCTTTCTTGGCGCTGGGATTATTGATGGCGCTGGTGAACATGCTCTCCAAGAAATATAAACTGGAGTAAAGGAGGCTAGATTGTGGGCGAGATTTTTGCGATTGTCTTCGGGGCCATTTTCATTAATAATTTTGTGTTATCCCGCTTTTTAGGTATCTGTCCTTTTATGGGTGTTTCCAAAAAAGTGGAAACTTCTTTAGGGATGGGGATGGCTGTTACTTTTGTTATGGGTTTGGCTTCGTTTGTGACTTGGTTGCTTGAGTATTATGTTTTGGTGCCAAATCAATTGGAGTATCTGCGCACCATCGTGTTTATTTTGGTTATCGCCTCCCTGGTTCAGTTTGTGGAACTTGTGATCCGTAAAGCCAGTCCCACCCTTTACCAGTCACTCGGCATTTTTTTGCCGCTGATTACCACAAATTGCGCCGTGCTCGGCGTAGCGATTTTGAATATCCAGTTAGGCTATAATTTGTTTGAAGCGGTCGTCTTTGGCACTGCTGCCGCCGTCGGTTTCACCTTGGCCTTGGTAATTATGGCCGGAATTCGCGAGCGCTTGGAATTTGTGTTTGTTCCGAAACATTTTCAAGGAGTATCTATCGCCATGATTATTGCCGGAATCCTGTCCCTTGCTTTCGGGGGATTCAAGGGCATGATGTAGGGGGAAATGACAATGAGTATAATTATACCGGCAATACTCAGCCTGGGTGGGCTGGGGTTGTTATTTGGCAGTGCGCTGGCATTTGCCGCGCAAAAGTTTGCCGTTGAAGTGGATCCTAAAGTGGAAATGGTTCAGGAAGCCCTTTTAGGCGCTAACTGCGGCGCCTGCGGCTATGCCGGCTGTGCTCAATTTGCAGAAGAAGTTGTCGCAGGGAAAGCGCCGGTTGGCGGCTGTACCCCCGGCGGCGCTAAGACGGCGAGTAAAATCGCCGAAATTCTCGGGGCAGAAGCCCCGTCGGCGGAAGCGCGTCTTGTGGCGCAGATTGTTTGTCTGGGCGACGGGGACACCGCCAAAATTAAGCATATCTATGACGGTGCGCCTGACTGTAAAGCGGCCCTGATGTTTGGCGGCGGGCCTCTGGCTTGCGGCTTTGGCTGTGTGGGTCTGGGCAACTGTGTCCGTGCCTGCCCTGTGCAAGCCATTGCCATGGGAAGCAACAGTCTGCCCATTATTGATGTGAATGCCTGTATCAGCTGTGGCAAATGCAAAAATATCTGCCCGCGGCAGGTGATTGAGATGGTGAATGCTAACGGGCTGCACCATGTGCGCTGCAAGTCGCGCGATAAAGGCAAACATGTGCGGACCGTGTGCGAACGTGGTTGTATCGCCTGTAACCTGTGTGTGAAAGCATGTCCCGTGGAGGCCATCCGCATGGAAAATAATTTAGCCACTATTGACAGTTATATCTGTACCAACTGCGGCGAATGTGTCGAGGCTTGTCCGCGTACCACTATTGTTTAAGCTACGGCGCGGAAGAATTAACTTCCGCGCCAGCTTTTTTCGTTGACATTCCCGGGTTGCAGGAGTAAACTTAGCTTGTTGTAAATTGACTAGCTGGAGGCGCAAATGAGTAAGCTGACACACATAAACGAGCAGGGACGGGCTAAAATGGTCGATGTTTCTGCGAAGGACGATACCCGCCGGCTGGCGGTGGCGCAAGCCTATGTGCGGCTGAAGCCGGAGACGCTGGAGTTAATCGCCTCCGGCGGCATCACCAAGGGTGACGTACTGGCGGTTGCGCAGGTGGCCGGTGTGCTGGCAGCCAAAGAAACCTCCCGTTTGATACCAATGTGTCACCCGCTTTTTATTACGGCGGTCGATATCTCCTTTACGCTGGACACTGTCGAACAGCTTGTGAAAATAAGGGCTTCGGTTGCTACTACCGGCAAAACGGGCGTGGAAATGGAAGCGCTTACCGCCGTTTCAGTGGCTGCGCTGACAATTTATGATATGTGCAAGGCTGTTGACAAGGAGATGGAAATCACTCATATCTGCCTGTTGGAAAAACAGGGAGGCAAGTCGGGTGATTATCGCCGGGTTGAAGGCGGGGAGGAGGGTAGGCAGTGAAAAAAATAGAGAAAGACACCACTTTTTGGGTGACGGCAGGCATATTGCTTCTATTTTGGATTTTAATCACCGGGCGTCTGCACTGGCAGCATCTGCTCGTCGGTGCCATCTGCTCTTACGGGATCGCCGCTTTTAACAATGATTTATTGCTGAGGCCTGCAGAGCGCCCTTTGTACCACAAAAAAACGCTCTGGAAATGGATTGTCTATTTCTATATTCTGGTGGTGGCCATTTTTAAGTCCAACTGGGATGTCGCTAAAATTGTTTTGAGGCCAAAAATGGACATTTCGCCGGGATTTATAAAATATAGGGCAAGGGTGAAGAAACCGCTTAACAGGGTAATTTTGGCCAACTCCATCACCTTAACCCCGGGAACTTTGACGGTGGAAATGGAAGGCGACATTTATGTCGTTCATGCTATTACCCGGGGCAATGCGGAGGACGTCTCTGAATGGGATATGATTGACAGGTTGGTTGAAATCGAGGAGGCAGAACTAAATGGGGCTTGAATTTACCTTTCTTGAGAATATCTTTATCGCAACAGGCATAATTCTCATCCTTGCCACCTTTTTTTGCCTCTATCGTGCTGTCGTTGGTCCAAGCGAAGCTGACCGCGTGGTGGCTATTAATATTATCGGCACTAAAACGGTAGTGATTATTTCGCTGATAGCCTTTGTCTTAAAACAGGAGTTTTTTTTGGATGTAGCCTTGGTTTATGCCCTGATTAGCTTCGTAGCCACCATCGGGATCGCAAAATACATGGAGAAAGGTGCCTTGGAGTAAGGGGAGGATTGCCATGAACGTTATGACTAGCGTGCTTATTATTGCTGCTCTCGCCGCCGGCCTGTTTTTCTTTCTTGTTGGGGTGGTAGGCCTACTGAGATTGCCTGACGTATATTCCCGCATGCATGCCACAACAAAATGTGATACGCTGGGAGCGGGCTTGATTTTGTTTGCTCTTATTTTATACGCCGGTTTTTCCAACGCCAGCGTGAAGCTATTGTTGATGATTCTTTTCATTTGGATTACAAACCCCACAGCAGCCCATGTAATTGCTCGTGCCTCCTATAGAAATAAAGTCCGTGTCTGTGAAGGCACCTACGAACTGGACAAGACCGGGGAGGCGCAGTGCAATGATTGATGTGCTAAAATACTTGATTCTTTTTTTTCTGGTTTTTTGTGCCGTCTTTGTGGCAAGGACAAAGGACATGCTGTCGGCGGTTATTATTTTTGCTGCCTATAGCTTGATGATGGCGATACTCTGGTTGCTCTTGGCGGCACCGGACATTGCCATCACGGAAGCTGCTATCGGTGCCGGCGTAACGACTCTGCTGCTGGTGGCGGCCGTTAGCAAGACGAGGAGGGAAGAGTAGATGAGAAAGCTGTTGGTGCTTTTTTTTCTTGCTGTGATCATGGTGGTGATGGTGGCAACTGTGGTTGAAATGCCCACAATCGGGGATCCCGCCAATGTGACGAATAACGAAGTACCCCGCCGTTATGTTGAGGATAGCCTCAGGGAAACGGGAGCACTAAACGTTATCGCCAGCATTCTAACTGATTACCGCGCCTTTGACACACTGGGTGAGGCTACCGTGCTTTTTGTGGCTATTGCCGCAGTGCTGTCCAACCTGAAAGCACATTGACACTGCGAGCGAGGTGAACGATTTGGAAGATATTATAGTCCGCTATGTAAGCCGCTTTATTTTGCCTTTTGTCCAACTTTACGGTCTGTATATTGTGCTGCACGGGCACCTTTCTCCAGGGGGCGGCTTCTCTGGCGGGGCCATTATCGGTGCTAGTATGATCCTTTATGCCCTGTCCTTCAACTTGGCAGAGGGGTCAAAAAAGTTATCCCACGATGTTTCTTCTATCCTGGAAAGTACCGGTGCGCTGATTTTTGCCGGGATGGGTCTAATCTCTATCTTACTTGGCGCAAACTTTTTGGCCAACGGAGCCGCCGGTTTTCCTCTGGGCACGCCGGGAAATCTTTTCAGCGGCGGCTCCATTGCCATAATCACTTTCGGCGTGGGTATTAAGGTGGCTAGCACTATGGCTACACTGTTTTACAGTCTGATTGAGGAGGAGCATAGCCATGAGCATCACTGAAATTGTGCTGCGGCTGCATGCCAACAGCTATTACTTTTTTGCCATTCTCCTCTTCATTATCGGCTTTCATACCATGCTGACCCATAATAATTTAATCAAAAAGGTGATCGGTATGAACATTATGGATATGGCCATCTTTCTCTTTTTTGTTGCTATCGGCTATGTCCGCGGCGGCCGTTCCCCGATTCTCGAGCCGGGTGTGAACCACGCTTTTATCAACCCGCTCCCTTCTGCCCTCATTCTGACCGGAATCGTGGTAGCCGTCAGTGTGACGGCATACGCCCTGAGCCTAATTATAAAATTGTACAAGCATTATGGAACTATTGATGCGGAAGAAATTATGCGCATCCGGGGAGGCGGCTCCCTGTGAATTTCAGCCAACACTTACCTGCGTTAATTGTGGTAGTTCCGCTTCTTTTTGCATTTGTCATGCCTTTGCTGGCTCGCTGGCGCAAGCAGTGGTGTGTGCCGGTCACCTTGGGTGCAATTATTTTTTCTTTTGCTGCCGCGCTGCAGATGGCGTTCCAGGTGATGAGCACCGGCCCTTTTTCCTACTATATGGGAGATTGGCCGCCGCCCTGGGGCATTGAGCTTGGCATTGATTATCTGGCAGCGTTCGCCGCACTCACCATTAACGGCGTGGGATTGTTGATTATTTGGTTCGGTAGCAAAGACTTGCTGCATGAGCTTAAACCTGAAGTATTAGGCTGGTACTACACGCTCTACCTGCTCTTGATGGCATCGATGGTAGGCATTGTGATCACAAACGACATCTTTAACATGTTCGTATTTCTTGAAATCTGTGCTATAGCTTCCTGTGGGATAATATCAATTAAGGAAAGCAGGGACTGCATAGAAGCGGCTTTCAAGTATTTGGTATTATCTGTACTCGGCTCCGGTGCTTTCCTGCTGGCTGTCGCCCTGCTCTATATGGTAACCGGGCACTTAAATTTTACCTTTATGGCAGAAGCTCTGCCGGAAGCCATGGTTCTCTATCCCAATAACCTGCTGGTGGCAATGGGGCTGCTAGTTGTTGGGCTTGGCGTGAAGGCGGCACTGTTTCCGTTGCACGTTTGGTTGCCCGATGCCCATTCCTCTGCGCCCTCTCCCTCTTCCGCAGTGCTCTCCGCCCTGGTGATCAAAGTATATGCCGTGGCTATGATCAGGCTGCTTTATCTCGTTTTCCCGCGAGAGCTGCTCGGAATTGCCCCAGTCATGGAGATGATCCTCTGGATGTCGACTTTGGCCATTATTATCGGCTCAATGTTCGCCATTGTGCAAGACGATATTAAAAAAATGCTCGCCTACTCGAGTATCGCGCAAATCGGTTATGTCTTCTTAGGTGTGGGGCTGATGAGTGAGTCGGCGCTGGTCGGCGGCATCTTGCATATTTTCAACCATGCAACGATGAAATCAATGCTCTTCTTGGCTGCAGGCGCCTTTATTTACGGCACGGGAGCGCGGAAACTTAGTGAGCTGAAAGGAATCGGACACACTATGCCTATCCCGACGATCGCTTTCTGTATCGGCGCGTTTTCAATGGTGGGAATCCCGATTACCAGCGGATTTATTTCTAAATGGTATTTAGCCTTAGGTGCTCTTGATGTGGGGCGGCCTTTTTTTACGGCAGTGATTCTAATCAGCAGTCTGCTAAACGGCATCTATTATTTGCCGATTGTGGTTAATGCTTTCTTCTCCAAACCGGAAGAAGCTGTTCCGGCGCCCAAACAGCTGCCGAGAGAGATGCTGGTGCCGCTTGCACTCCTGAGCTTCGGCGTGATTTTGTTTGGTGTTTATCCGTCCCTTATTTTGGGGATTGTTTACAGAGCGGCTCAGCTACTGCTGGGATTATAATAAAGCTGGTTATTGTTTTAAATATTTTAGGGAGAGCTTTATTTAAAGAAGGGGAGATGAGGAAATGCAGTTTTTAGGTTCATTTCTACCTGTTTGGATTGTGATGTTCCCGATGGTCATGACTGTAGTGATTTATTATGTGGAGCAGCGCTCCGAGAAAATGCGTAATGCGCTGGCCGTAGCCACCTCTGTAGTTACGTTTCTTTCGGTTCTGGCGCTGTATCCGGGAGTTATGGCGGGTAAGATTATTGAGTTCGAGTTGTTTCAGATACTGCCCAACTTGGCTGTTTCTTTCAGAGTGGATATCCTGAGTTTTTCTTTGGCTTTGCTCTCATCATTTATCTGGATGTTGGTAGCGATTTACTCTATTGACTATATGTGCAAGGAGCATGGCTGCAATCGTTATTATCCGGTGCTGATTATTACCCTGGCCAGCTGTATGGGCATTTTTATGGCGGGAGACCTTTTTACGCTTTTTGTTTTTTTTGAAATGATGTCACTGATTTCCTATGTACTGGTCGTCCATGAGGAAACGATTGAGGCGCTCCGTGCCGGTTACAAGTATCTGATTATGACGATCATCGGCGGACTGGCTCTATTCTTTGGAATCATTATTACTTTTGAACTGGGTGGCTCAGTCTCGTTAAGCAATCCCGTGCCTCTGATCAGCGAACCATCAACCCTGGCATTTTTCGCTTTTATTTCCTTCCTGATCGGTTTTGGCATGAAGGCCGGGATGTTCCCGCTGCACGTCTGGCTGCCGGATGCCCATCCTGTGGCACCGTCTCCCGCCAGTGCGCTGCTTTCAGGAATCATGTTAAAAACAGGCGCATACGGTTTGCTGCGGGTCATCTTCCACGTCTACGGGATAGAATTTATGCAGGAAACCGGTTGGACGGTGATTCTCGCCGTGGTGGCCGTAATTACCATTCTCTTAGGCTCCGCCGTCGCCATTACCCAAGACAACCTGAAGCGTCGTTTGGCATACTCTAGTGTCGGCCAGATGGGCTACATTCTGCTTGGGATCTCCATTCTTAACGAGCGCGCTCTGATGGGGAACATTTTTCACATCTTCAGCCACGCATTTATGAAGAGCACCCTCTTTTTGGCGGCTGGGGCAATAATCCTAAAGACAGGCAAGAAGAACATTAAAGATTTAGGCGGCATCGGCCGCCAGATGCCTTTTACCATGTTTGCCTTTACGCTGGCAGCCCTGTCGATGATTGGTATTCCGCCATTTAATGGTTTTTTAAGTAAGTGGACACTTTCGCTTGGGGCGATGGATGCCGGTGTTCCTTTTTATGTGCTGATTCTTTTGATTAGCAGTTTATTAAACGGACTTTATTACCTGCCGATCATTATCGCAGCTTTCTTTGGTGAAGAGCAAGGAGAAGGCCACAAGCATGAATTTGTAAAAATTAACGAGGCCCCCTATAAGATGTTGATACCGATCGCTATCTTGGCGGTTAGCTGCCTTCTTTTTGGGCTGCTCCCCTCCAACCTGCCTTTTGACTTGTCCCGGGTGGCCGCAGAATATTTGCTTAGGGGAGGATTCTAGTCAACATGATCTTCACATCCTTTTTGCCGGTGGCGGCCATCTTAGTCCCTTGGTTGGGTGCGCTGGCGGTCTTTCTGGCAGGATATCTCTCGGAGAAACTGCGCAATCTGCTGGCGGTGCTGGTGGCCTTGGCTACATGCGGCATTGTCCTCTCGCTCTATCCTTACGTCCAGGCAGGCACAGCCGTCTATCGCTTCGCCGATTTGATGAGCTTCGGTCTCTATTTCCGTGTGGACTTCCTCAGCTTTGTTTTTGCGGCGCTGTTTTCGCTCAGTTGGCTTTTTGCCACAATCTATGCCACCGTCTACATGAAAAAAGAGCATGCGCAGAACAGGTTTTATTTGTTTCTTCTTTTAACTTTCGCACATTGCCTAGGCGTAGTTTTGGCCGGGGATTTATTTAGTCTTTTCCTTTTCTTTGAGTTGATGACCTTTTCATCTTACGTGCTGGTTATTCATCGTCAAACACCGGGAGCGATCCGCGCCGGCAACATCGCCATCTATATGGGTGTCGCCGGAGGGCTGGCGCTTCTGATGGGTATTTTTATTATTTTCGCAGGGGTAGGTTCGTTGGATCTAGTGCCCATGCTGGAGAGAATTCTGGCGGCCGGGATTAATCCGCTGCTTGTTATTCCACTGTTTATGGTGGGGTTTGGCATCAAAATGGGGATGGCGCCGCTGCATATTTGGATGCCGAGAGCCTATGAAGAAGGCCCGTCACCGATAAACGCCATCTCGTCGGCAGCGATGCTGAAAGCCGGTGCCTATGGGATGATTCGGATCATGGGCATGGTTTTCACCCCGGCAAATCCGTCAGTTATGCCGGCTGGGGCGGAAGTGATAAAACATATTGGACTGGCTGTCATTTGGTTTGGGATTTTTACCATGGTTATGGGGGCAGCCTTGGCAATTTTGCAGCATAACGCCAAGCGAATCCTCGCCTATAGCAGTGTCAGCCAGATGGGCTATATTCTGATGTGTATCGGCGTGGCTGCTTTTCTCGGCTTTGAGAAAGGAGCGATCGGCTTTTCCGGAGCGATGTATCATATTATTAATCACTCCGTTTTTAAGGCTGCGCTCTTTATGGTGGTGGGGGCAGTTTACCTGATTACTTTGGATGTGGATATTAGCCGTGTCCGGGGGATGATGAAAAAGCTTCCTTTCCTGGCGATTGTTTTTTTGATTTCCTATGTTGCTATTGCCGGTGTGCCCGGCGGGAGCGGTTACGCTTCCAAGGCTATCATGCACCGAGCCATTGTTTATGCCTATAAATACGGCGGGGAGTTTACCAGTCTGTGGGTGGCAGAGAAGTTTTATGTTTTGGCCAGCGCCATGACGGTAGTCTATTTTGCCAAGCTTTTCGCTGGAATGTTTTTGGGGAAGATGCGTAAGGAACATGTGAGTTTAAATTTCAGGGTGTCGCCGCTGATTAAGGCAATCTTGTTTCTCTACTCAGCGACAATTTTGGCCGTGGGCTTTTTCCCCAACTTCGTCCTCAACCGCATTGTCATTCCGGCCGGAGCAGGCTTTTCCTTCGATGCTTATGGTTTCAAGGCTTTAAAGGAAATCAATTTCTTCCTTTGGTATGACTTGCAAGAGCCGCTTTTGGTCTTTGCTTTGGCTGCAGTGATGTATTTGGTCTTAGACCATAAGCGGATTTTTGACTGGAAGGCGCCGGAGTGGCTCAGTATAGAGTATAGTTTTTTTCTGCCGACGGCTCGCTTTTTCTTTAGAACATGCTGTAATTTTGGCACAGCCTTTGACACTGCTATTAATAGGACGTATTTACAGTCCGGAAAAATTGCTACGGAAATGTGCAAATATATCACTGTTTTTGATTCTTCTGTCAATAAGGTTTATGAAAGCAGCGGAGGAGCTGCGCGCCGTCTTGCGGAGCAGGCAGAAAAGTTTGACGGCGTGATAAATGAGGCCTATGAGAAATCGGGCGGTGTGGCGCGCAAAATCGCTGACGGAGCGGAACAGTTTGACGGCGTGATAAATGAGGCCTATGAGAAATCGGGCGGCGTCGCTCGAATGATCGCTGACGGAGCGGAGCAGTTTGACGGCGTGATAAATGAGGCCTATGAGAAATCGGGACAGATGGCGCGACAGTTGGCTGATAAGACGGCTGAGCTTGATAGTTCACTTGGCGAGGTTTATGAACAATCAGGCGAGCATTCCCGCAGTTTGTGGGAGCGGATGCGGGGCAGTCAGTCAGATTGGAATATTAAAAACCTTAACTTCGATTCACTTCTGATAGCTTTGACTCTGGGGCTTTTTCTTATTATTCTGCTTTACTACACCCGCTTTAACTAGTATGGAGTGTGAATTGACTCAATTGACACAAGCATTTAAGCAAATGGCGCCTGCAGGCGTCATTTGCTGCGCTTATTGCGCACCGGCTTTTTCCGTGATAAACTGAAGCAGACAACTGTATTGGAGCGATGTAGGGTGAAGCTTCCACACTGGCCGCGTCGGCTGATTATTGCGATTGTTGTGGCACAGATTCTGCTTGTTTTGTTTATTGTTAATATGATTAGATCCGGCGGGCTGTTTGGCGCTCCTCAAAGGCTGGTACGGACAGAGTTTCTCATGAACACTGTGGTGGAAACTGTGATCTATATCGCAGATGCCAAAACAGGGCAACAGGCTTTGGCTGACGCCTCATCTGCCGCAGTCAGGCTGGAGGCCATTCTTGACAGGCACCGCGCGGGCTCTGAGTTGACGGCAATTAACGCCCTTGCCGGTAAAGAGCCGGTAAGCGTTTCTGCCGACACGTTCACAAATATTAGCCTGGCGCTTGAAGTCGGCAGACTTTCAAGCGGCGCCTTTGATTTAACTGTGGCGCCTCTGCTTGAGTTATGGGGGTTTGGCACCGGAAATGCAGTCGTACCCTCGGAGCAGGAATTGGCAAAAGTATTGCCGCTTGTCGACTACAGGAAGGTGCGCTTGACTGATGAAGGTACGCAGGTGTTTCTGGAAAATGAAGGGATGAAGTTGGACCTAGGCGGCATAGCCAAGGGTTTTGTCGTGGACAGGGCAGTGGAAGTGTTGCGGGCCGCGGGAGTCAGCTCGGGGACTGTGGACGCCGGCGGCGACATTCGTGTTATAGGTTCAAAGCCTGACGGTTCACCTTGGAGAATTGGCATCCGCCATCCACGGGAGCGGCGGGAGCTGGTGGCGATAGTGGAACTGCGGGACAAGGCTATTGTAACTTCCGGTGATTATGAGCGCTTTTTTAACGTTGGGGAGCAGCGCTATCACCATCTGCTTGTCCCGCAGACAGGGATGCCTGCCCGGGGGGTAACAAGTGTGACAATTGTGGCGCCTGATGCGTTCACAGCCGATGCCTACTCCACCGCCGTCTTTGTCATGGGACGCGAGCGGGGGATGGCTTTGGTGGAGTCGCTGCCGGAGTTGGAAGCGATTATTATTACAGAAGACGGGCAAATCCATCTTTCTGCCGGACTGGAAGGGCAGGTTGAAATTCTCTAAATGATGCGGACAAAAAAAATGACCCAGCTGGCGATTTTAGTTGCTTTTGCTTTAATTATGCATACTGTGGAGGCCCTACTGCCGGTGCCTATGCTTGTGCCCGGGGCGAAACTTGGCTTGGCAAACGTGATAACTCTGTTGGCTTTTGTCATCTTCGGTTTTGGTCCGGCCATGTATATCTCCGTCGTTCGCTCACTGCTCGGCGGCATATTCTTAGGAAATTTTCCCGGTTTTGGTTTCTATTTAAGTTTTAGCGGCGCCGTTTTTTCCACCTTGGTAATGGCGCTGGGGATAGCGCTCTGGAGGCGTGGCAAGATATCTCTGGTGGCAGTGAGTATCATGGGAGCCGTGGCTCATAATACGGCGCAGGTTGCGGTGGCTAGTCTTGTCATCGGCAATTTTAATCTTCTGAGGCTTTATTTGCCCTTATTATTACTTTTGGCCATTCCTACCGGCTTTTTTACCGGCCTGGTAGTAGTTTATACGCAAAAGGCACTTCGTAAAGTGCTAACAGCAATCTAGTCGCAGTAACGGGGGAAGCAATGCGGAAATTAGTATTGGCTTCGGCTTCACCGCGCCGTGCCGAATTATTAAGACAGCTGGGGCTGACTTTTGTTGTGTCGGCGAGCGGGATAAGAGAAGAAAACGAAGAACAGGATCCGGCGCAGCTGGTTAAACTCTTGGCAATCTCAAAAGCAAGGGCAGTCGCTGCCAAGTTTCCTGACGGCGTAATTATTGCGGCGGACACTGTAGTTTGTCTTGACGGAGAACTGCTGGGAAAACCGCGCGATGCAAGCGATGCAGCTAGAATGCTCGCGAGTCTTTCCGGCAGGCGGCATGAAGTGTTAACCGGCGTAGCCGTTCTCCGCCAGCCTGACGGGCTGCTCTGCAGCCATGTGGAAAAAACAGCTGTGACCATGCGTGAAATCAGCAGGGCAGAAATTGCTTGGTATGTGGCCGGCGGCGAACCCTACGACAAGGCCGGCGGCTACGGAATTCAGGGAAGAGCGGCAGTGTTTGTGGATAAGCTGGAAGGATGCTATTTTAACGTAGTGGGACTGCCGCTTTCAGCGCTCTGCAGGCTATTGGCAATTGTAGGGGTTCGAATCTGGGAAGGAGCTGAGAGCAATGACAACACGGCGCCTGACCATCAAGGATTTACCGCCAAGTGAAAGACCAAGGGAGAGATTGCTGGCAGGAGGAGCCGTCAAATTATCTGATGCGGAACTTCTCGCCATCCTGATTCGCAGCGGCACACCGCAGGAGACGGCTATCCAATTGGCGGAAAGAATTTTGTTTGAGGCCGGGGGCTTGCATCAGCTGCCGCGTTCCTGCCTGGATGCTCTTTTGGGTATTAAGGGCTTAGGCGCCGCCAAGGCTGTGACGATTTTGGCAGCGCTTGAGTTGTCCACGCGACTTAGTTCGCGACTCAGGGCTGATTTGCCCAGCGTATCCTCCCCCGCTGATGCGGCAGGGCTTGTGATGGAGGAAATGCGGCATCACTTGCGCGAACATTTTCGCGTTGTGCTGTTGGATAGCAAACATAAAGTGCTTGGGATTGAAGAAATTTCTATCGGCAGTCTTAACACTTCATTAGTGCATCCGCGTGAGGTTTTTCGACCGGCAATCCGTAAGGCTTGTGCCAGTATAATCTTGTTGCATAACCACCCTAGCGGAGACCCCACGCCCAGCCGTGAGGATTTGGATGTGACCAGGCGGCTCTCGGAAGCGGGACGGCTGATAGGCATTGAAATATTGGACCATATCATCATTGGCGATGGCAATTTTGTCAGTTTTAGGGAAAAAGGACTGCTTAGCAATAGTTAATTCCTGCTAATCAGAACTTACATCTTGAGGTTGTGAACAAACCTGCTATAATGGACTATAGCAGGTTTGATGACGAAAGGAGACGCATCTATGCGGTTTTTGATGAATTTTTTCTCCCGGGATATCGGGATTGACCTGGGAACCGCCAATACGCTTGTTTTTGTAAAAGGGAAAGGGATTGTGCTCAGAGAACCTTCTGTGGTAGCTATCCGCAGAGATACCGGCACTGTTCTTGCGGTCGGTGAAGAGGCAAAAAAAATGATTGGGCGCACCCCCGGCAATATTGTGGCCATCCGGCCGATGAAGGACGGCGTAATCGCCGATTTTGACATAACACAAACTATGCTGCGGCATTTTATCGGCAAAGCCTACAAACGCAGGGCTATCTTTAAAGCACATGTGGTCGTTTGTGTTCCTTCCGGTGTGACGGAGGTGGAAAAACGGGCGGTGATTGACGCGACTAAACAAGCAGGGGCAAAAGAAGCCTTTTTAATTGAGGAACCGATGGCGGCAGCTATCGGAGCGGGTCTGCCTGTCGAAGAACCCACCGGCAGCATGATTGTGGATATAGGCGGAGGCACAACCGAAGTGGCCATTATTTCCTTGGGCGGTATTGTGACAAGCCGTTCCATTCGGGTGGGTGGCGACGAAATGGATGAAGCCATTACGCAATATATCAAAAAAAATTACAGCCTGATGATTGGTGAACGGACGGCTGAGGAAATTAAAATTACGATAGGGACAGCCTGCAGGGGCGAGCAAGTGCGTACTATGGAAATCCGCGGGCGGGACCTGATTAGCGGTTTACCCAAAACGCAAGAGATAACCGACAGAGAAATAGAGCTTGCACTGGCTGATCCCGTGGCAAGTATTTTGGACGCGATAAAAATCACGCTCGAAAAGTCTCCGCCTGAACTGGCGGCCGATATTATGGATAAAGGAATTGTGATGACCGGCGGTGGCGCTCTTTTGCATGGACTCGACAAGCTGGTTGCCAGAGAAACGAGTATGCCGGTCTATCTTGCGGAAAACCCGTTGGATTGCGTTGCTTTAGGTGCTGGGAAAGCGTTGACAGAAATTGAATTGTTGCGCAGAGTGACGCTTTCCCCGCGCAGGTTAATGTAAAGCCCGCAAAGGTCAGCAGACAAGGGTGAAAGACCATGCTTGCTTTCTTAAATAAACGGAAGAAAATGATAACGCTTTTTTTGGTGTTGACTATGCTCTTAGTTTTAACACAGAGAACCGTCACCCGCCAGGGAATAACTGTAGCGGAGGAAGCGTTGCTGACTGTGGTGGCCCCTGTTCAAGGGGTCTTTCAGCGTTTCACCAGTTCTGTTGAAGGGCTGCGGACTTCAATTAAGGGCTACCAGTTCTTAGCGGCGGAGAACCGGCGACTACAAGACGAGCTGGCTGCCACCCTTGCACTGGAAGCGCGTTTGACGGAGCTTCGCCATGAGAACAATCGGCTGAGGCAGATGCTCAATTTCGAAGCCCGCAGCGAGCACGAGCTTATTGCCGCCGAAGTGATTGCCCGGGATTCCAGCAGCTGGTTTCAAACGATCAGCATCAATAAAGGCTCGTTGCATGGCGTGGAGCAGAACTTGGCGGTGGTAACCAGCGAAGGGCTGATAGGCAGTATTTTGGCTGTTTCACCTGTCTCATCGCAAGTCCTTTTATTGACAGACAACAGACGGGCGGTGAGCGCTATGGTACAGCGTTCGCGGGAGCCGGGGATGGTAGGTGTTGTGGAGGCGGACGCCGATCTGCCAGGTTATCTGCGTATGATTAATCTGCCGCGAGACGCGAATATTCAGCCTGGAGACACCATAATTTCTTCTGGTTTGGGCGGAATTTATCCCCAAGGCTTGGTACTTGGCTATGTCTTGGAGATGGTGGAGGAGGAGCTTGGGCTTTTGCGTTTTGCCCTGTTGCGTCCGGCAGCTAACTTTAATAGGCTTGAAGAAGTGTTTGTGGTCGTCCCCAGCGCGGTGCCTGCACAAGGCGGCGAAGGAGTATTTTAAGATGGGCGCTATCATTATTTTTTTGCTGCTTATGTTAAGCTTGGCACTGCAAGGTTCTTTGCTGGCTTTAGTCAGCCCAAACGGTGTCCACCCTGACCTATTGCTGGTAGTGGTGGTGGCACTTGCTTTACTTTCTGACAGCAAGCGCGGTGCCCTAGTGGGTTTGGTGGCAGGGCTGATGCAGGACATTGTTTTTGGTGCGCCTCTTGGTTTTTTTGCTTCTATTAAAATGCTGGTGGGAGCCATGGCCGGCTTTCTGGCAGAGGAAATCAATCGAGATTTTGTGCTGGCACCCATGCTGCTTGTCATCCCTTTTTCACTGTTTAATGATTTAATGCCGTTTATTTTAAGCGAGTTTGCCAAAATATCCCAGCCTTTTCCGCTTCTGCAGTATCTGCAGCAGCACTCAGCGGGCAGGATGTTAATGCATTTTTTTATCATGGGCCTGATCTATCCCTATCTTTGCCGGGCACAGAAACGCCGTCTGCTCTTTCCCCAATTAGAGAATCCCGGCAAATAAGGAGGCTAAAATGAATAGGTCTTTGCTGAGAAGGTTGCGCGTCTTTAGCGGTCTGGTCGTTTTGCTTGCAGTACTCCTGACGGCTCGCTTGGCTTGGCTGCAAATCTATAATTTTGAATATTACCGCGCCAGTGCCGAAGATAACAGACAGCGCCAGTTGCCGATCGCGGCGCCTCGCGGTGAAATCTTTGCGTTAAACGGGGAACTGTTGGCTGGCAACCGCCCCGGCTTTGCCGTGTCATTACTTGATTTTGATTTGCGAGACACGGAAACTGTCCGCTATTTGGCTGAGCTTTTGGAAATGGATGAAGAATATATTCGTGAGCGGGTGCGGGGAGAGCGCTTCCGTAGTTTTGCCCCGATTCAGATTGCTAGCAATGTTTCACCGGAAGTGGTGGCTAAATTGGAAGAGAGGCGCCTCGATTTGCCGGGCGTCATTATTGAAACCCAGCTTGTGCGGGAGTATGTCAACGGCAGCCAGGCGGCACATGTCTTGGGATATGTAGGCCCTATTTCAAGACGGCAACTCGAAGAAATGCAGGCACAGGGGATTATTTACCGCGGCACAGATGCGTTCGGCCAAGAGGGGGTGGAACACGTCTGGGAACAGACACTGCGTGGTCAGGAAGGCACTCTGCTTGTCGAAAAAAACCGTTTCGGGCGCCGCACGCGGATATTGGCTAAGGAAGACCCTGTTCCGGGAAACAATATTTATCTGACGCTGGATGCGAGACTGCAGGCAATCGCGGAGCAGGCGTTGCGCCAGGTGATTGAAAACCTGGCGGAGAGCGGCAACACCCAGTCGGGCAGAGGCTCTGTCGTCATTCTTGACCCAAGAAGCGGCGCTATCCGTGCCATGGTGAGCTACCCTGCCTATGACCCTAATACATTGGCGCAGAATTTTAAGGAGCTGGCGGCCGATAGGAGAAACCAGCCCCTCAGGAATAAAGCGATTCAGGATTTCCACCCGGTTGGCTCAACTTTCAAAATGCTGCCGGGGATTGCGGCTTTGCAGGAAGGTTTAATCAACGAGCAAAGCAGGGTGACCTGCCGGGGGGTAGCCACTTTTTTTAACGGCCGGCAGACGTCGCGTTGTCTTAAAGTGCACGGTGCGCTCAGCATTATTCCGGCTATCGCACAGTCTTGTAACGTTTTTTTCTATGAAATGGGTTATCGCCTCGGCATAGATCGACTTAGCAGTTATGCGGAAAGTTTCGGCTTCGGTAGTCCGACCGGTCTGAACGATTTGAGGGGTGAAGCCGCCGGATCGCTTAACAGCAGAGCGCGCCTGGACTTTATGCCCGGCAACCTGATGGGCGCATCGATCGGTCAGGGTCATGAAATTACCGCTTTGCAGATGGCAAACTTTGCGGCCATGCTTGCCAATGGCGGAATCCACTACCGCCCTTATTTGGTGCAAAAAGCGCAGAATCACCTAGGAGAAGTAATATTTAATGCGGAGCCGGAGATAATGCGGCAGCTGGAGTTTAGCAAGGAAAACTGGGAGATTATCCGGCAGGGAATGAAAGACGTTACCGACTTTGGCGGTACGGCTCCGAGTATGCGTCGATTGCCGGTGAAGGTTGCCGGCAAAACGGGGACAGTTGAAGTATCTTCGCTGCGTTATTCCCACAGTACATTTGTGGGTTATGCGCCTGCAGAAGCGCCGGAGCTGGCCTTTTACGTTATTGTGGAAAATGCTCTCCATCGCCCCGGCAGTTCTGCCGTTCCTGTAATCAGCCAAATAATCGGGGAATATTATTCCCCAATACAGGGGGGACAGGGGGACAGGTGATTTGTCCCAATCTTCCACGCGACCACCCCGCCCTTGCGGGCACCCCTCCAGGGGAGGGGAATTTTTGTGGCAGGAAATTATTCATAAAGCGTCTTTTTTATGGTCCAGGCAGGAATTTGCTGCTATTTGACGAAAATATTGCTGAGTGTGTGCCATATGTGGAGGAAAGTATGAGTAAATATACTGTTGAGTTTAAGGGGACAAAAGAGGGCGTTACTATCTACTGCCAGGAAAATGCCGGGTTTGAGGAGGTTTTGCTTGACTTGGCAGCACGCCTGAAGCAGAGAGCTGTATTTTTCGGCCAGTCAAAGGTACGCATTGATGTGGGCGGCAGACAGTTAACAGAAGCTGAGCAGGAACGGTTGGCAGATGTCCTTGCAAAAAACAGCAAACTGGTTTTGGCAGGAGTGCAAACCAGCGCTGAACGGACAGCGGAGTTTTCACCGGCCAGGCGGCGGGGGGAGACCGATGATCTGAAACTGGAGAACTGCAAAGAGGGCCGTTCCATAGTTATTAAGCGGACACTGCGTTCCGGACAAAGTATTCACTATCCAGGTAATGTGATTGTGCTGGGTGATGTTAATCCAGGTGCGGAAATCGTGGCTGAAGGCGATATTTTCGTGTACGGGACGCTGCGGGGAATTGCTCATGCCGGGAGGGGCGGCGATCGTAGCGCTTCAGTGGTTGCTTTGCGCCTTGCTCCGACTCAGTTGAGAATCGCCAGTGTGATTTCCAGAGCACCTGATGAATCAGCTCTGCCAAATCAGCCTGAATATGCCTATATTAGCGATGACCGGATTATGATTGCCGCGGTTAGCACAAAATTTGCTTTATAGAAAGTCAGTAAAGGGGCTGAGATTTATGGGTGCAGTAATCGTCATTACCTCCGGCAAGGGTGGTGTGGGAAAAACCACAACCACGGCTAATCTAGGTGTAGGCCTTGCGATGTTGGGCGAAAAAGTTGTGCTGATTGACGCAGATATCGGCTTGCGTAATTTGGATGTGGTCATGGGCTTGGAGAATAGGATTGTCTATGATCTGGTGGATGTGGTTGAGGGGAACTGCCGTCCGAAGCAGGCCTTAATCCGCGATAAGCGTTATGACACGCTTTTTCTCTTGCCGGCGGCACAGACTCGTGATAAAAACGCGGTGACGCCCGAGCAGATGAAAAAGCTTTGTGCGGAATTAAAAGAGGAATACGATTTCGTTCTGGTGGATTGCCCCGCCGGCATCGAACAAGGCTTCCGCAACGCCATAGCCGGCGCCGACAGGGCGCTGATTGTAACTACGCCGGAAGTGTCTGCGGTGCGGGATGCAGACCGGATTATCGGCTTACTGGAGGCGGCGGATCTGGGTGACCCCAAATTGATTATCAATCGTCTGCGGCCTGATATGGTTAAGCGCGGCGATATGATGGACATAGAAGACATCCTGGAAATCTTGGCGATTGACTTAATCGGCGTTATTCCTGATGATGAAAAAATTATTATCTCCACCAACCGCGGCGAGCCGGTGGTTGCCAATGATAACGGCTCTTTGTCGGGACAAGCCTACCGGAATATCGTGCGCAGGGTAAGGGGAGAAAACGTGCCGTTTTTGCAGCTATACAAGAACAGCTCTATCTTTAGCAGGCTGAAAAAAATTATGGGCCTTAGCGGCTAGGAGAGGTGTGAAAGATGAACCTGAGAGCATTGCTAAATGCCCTAGCAGGGAAACAGGACAGTAAAGACATTGCCAAAGAGCGTCTGCGCCTAGTGCTTGTCCATGATCGTGCCAGTGTTTCGCCGGAGTTTATGGAGCAAATTAAGGAAGAAATAATTAAGGTTATCTCGAAATATATGGAAATAGATACGGCAAATACTGTGATAAACTTACATAAAAGCGAAGGTACGGCAGTATTGGAAGCAAATCTGGCGATCAAAGCTATTCGCAGGCCTGGTTGAGGGTTTTTCTTCGCGCTTTACGGCTTTGTCGCTTTCGCTTATAATATAAGTGCTGGGGTTTCCCGCACTTATTTTTTTCTTTTCTTGGGGGGAGAGGAACTCTTGTTTGACCGTCGTCTGGTGCGGAACTTTGATTTTCTGTTGCTACTCGCCGTGTTTGCTATTGTTCTGCTTAGCTTGCTGATTATCAGCAGTGCCACCATGGACAGTCTGTCCGGCGACCCCTTTTTTGTTAAGCGTCAGGCTATCTGGTTTTTGCTCAGCTTTGTCGCGCTTCTGGTCGTCATTAACATTGACTATACACAGTTTTACCGGATGACACACTACCTGTATGGCTTGAATCTGTTGCTGCTGCTTGCCGTATTTTTTCTGGGCAGGGAAGGGGGCGGCGCGCAGCGCTGGATTGATTTGGGCTTTTTTAATCTTCAACCGTCAGAGTTTGCCAAGCTTTTCATCATTATTTCGCTGGCAAGGCATCTTGCGGCGCGAGAGGGAAACTTTGCCAGCGTTTTCAGCGTCATTCCCACATTTTTTCACGTTAGCTTACCGATGGGCATGATTTTTCTTCAGCCTGACTTGGGAACGGCGCTGGTCTTTATTGCGATTATGTTTGGCATGCTCTTTATGGCCGGCGCTAAAGCAAGGCATCTGCTGCTGTATGTGGTCGGCAGCTTGGTGGTAGGCCTTCCTCTCCTTTGGCAAGTATTAAAGGACTATCAGAGAATGCGTTTGCTTAGCTTCATCAACCCGGAGCGCGACGCGCTCAGCGGCGCCTTCCAGCAAATTCAGAGTGTCATTGCCGTAGGCTCCGGTGGCGTGTGGGGGAAGGGGTTATTTGCTGATGGGACGCAAAGCAGTCTTAGCTTTACCCCCGAACCGCATACCGATTTTATTTTTTCCGTGCTTGCAGAACAGATAGGTTTTGCGGGGGGCGTTGTTTTGATTCTGTTGTATGTGTTTCTGCTGTTCCGTGTTATCCGTGTTGCCGCTTTGGCTAAAGATACGTTTGGGATGTTGATTTGCATCGGAGTAGCCTCCATGCTGTTCTTTCAGATTTTGATTAATGTCGGCATGACCATTGGCGTAATGCCTGTGACCGGCTTGCCTCTGCCGTTTATGTCTTATGGCGGCAGCTCGCTCTTGATGAATATGCTCTCAATCGGGCTGGTGCTGAATATCGGTATGCGCCGGCACCGCCTGATGTTCTGATCTGGGACACAGGCGCAGCAACATGCGCTGATATAAAACAAAAGTCGTTCAGACGTTCTGCAGCCGGAAAATGATTTCCGGCTTTTTGCAGTTGGCATATCTTTAGCTGGCTGCAAATATAAATGGGGTAAGGACAAACCTGCCGGGGGTGGAACTAATGAGAAAAAAAAGAAAATGGCAGAGTGCGAGGCCTTCTCTAAGAGAGCGGGTAGAGAGCCGGGAGGAGAGGCGGCGGTACGGTCAGCTTTTTGCCGAGAATGATTCGGAATATAGGCAGATTAACTGGGAAGATCTGCCTGCCAAAATGCTCAAGCCATTGCAGGAGCATCTATTTCAGAAAACTGTAGCAGCAATTTTAACGGTAATCTGTCTTGGCTTATTTAGTTTGCTGAATTTACCTTTGACAAACCGCATTACTGCTGCCATCCACTACCTGACGGTGTACCAGACAAACCCGGCAGAACTGGTGCAAACGGCAAAGCCGGTAATCCAATCAATGCGGGATTTAAACTGGCGCCCGACAGCAGCTGTGCCGCCTACGCCTGACCCGGCAAACGGGCATCTTCCGGCTGAGACTATGGCGGCACCTGTAAACGGTGTAGTGAAAAGAGCGTATGGGCCTAGTTTAAGCCTTGAATCAGGACAGATGGAAATGCATTATGGTATTGATGTGGCGGCAGCGGCGGGATCGTCTGTCTTCGCTGCTTTTTCGGGCACAGTCTCGCTGATTAAGGGGCATCCCGACCATGGTTTGACTGTTTATCTGGAACATGCGGGCAATAAAGTAACAATTTATGGGCGTGTTACAGATATTGCTGTGGCAGCCGGTGAGAGTGTGGTCCGCGGGCAGGTAATTGCCAAGGTGGCAGTGAGCGGGGCTGGCGATAGCCACCTCCATTTTGAAATCTGGGAAAACAAGCAGCCTGTCGATCCTGAGAAATTCTTAACTGACAGCGAGTAAAAAAGGAGGCAGCCGTTGAAACTATTCAGGGCGGGCGGGATTGTCTTCCGGTTTCATTGGACGTTTGTGCTGCTCCTGTTTTTTCTGGCATTCTATGGTTATCTGGACGAAGCCCTGATTCTGTTCGGCCTGGTTATTCTTCACGAGGTAGTCCATATGTTGGTTGCCAAGGCCAGCGGCTTGGCTGTGGGCGATGTGGAAATCTTCCCCTTTGGCGGCGTAGCCCGGATAGAGGATGCGCTTGAGCTCGATCCGCAAGTAGAGAGTAATGTCTCATTGGCTGGGCCGCTCCTTAATTTTTTCTTAGTGGCAGTGGCAATTGTGCTCTACGCCAATCTGCCTTCCTGGCAGCAGAACGAAACTTTTCTCTTTTTTATCCGCTGTAATCTGGTGCTAGGCTTTTTTAATCTTTTGCCGGCACTTCCTCTAGATGGCGGCAGAATATTGCGGGCGCGCCTTGCCGGCACATTAGGTTTTCAACAGGCGACTGAGCTTGCCATCCGTCTCAGTCAGCTTATTTCACTGCTGCTTTTTGCTTTGGGGCTTTATCTGTTTTATCTGGGACATTTCCATCTCACTTTATTTGCCGCCGCCTGTTTTCTTTATTACGGGGCAGAGAAAGAGCGGACAGTGGCGCTCTACGCCTTTATTCGCGGACTCTCTCGGAAGAAAAAAGTGTTTTATGAACAGGGGGTCATGCCGCTGACTACATTGATGGCGCTAGAGGACGCTCTGATTAAAGATTTGCTGCGGCAGTTTGCCATGAAAAAATATCACCGGGTGGTCGTAGTCAGCCGTGAAGGCAGAGTTTTAGGCGAGGCTATGGAGAGTGATGTGCTCGATACAATTATGCAAAAAGGGATCGGCGCGGCCGTGAAAAGCGTCCTGCCGCGTTAGCCGGCTTAGTTTGCGCTTAAATACATTTTTATCATGGAGGATTTGGCAGGCCGAAAGCGAAGTAATGTAAGCTGGGTCATTGTGGTAAACTAGCAGAAAATCTCGACATACGGAGGCCTCATGGTCGACTATAAATTGGAGTTTTGGGACAAGATTCTGCCCCGGGTGCAAAAGCCGACGCGTTATTTAGGCAATGAAGTAAATGCGGTCGCCAAAGACCTTTCCCGCTGTTTGCTCAAAGTGGCGCTTGCTTTCCCTGATTTGTATGAAGTGGGGATGTCCCACTTGGGTTTGAAAATTCTCTATTCGCTGATCAATGACCACGAGCAGTGGGCGGCTGAGCGAGTATTTATGCCGGATAGCGACCTGGAGGCAATTCTGCAAAATGAAGCATTTCCGCTTTGTTCACTTGAAACGGTAACGCCTTTAGCCGCTTTTGATCTTTTGGGTTTTACTCTCCAGTATGAACTTTCTTACGCCACTATTTTGCAGATGCTGCGGCTTGGCGGAATTTCTCTCTTAGCCTTGTCACGCGGCGAGGAGGAACCTCTGGTGGTTGGAGGCGGCCCCGGAGCGTTTAACCCGGAGCCTTTGGCAGATTTCTTTGATTTTTTTATGCTTGGCGATGCGGAAGAAACTCTGCCGCAGGTTTTGTCTTTTCTGGAACAGAACAGACATTTGTCCCGTGCGGAAAAGCTGCGTTCACTGTCCCGGATAGCCGGCGTTTATGTGCCGTCACTCTACATTCCTGATTTTGATCAGCATGGTAGTTTTCTTGGTACGACACCGCTTCACGCCAATCTTCCCCGGCAGATTCAACGGGCTGTAGTCGAAGACTTGGATGCGGCCGTCTATCCCGAGAAATTTGTGGTCCCCTACGGAAGTATTGTTCATGACCGCTTGGTGCTGGAGTTGTTTCGCGGCTGCACGAGAGGGTGCCGATTCTGCCAGGCCGGTATTATCTACCGTCCGCTGCGGGAGCGGACGCCGGCCAAACTAAAAGTGTTGGCTAAAGAATTGGTTAGGACAAGCGGTTACGATGAATTGGCTCTCAGCTCATTGAGCAGCGGTGACTACAGCGCTATTGGGCAGCTTGTCACGGAACTGGGCATGGAGCTTGCCAAAGAAGGAGTCGCCCTTTCCTTGCCCTCCCTGCGTCTCGATTCTTTTTCCAGTCAATTGGCAGAGCAAGTCAAGCAGGTCCGCAAGAGCGGGCTTACTTTTGCGCCCGAGGCTGGTACTCAGCGCTTACGCGATGTTATCAATAAAAATATTTCAGAAACTGATCTGATTAGCGCGGCGACAGATGCTTTCGCCGCCGGTTGGACGGGAATAAAGTTGTATTTCATGATTGGCCTGCCGACTGAAACAGATGAAGACCTCGAAGGCATTACCGCTTTAGTCCGCAAGGTGACCCTTGCTTATAAACAGGCCGGTTGCCGGGGTAAGCCGCGGGTAACTGTTTCCGTGTCAGTCTTTGTGCCGAAAGCTCATACGCCCTTTCAATGGGCAGGGTTAATCGGGCGGGATGAAATCTTGCGCAGGCAGAATGTTTTGCGCCAAAGCTTACGTGCCACAGGAGCACAATTTAAGTGGCACGGAGTCGAGCCAAGCTTGCTGGAGGCAGCTTTGGCGCGTGGCGGGAGGGAATTATGCGCTGTGATTGCCCGCGCCGCTGAATTAGGCTGCAAACTGGATGGCTGGGATGAACATTTTTCTTTTGAAAATTGGCAGCAAGCTTTTAGAGATAATGGCCTGGAGTTGGCGGAATTGGCAGTTAGGCAATATGCTCTGGACGACCCATTGCCTTGGGACCATTTGGCTTCCGGGGTGACTAAATCGTTTTTGCAGAAGGAGTACGAATTGGCTTTGGCTGCCAAGGTTTCCCGCGATTGCAGAGAGAATTGCCTTGGCTGCGGAATGAGTCTGCTGTTAGAAGGTAAAAATGGTAAAGAAGGTAAAGGAGCCTGCCATGATGCGCGTCTGGATTAAATTTGCCAAAGAAAGTCCGATGCGTTTCCTATCCCATTTGGATTTGATGCGTGTCTGGCAGCGCGCCGTTCGCCGGGCTGAGCTGCCGGTGGCATATAGTGCGGGCTTTAATCGTCACCCTAAGATTTCATTTGCCTCAGCGCTGGCGGTAGGTGTCACGAGTGCAGGCGAGTATCTGGATATTCAGTTTACCAAATTGTTGGACGAAGCAGCTTTTGTGCGCTTGGCCGAAACTTTGCCCCAAGGGTTGAAGCTGCTTGACTGGCGTCAGATTCCGGAGGGCACCCCCGCCTTAATGTCGCTTGTCTGCGCCGCGCAATGGGAACTGCCGCTTCAAGCCGATGAGTGCAGGCACTTGCAGCAAGCTGTGTCGGAGTTGTTGTCAGCCTCATCCCTCCCTGTGGAGCGGGAAGGAAAAAAAGGGATAAAAACCGTCGATATACGGCCATTGATTTATAGCTTGGCAGCCGATGAAAAAGAATCTTGCCTGCGTATGCTCCTGGCCTCCGGGGGTGAGGGTGTCGTCAGGCCGGTGGAAGTTTTGAAGCTGTTGTGTCTGCCGGATGTTGCCGGCAGGCTGCGCAGGACAGAGCTGTACGTCGCCTCGGGGCAGTGTTTTTTCGAGCCGATGGCTGTTCTTCTCAATTAGTAAAGAGGTGTCTGAGAATGCAGAAGAAAATTGTTATCAACTGTGATAACAGGCAAACTCGTGTGGCGGTGCTGGAAGAAGGCAAGCCGGTAGAGATTTATCTTGAACGGCCGATGCAGCAGCGAGTGGTCGGCAATATTTATAAAGGCGTCGTCTCCAATGTCCTGCCTGGGATGCAGGCGGCTTTTGTTGATATCGGCCTGGAAAGAAACGCATTTTTGTATGTGGACGAGGCCCTGCAGCCGGAGGAAAACAATCACAGACAGCACCCTAAAAAGAAGATTGAACAGTTGCTGCGCCCCGGTGAGGAACTGATGGTTCAGGTTATAAAGGAACCGTTTGGCAGTAAAGGAGCCCGCCTTACCAGGCAAATCACCTTTCCGGGCAGGCATCTGGTGCTGATGCCCGCCGCTGAATACGCCGGCGTTTCGCGGCGGATAGAAGAACCGGAGGAGCGGGAGCGTTTACGCCAGCTTGCCTCTGAACTGCGCCCCCCCGGAATGGGCCTGATCGTCCGCACAGTGGCGGAAAAACAGGACCAAGAAGCATTCCGGCAGGACCTTAACTTTTTGCTTTCACTCTGGGAGCGAATCGGCACACGTTATGACAAACAGGCGGCTCCTAGTCTGGTCTATCAGGATTTGGATTTGGTTTATCGCATCATCAGGGATTTATTCACGGAACAGATTAAAGAGCTGCTGGTCGATAAACGCTACGAATTCGATAAAATTATAGAGGCGCTGGAAATATTGGCGCCTGCACTTAAAGGACGGGTAAAACTTTATCAAGGAGAATTGCCTATCTTTGACGCCTATGGGGTGGAGGCGGAGATTGAAAAAGCTCTTTCCCGTACTATCTGGCTTAATTGCGGCGGCTATTTGGTGTTTGACTATACGGAAGCGCTGACAGTAATTGATGTGAATACCGGGAAATATATCGGCAAGACCAATCTGGCAGACACAGTGTTGAAAACGAACAAGGAAGCGGCAGCAGAAATTATCCGTCAGGTGAGGCTTCGTGATATCGGCGGCATTATTATTATAGATTTTATCGATATGGAGAGCGAGGAGCACCGCAAACAGGTCTTGGAGGTGCTGACGGAAAAAGCAAAGGAAGACAGAACAAAATCGCATATTTTGGGTTTAACAGCCCTGGGGTTGGTTGAAATAACTCGCAAGAAAGCAAGGCAGGGTCTTGATGCGGTACTGCAACAGACATGCTGCTATTGCGGCGGCCGCGGGAAAGTTCTGACGGCTGATGTGGTTAGTGCCCGCACGGAGCGGCAGCTTAAAGATTTTTTGGCAGGCCTTGACGCTGAAGCTGTGTTGCTGGAGGCTCATCAAAGTGTGGCAGGCCTGCTGATTGGTCCCGGGGGGTCCTATTTGCGCAAGCTGGAAGAAGAAACGGGCAAAGCAATCTTTATCCGTGGCAGTGAGACAATCCATGTGGAAAAATACCGCATCCTTGCCACAGGCAAGCTGGCTGATGTGCAGGCGGCGGCATTCCCGGTGGAAGTGGGCGGGCATTACGAAATAAAAGTGGAAGAACCCCATATCAACAACCCATACGACGGCATCGGCCGTATCAGCGGTTTTGTGATTGATGTGCAGGCCGGGGGAGCTTATCTGGGCGAAAATGTTACGGTGCAAATCACGGAAGTGGCTCGCACCTTTGCCAAGGCAAAGATTGTCTGATTGACAAAGCTTTTATCCTTGTGCTAGAATACTGTAGTAACTGATGGTAACCGCTCGGCAGCAGGTTTTAAACCATAAGGTACCTCTTGCCGGCGAGTTTTGACAGGAAGGTGAAAAGTTTTCATGTACGCAATTATTGAAACCGGCGGTAAACAATACCGCGTTGAGGAAGGTTCTATCCTCGATGTGGAAATGTTACCTGCTGAGGTTGGAGCGGAAGTCGGGTTTGAGCGTGTTTTGGCCGTCAAAAAAGATACCCGCCTCGAAGTAGGGCAACCTTATTTAAGCGGTGTTCTCGTTCGGGGGAAGGTGTTGGACCACGGTAAAGCAAAAAAGATTATTGTCTTTAAGTTCAAAGCAAAAAAGAACTATCGCCGCAAGCAGGGTCATCGCCAGCCGTTCACCCGCGTTCTGATTGAAAAGATAGAGGTGTAACTCAGGTGATCCGCGTCCGCGTAATGCGCGAGGCGGGCTGCGTCTCAGAAATTACTGTCAGCGGCCATGCCGGCTGCGCGCCTAAGGGAGAAGACCTGATCTGTTCCGCCGTTTCGGTGCTGGTGCAGACATACTTTTTCAGCTTGCGGCGCCTCTTGCACTTGTCTGTGGCAGCAGAAGTGCGTGACGGTTACTTTTTTCTGCGGATACCAGCCGGACTTCAGCCGGAGTTGCAGGAGAAGGCGGCATTGCTTGCTGAGAGCATGTTGGTTGGCCTGGATGAAATCAACCGGGGTTACCCCGGTTTTCTGCAAGTGACAGAGGAAGAATAGGAGGTGACTCTCATGATGCTGATGAATCTTCAGTTGTTTGCTCACAAAAAAGGCGTGGGAAGCTCGCGCAACGGTCGTGACAGCAACCCTCAATATTTAGGTGTGAAAAGGGCTGACGGGCAAAATGTCTCTGCCGGCAGTATTCTTGTGCGTCAACGGGGCACAAAAATTCACCCCGGCAATAATGTTGGCCGCGGTAAAGATGATACCCTCTATGCGTTGGTTGACGGCGTAGTTTCTTTTGAGCGCAAAGGGCGCGACAAAAAGCAGGTAAGTGTCTATCTGGCTACCGAAGCCGTTTAGAGTGGCGACTTAATTATTGAGATAAACCGGAGCAGCCTCCGGTTTGTTTTTTTGACTTAAATTTGTTCTTTTGACTTAAAATGAAGATGATTTCCGCTTGCATCACTGAGCAAATATCCAGATTTTTCTAGGCAGGGAGAATGAGCATTATGTATGAACTGAGAGACGCCATGGCGGAGTTGGTAGATATTTACCGCCATGATTTTTTGAATGTCTTGCAAGTGGTAGGGGGCTTGGCTCAGCTTAATAGAACAGACAGGTTGATGGCTTATATTCGGAGCGCTAGCGAGGAAGCCCAGCAGTTTGGCAAACTAATCAACTGCGGCGACCCAAGGCTGGCCTTACTGCTTTATAAAGAATTGCTCCATGCTTTGGGCGGTAATTATCTTTTGGACGTCAGAGAAACTATGCCGCTGCTCTCTGTTGAAACGCTGGAAGGACTGGGAAAACCGCTGCAAATTCTCCGGCAACAGTTGCAAGAGATTGAGCAGGCACAAGTTACTGTGGGCATTAACGGCAAAGAGTACCCAAAGTTGATTATTAGTGTTTCCTTGGAAAAGGGACAAGATTCATTTTGGGAGGCTGTAATAGCTGCTTCCTCAGAAAACGGGATGATTGCCTCTGTGCGCGATGGCGGTGATATCTTGTTTAACTTGGATAGCGGCAGCGCCGCGGGTGAACAATAAGACTGACCTCAAAGCGGGAGTGGTTTCATGTTTGTAGACCGTGCAAAAATTTTTATAAAGGGCGGAGACGGGGGTAACGGGATGGTTGCCTTCCGCCGCGAAAAATATGTGCCCCTAGGCGGTCCGGATGGCGGAGACGGTGGACGCGGCGGGGATGTTATTTTGCTTGCCGATGCCAATCTGCGTACACTGCTGGACTTTCGCTATCAGCAGCACTTGCGGGCAGAGCGCGGTGAACACGGCTTGGGCGGCAATAAAAACGGGCGGGGTGCCAAAGACTTGGTGGTCAAGCTTCCCCTCGGCACACAGGTCAGGGATTTTGAGACCGGCAGATTGCTGGCGGACTTAACAGCCGAAGGCCAGACCTTTATTGCGGCAAAAGGCGGCCGCGGCGGCCGAGGGAACGCCCGCTTTTCAAGTCCGGCAGATAAAGCGCCCAAGTACGCGGAAAAAGGGGAGCCGGGGGCGGAAATCTGGGTTTTGCTTGAGCTGAAAGTGATTGCCGATGTAGGCTTGGTAGGTTTTCCTAACGCGGGCAAGTCAACTTTCCTGAGCAGTGTTACGGCCGCACGGCCTAAAATTGCCGACTATCCTTTTACTACCCTCTCGCCCAATCTAGGCGTGGTGGAGATGGCCGGAATTGAGCCGTTTGTCATTGCTGATATCCCGGGCTTAATCAGCGGCGCCCATGAAGGGGTAGGGCTTGGCCATGAATTTTTGCGACATATTGAGCGTACGCGCCTGCTCGTCCATCTGGTTGATGCGGCAGGTGTGGATGGCAGAGAGCCGCTTGCCGATTACCGGCAAATCAATGAGGAATTGAGTTTATATGATCAGAAGCTGATAAACCTTGTTCAGGTCGTGGCGGCTAATAAAATGGATTTGCCGCAGGCTGCCCAAGGTTTGGCGTTGTTGCAGCAGGAGCTCGGCGCTGAAAATGTAGTGCCAATTTCGGCGGCAACCGGTCAAGGTGTGCGTGAGTTGCTCCGCCGCGTCGCTAAGTTGTTGGCTGAACTGCCGGAGACCATCCTGCTGGAAGAGGAACCGCCTGTGCTTGTCCCCTCACCGGACGATACGGAAGTCATCACGATTACCCGCGAAAATGAAGTATATATTTTGCATGGGCCAAAACTCGAAAAGCTGGTAGCAATGACTGACTTTAATAATGAAGATGGCCTCAAGCGCTTCCAGCGTATTTTTCGTTTGCGGGGACATGAAGATACTTTGCTGGCCGCCGGAGTGAAAAATGGAGATACAGTTAGAATCCGCAATTTAGAGTTTACCTTCTGTCGGGGAGAGGACTAGCAAACGGGGTGAAATAGTGAAAATGCAGTTGGCAAATAGCGGGGAGAAACAGTCAATTGGTCTGATGGGCGGAACATTTGATCCGATTCACTTGGGTCACTTGGTGACGGCAGAAGAAGTGCGGATAAAGTTTGGCCTAGATAAAGTGATTTTTGTCCCAAGCGGGCATCCTCCGCATAAAGAAGCCCGGGATCTTAGCACTCCGGAGCATCGCTACTTAATGACTGTTCTGGCCACAATCACAAACCCGTATTTTAATGTTTCGCGTGTAGAAATTGATAAGTTGCAGGCGGAACGGACATACACTATTGAAACAATTCGCTTTTTTCACCGCTATTATGAGGGAAAGGCAAAGCTGTACTTTATTACAGGTGCGGATGCGATTCTGGAAATTCTTACCTGGAAAGACTATCAGGAGTTGTTATCCATCTGCTCATTCATTGCGGCTACCAGGCCAGGGTATAGTCTTAGCAAGCTCGAAGAAACAATAGGGGCTGTCTGTCCTGAAGCGCTGTGCAATATCTATATTGTGGAAATACCTGCCATGGCGATTTCGTCGACGTTTATTCGCAACCGTGTTTGCGAGGGCAAATCAATTAAATATTTGACGCCGGAAGCGGTGACGCAGTATATCTTAAAAAACGGCCTCTACTCCGCCGCAAACCCTCAGTATAAATCACCTCTTTCTTCAGATACTAAAAATAGAATCTTAAAGTGAGGTGATCGGGACGTGTCAAAAACTATCTACATCGGAAATATTCCATGGTCATTAAGTGAGGAGCAATTAAAAGAATACTTTGGCAAACATGGGCAAGTGCATAGCGCCAGAATCATTACGGAACGCGCCACGGGCCGCTCCAGAGGATATGGCTTTATTGAAGTTTCGGCGGAGTCTGCCGAAAAAATTATCGAATTAAACGGAACAGAAATGGACGGCAGAAAACTGGTTGTAAACGAAGCAAAGCCAAAGGTAGGATAAGGGCAACGGACGAGGCAACGCACGTTGCCTTATTTATTGCCTTTTGTTCTTTATCGGGCAGACACACCCAATTTGTTTTGCTTGTTTTGCTGCGGCAGGAAAATCATGCCTCTTTGTCGAAGGATACTTTTGGTGATGCTTATGCCGGATAAAGTCATTCTCGCGCAACTGCGCAAAAACTTGTCGGACGAATTGTTGCACCATAGCCAAGGGGTGGGGGAGACGGCTGCCAAATTAGCTCTTTCTCTAGGCTGCAGTGAAAGCAAGGCAGGGCTGGCAGGTTTGTTGCATGACTGTGTGCGTGAGTGGCCACATGAGAAATTATTTGCTTTTGCCAGGGAGCACGGGATTGAAACAGACAGATTTGCGCTGCGCTGCCCTGTCCTGCTGCACGCGCCTGTGGGAGCGGCGGTGGCGCGTACCTGGGGGATAAGCGACCCTGAAATCCTTGCGGCCATCCGCAACCATACTTTGGGCTTTCCCGGCATGTCGTTGCTTGAGCAGATTGTCTATGTCGCCGACAAGATAGAGCCAGGCCGCATCTTTTCCGGAGTGGAAGAACTGCGCGTGCTGGTGGCCAAAGATTTCAAGCTGGGGCTAAAACAGGCGGCAGCACATAGCATTGCTCTCGTTTTACATAAAAATCATTCACTGCACCCGTCGACAGTCAGTTTCTGGAACTGGCTGGTTGAAATGCGTTAAGAGAGGTGGATGCCATGGCGAAGGCTCGTTATTACACGGTGAAAACAAAGCGGCATAAGCTAAGAACGGGACGCCTGTTGTTCCTGTTGGCGCTTTGCGCCTTGCTCTTGTCCATTTTGCTGAGCGTCAGGCTGCTAACTTCATTAAACGCAATTCAAGACCAGTCTGCCTGGATTGCAGCTCTTCCTGCCCCGCCCGCCGACGGGCCGCAACATCTGCTGCTCTATTCCGTCTCTGATAGCATTAACAGGGGAACTGTAACTAGCCTTGTGTTGCTTGCCTACCACCCTGCTGAAGAAAGGTTTCGGGCTATCGTCGTGCCGCCCGATACTTTGCTTGGCGTAGAGGAACATGGTTTTATGCGGGTAGCGGAAATATTTGGCTTAGGCGGCCGGGAATTGCTAATATCTTCAGTCTCAGAATTTTTTGCCCTGCCGCTCCACACCTACCTTGAAGTAGATGAAACCTTTCTGCCAACTGCACTAGATCTGCTTCAGGCAGACTCAATTTGGGAAAAACTGCAAATTACAAGCGGCGGGGATATCCTTGCGGTGATTCATGCCCAAGGGCTGACGGTCGCCGAGCAACTTGAACGGCGGCGAAACGTGCTGGCAGCCATTTCTGCCGAAGTATTGAATGCCGGCACTTTGGGAAGGGTCAGAAACTTGCTGGAGGTCTCCCCGCTAATCCGCACAAATATCTCTTGGCGAGAATTATTAACTGCTATGGGCAAGTATAAAGATACTCCTTTTGCGCAAGCGGTAAGCTTGACCGAACTCCCCGGTGAGGAACAGGTGCAGGCGGACGGCAGCTTTTGGTTGGCCGATACAGAGGCGTTACCGCAGCTGGCAAATTGGCTGACTGATCAGCAAGCTGTCATCCCGCACGGCCAGATAACAGTGGAAATTCTCAACGGCAGCGGTTTGCCCGGAGTGGCAACCGCGGTGGCAGGCAAGCTCGAGGCTGAAGGGTTTAATGTGTTGCGGGTAGGAAATGCGGCTTCAGCTGATTTTGAAACCTCCCAGGTAATCAGCAGAGTTGAAAATATGGATGCGGCTAAGGCTGTAGCTATAATGCTGCCGGGTGCCCAACTATTAAAGGAGGAAAACCCGGAAAAAGGCGTTCATGTGACTGTTATCGTTGGGAAAAACTATCTTGCCGAGTGATTTTAAGAAGGAGGAGTTTTGTTGGCGGAAGAAGCACAGAAATTAGCGCAGTTAATTGAAAGCCTGGCTCTCGATAAAAAAGCTGGCGCTGTGGTTGTCCTAGAAGTAGGCAGGGTATCACTTATTGCTGATTACTTTGTGATTGCCACCGGCGCCAATAAGGCGCAGGTGCATGCCATTGCCGATCAGGTTATGGCCGGAGCTAAAGAAGCGGACTATACACTGTTGCATCGGGAGGGTTACGCCGAAGCGCTTTGGGTTCTGCTCGATTATGGTTCCGTCGTCATGCACATTTTCCAGCCTGCGGAGCGGGATTTCTATAATCTGGAGCGCCTATGGAGTCACGCGCCAAGAGCTGGCATGATAGATGTTCAAGCGCAAAAGGAAAGCTAGAGCGAGTTTGAAGCTGTGCAGGAAACTGCCTGTGCAAATGGGGGGAAGCGCAGTGGGGAAAAAGGTTCTGGTTGTTGAAGATGATGCAAATATCAGCGAGGTATTAAAGCTGTACCTCGCTTTTGAGGGTTTTGAAGTTCTTTTGACGGGGGACGGAGACAGTGCGCTCGCTATTTTTCAGCGGGACAAGCCCGACATTATAATTCTTGATCTGATGTTGCATGGTAAAAGCGGACTTGAAGTTTGCCAGGCTCTGCGCAAGGAAAGCAATGTGCCGGTGCTGATGCTGACGGCTAAAGATGCCATGGAGGACAAGCTAATCGGCTTTAGGGTTGGCGCAGACGATTATGTGGTGAAGCCGTTTGACCCGCTCGAGGTGGTGGCTAGGGTCAGGGCGCTACTGCGCAGAACTGCGGAGAGCCAGGGGCAGGAATTGACGACTGACAAAACGGGGGCGCTTGAGGTCAGCATGGAAAGATATGAGGTTCGTCTTGATGGGCAGGCGGTCGAGCTGAAACCCAGAGAGTTGCAGCTTCTATTTTTTTTCTGGCAAAACCAAAACAAGGTCTTTGACAGAGAACAGCTACTGGAAAAGGTTTGGGGGTATGACTATGCCGGAGAAACGCGGACGGTCGATGTGCATATCCAGCGATTACGCGAAAAGCTCGAATATGAAGGCTGCGGCTACAGATTTAAAACTGTCCGTGGCGTGGGCTATAAATTTGAGGCTAAGCTATGAAGAGCATTTTTAGCCGCTTACTCCTGACTTATGTGTTGATTATTGCTATCGCCATTGCCTTGCTTTCAGGACTGCTCTCAGTTGTGCTGAGAGAGCATTTGTTTTTAGTCAAACAGGACTCAATGCTGGAAACGGGCTTCTATTTGCACACTTTGCTTGGCAGAGTGCAACGGGGTACTTTAACCGAAAAGGAATTGGCCTTGGCGGTTAACGTTGCAGGGGAAACAGCCAATGCCAGAGTCGTCTTAGTGGATGCGCCCGGGGAGAACCTGCCTGCGCATCCACTTCTTAGTGATACGGGTAACGAGTGGTTGTCAGTTCTGCTGACAAGGATTTGGCAAGGCGAAACCGTGGTCATCAGGCGTCAATTTGCCGCAGCTCTCGGCACGGAAGTTGTCGCTGTAGGTATGCCCTCCCGGACAGGCGGACAAGTCACTGGTGCTGTGATCCTCTTTTCACCGCTAAACGAACTAGAGGGAGTTTTGGCGCAAGCCCGCAGGGTTGTTTTGCTCAGCGGCTCCTTGCTGCTGCTGCTCGCTTTTGTTGTTGTTTACATCGTATCTCACCGCCTTACCCGCCCTGTGGTCAGAGTGAGCAGAGCGGCGGAGGCTCTTGCCGGCGGGAAGGATGTGCCGGACCTGGCAGAGAGCGGCAAAGATGAATTGGCGATGCTGGTAAAGTCCTTTAACGAATTAAAAAACAAACTGAAAAAGGCGGAAATAATGCGCAGGGAATTGATCGCCGGTGTTTCCCATGAGCTGCGGTCGCCTCTGGCGGCGATTAGGGGCTTTGTGCAGGGGATGCTCGATGATGTTATCCCTCCCCGAGAGCGGCCGCGCTATCTGAACCTGGTGCTGCAGGAAACGAACCGCCTTACCGCCATGACTAATGATTTGCTTGAAATGGCAAGACTGGAAGCGGGCAGTATCGTCTTGAGAAAGGACAGATTTGATTTATGCGGTGTAGTCAGGGGAACAGCCGAACTTTTCTTGGCGCAGGCGCACGCCAAAAATCTTGAAATAAAGCTTTGCGGCTGTGAGGAGGAGTTGCCGTTTGTTGCCGACAGCGACAGAATCAGACAGGTTATCGGCAACCTGCTCTCCAATGCGGTTGAATTTACTCCTGCCGGCGGCAGCGTGGGGATTAACGTGTTCGCGGGACAAGCTGCGCTCACGCTTGAAGTATGGGATACGGGACTGGGGATTTCCCCCGCGGATCTTCCGTTTGTCTTTGAGAAGTTTTATCGTGTGGAAAAGTTTAGGGATGCGGCAAGCGGCGGCACAGGGCTTGGCCTTGCCATTGTCAAAAGCATTGTCGAACTGCACGGCGGACGGATTGCTTTGGAGAGCGACCATAAAGGCACTGTGGCTCGTGTCGTGCTGCCTGTGTCCTAAATGTTTACAGAACGGTTACAAGCGGGTTATTCGCCGTTTACATCTCGCAGTTATAATCGAATCATAGCAGTGAGAAAAATTTACCTGTGAGGTGATGGTACTGTTGACCCTCTTTAGGAAGCTGGTGCTGATACTGCTTTTGCTTGCCGCAGCTTTGACTGTCGGCTGCGCAGCGGGGCAGCCGCCCTCCGCAACACCGCTCAATCCCTTAAGTGAAAAGGAAACAGCGGCCGAGCAGTCGCCCCCGGTGTTACCTGCAGGCGAGTCGGATGACGTGGACGAAACGCCAGAGCAGCCGCCCCTGCTTCCGCAGCAATCAGGCAGTGCACCGGCAGAGCAGCCGCCGCGCGAACAGGAAAAACCCCTGGTCATTGTCTCAGAAAATTTTGTCCTTAGCGATAGCGGACAATTGTTGCAGGCACTCGACAAAGAAATGGAAACACTGCTAAACTTGCTGGAAAAAATGGACGATATCCAAAACGAAGATTTTAATTTTTAGCGAAGGAGGCTTAAACTAACGTGAAGAGAAAACTTCAAGTAGTTCTGCTGGTCATGCTGCTGCTTATTACCAATATGTCTTTTGCGGAGCTTGCCGAGGCCAGAGGTCAGGGGCGAAAGACGCAGGAGCGGGTCAGGGAACGCGTGGCCGAGCAAGTGTATAAGCAGAGGCCTGACAGAGAAAACGTAGCAGGTCAGGTGTATAGCAATAGAGCCATCAATGCGGCGAGAGTGGCGCAAATCAAGCAGAATAGGCAGATCATCAAAGAGCTGAACCGGACGCTGAAAGAGAAGATGGCACTAGTTCGAGAAGAGCTGAAGGAAGTGCGGAAGAATCCGGAGCTGCTCCCTGATGGGAAAGAAGCTGCCATTAAAGAACAGTTGCGCCTGATTAGGGAAAACAGGGAGAATTTTGCGGAAACCCTGGGCGAAATCCGTGAGGAGCGTGAGTTGCTGAAAGAAAACAGGCGGCAGAAAAATGCTCCCGGGATGCGTGGAAACTCAGATAATATTTTCGCGGTGCAGGAGACCAGGCGTCGGATTTTAAACAGCATGATTGCCGACGTTGATGAACTGCTGGCACTCTTGCGCAGTTAGCTTCGCCAAAGCTTTGACTGGTATATCCCTAAAGCAGCAGGAGAACGCTGGCGCTTAGAACATTGACAAAGGGTGCCGAAACCGGTATAATACGAATTATCACAGCTCGGGGATGTAGCTCAGTTGGGAGAGCGCTTGAATGGCATTCAAGAGGTCAGGGGTTCGATTCCCCTCATCTCCACCAAGAGAAAATCAATAGCCACGGAGGTTTCTAGCCTCTGTGGCTATTTTAATGGGACAAGGGGGGACAAGGGGACAGGTCTTTTGTCCCACCCACTTTTTAACTATTTGCAGAGGCTTTTGCCCCAAAGAAACCAACACTACTAATTTTTATGTTGCTTTCCTATTATCACCACGATAAGACGAATTGTGCTTTTGCCCTTTGCTAGCCATGTTACACAGAAGATGCAGGATGAAGCAAGTGACAAAACAGCAGAGTGGCTACCGCTATGAACAAAATAGGATAAACATAACAGGATGGGCGCAGACGAAGCCTATCCTGTTTTGTTTTGTCCTACAGAATAGGAGGTTGCCTGCTATTTCACGGCTGTTTTTTTGGTGCTAGGAAAATTTTAGCAGGAAACCGAGCTTTTTTGTCGAAGGTTTAACCTACCGTGGGGGTGAATGTATGGATGTAATCTTAAAGGTGAAAAATATTGATAAGAATGTTATTGACTTACTAGAGCAAAATGGGTTAGAGTTAGAGCACATCCTTAAAGTAGCCCCCGTTATTCTGGGTAAGACTGATAATCCAAGGCTTATAACTACACTGGGGTAAATTTTGTTGTTGCAGTTATAGACACTGGGATAGATGAGGATGTTATACAACTCCTACGGAGTGAAGTATTTTCCTCTTCCATGAGCACACGTGATACTAGGCCGAAAAACAAATGTCATGGCACTATTGTTGCAAGAGTAATAAGGCAAATTGCTCCGTGGAGTAATATAATAAATCTAAAGGTTGCCGACGATAATCAAGAAATACGAACTAAGTCGATACTAAAAGCTTTAGATTATGCTTACACAAATGGGATAAAAATAGTCAACATTTCCTTAGGCAAGCGTGGTCCGTGTTCTAATACATGCATAGTCTGTAGTATAATAAACCAGATGTACGACGAAGGCTTTGCAATAGTTGTTGCCATTGGTAACTTCGGCAGAGAAGGGCAAGGTATAATCTCCTGCTTAGCAACTGCAGAAAAAGCGTTTGCGGTTGGAGCTGTTAATCCGAGCAAACATCTTGCAGATTATAGCAGTACAGCGCCGCCAGCTTATCGAAAGCCAAATATACTTGCACCAGGTACAGTAATGGTAGATGGTAAATCTCAGGTGGATGGGACCTCTTTTGCTGCCCCATTTGTCACGGGTGTTGTTGCGGCTTTATCTAATGACTTTAATATACAGTATATCTTAAACACCATAGAAAGAACGGCTAGAAGTATAGGTTTGCCATATAATCAGCAGGGGCACGGGCTGATTCATATTGAGGATTTATTAGGAGTGATAGAAGATGAAAAGAATGCTACTGAAAGTCAGAGATAAAAACGTGCTGCTGCAACTTAGACGGTTTGGTGACATCGAAACCGTATCCTCAAGCTTTCATGTTTATGCGATGGAGTTAGAGAACAATGTCATTCCCGACATCATAAAGATACCCGGGATAATAACTATTGAAGAAGATGGATACTTTGAAGTTCAGTGCTAGTTCGCGTGAAGTAAAGCTGCCTTCCATGGAGGTGGCTTTTTCTTTAGTTCTTAGTGTTATAAGGCATCGGCTAGCTCCCAACAATTTGCCAACGTTTGTCTAACAAATGCACTGTTTCTATCTAAGATGAGATGTTACAAAAAGTACCACAGGGGCAGAAAAGTACGATGCGTGTTGCGTTTGCCGTGTATGAGATGTCACCATGGAATATCAATTGCAGTATGTGCGGACTGCCTTCCGGTACATGGCATTCAAGAGGTCAGGGGTTCGATTCCCCCTCATCTCCACCAAGAGAAAATCAATAGCCATAGGGGTTTCTAGCCTCTGAGGCTATTTTAGTTCTTGTCGTAATGGCGTACTTCGTGCCGACGCCGTTCATCTTCTTGCAGGCCTTGGAGGAAAAAAGGAATAATTAAAGCACTATGGCTAATGAGAAGGGGTATGAAAGATGACAAATGAAAAATGCGATTTGATACATCCAAACGGAGTCAAAGAAAAGAAAATGGAAGTGATTGACGGTTACACAATAAAATACCATGCTAGCGGTAAAACGATGTGGTCTAAGGGCAAAATGATCGATGCTAAACCTGACGGTTATTGGGAGTGGTATCGTCAAGATGGCGTTATAAAACGTTCGGGGTATTTTAATATGGGAGAGCCTGTTGGAGAATGGATTACCTTTGATAGCAAAGGGCAAAAAAACAATTCGTCTTATCGTGGTGATAATAGGAAAGCAACATAAAAATTAGTAGTGTTAGTTTCTTTGGGGCAGAGCCTCAGTAAATTCGTTAAAAAGTATATAGCGGGGTGTGCATTGTATCAATCAATATCAGCTTAGCCAAGAAAAAATCAAAAGCCACAGAGTTTTTAGCCCTCTGTGGCTTTTTCATGGGAAATTATATCAAAACACGGAGCGTTTTTTTTAGGTATTGCATCCTCACCCAGCTACTTCGCTCGCACGTTTTCGCAGCTGCGAACCGCAATTCTTGCTAACATGCCAAAACCTCCGGGCAGATTGCAAGTGAACCGTTGGCATGTTTTAACGCTGCGAATCGCGGTTTGCTGATCGCCGCTTTCACTTAACGCTCGCTTCAGCATTCTGTGAAAGTCTGCAGTTCACTGAAAGAAAGGACGCAGTGAGACTAAAGTTTTGTTACGTCTCCTGAGGCTAGTGGGCGGAGAGTGTCTGCGTTTCTGTAATCCCCTCTCCTTCTGGGTTAGGACACAGATCCCCTCTCCCTCTGGGAGAGGGTTAGGGTGAGGGCAGGGTGAGGGAGAGTGATCGAATGAGGCATCTTTTTTATTTCTTATCATAACAGTTGATTTTTTCTCCGATCTCTCTCCTAAGTGTCGGAAAGCATTAATGGCGGTGGTTCTGCTGACTCCGGTCAATGAAGCCAGTTCCCGCTCCGGGGGGACCCTGGCAGCCGGCAGCAAGTTCGCTCTTTGATTTTGCCACCGAGATATTTGGCTAGTACGGCTGTATTTATCTACCTTGTGCCGGTCTTTACCATTATCCAGTCCGTCCTGTTGCTGGGGGAGCAGCTAAGTTGGTTCAAATTGGCAGGCGCCATGGTCATTATCTTTGGCGTTTACCTGACAACCAGACCGGATTCTGCCTTTAGAGCAAAGAAAAATCTTATTGATATGGAAATGTAGTGTTTCATAAGTTTTTTTGTCCCGTTTTATGTGTCTAATTTGCAGAGTAGCAGGCAGTATTGACCGTCTTGATCTTCACTCTTTACGGTAAACCCGGCATAGCGGGCCAATCGACTGATATTCTCCAGAGCAATGTGACTGTCTGTAAGAACACTTAACTGTCTGTCTAAGCCGCTATCCAGTGCCTTCTTGACCCTCAGCACCGGTTCAGGGCAAGAAAGTCCTCTTACGTCAAGGTGAAAAGGTCTATCGCTCACTTGCTATGCCTCCTTTGATTGGGATATTAGACTGTGATGCGGAAAAAGCAAAGCCTAGTCCCAGCAGGAAAATGACGGAGAAAAAGGCGGCAGCCTGTCCTGCCACCGGCACGCCGGTCGGACCGGCGGCCAGCCCGAAATTGTGGGCAAAAGCAGCACCGGCCGTCATGCCGAGAAATGCAAGCCCAGCATCTGTATCACCCTCACCGGCCATCACTGTCTGCCGCAGCGGGCAGCCTCCCAACAATGTCGCTCCTAGTCCGACAATAGCCAAGCCGATAAAATTCCACTGGGCAGCGGTATGCGCCACCGGTTGTCCGGAAAAGCCGATGTTAACATAACCAAAAACCAGATTAAGAGCAAAAGCGCCTGCCAGTATCGCAACAGAACCATTGAGCAGGTGCGGATCGCCAAGCAGCATCAGGTCGCGAAAGCAGCCTACCTGGCAGAGGCGGCTACGTTGGACGGTTATTCCAGCCAGCAAGCCGGCGGCAAGCGAAATCATAAACGGTGCGCGGAAAGAGCCGGGTCCACTTTCACTGAAAAAGATGAAGACGGGGGCCAAACTCACAAGCAAGAGCAGGCCCAAAGCAATGGCGGGGATAAATAATCCGTTGGCCGCACTTTGCGGGTAAGCACGGCCGAGGGAAAATCCTCGCCTGAGGAAGAAAACGCCTGCCCCTGTCCCCGAGATAAATCCAAAGAGCCCGATAAGTGCGTTTAAGTCACCGGCTGCCAGACGAAGCAACATGCGTAGCGGACAACCCAGAAAAATGAGCGCCCCCAGCATGATAGCAAAACCGATGAAAAAGCGCGGCAGTGGGGACGAACCGCCACGCACCTTGAATTCTCTGGCAAAAAGAGCGATAAGGAAGGAGCCGAGGATAAAACCTGAGATCTCCGGACGCAGGTATTGAACAGCTGCGGCACGGTGCAGCCCAAGTCCTCCGGCGATGTCACGCACGAAGCAGGCCACGCAAATTCCCATGTTGGCCGGGTTGCCAAAGCGAACCAGCAATACACCAAGCAAGCCTAATAACAGACCGCTGCCCACAAGAAAGCGTTTGCTCAAAACACTTCACCTCTATTCTTTCAATTTTAACTTGATTATACGTTGAAGTGGTTTAGGCTTACAAATAGCTTTGCTCTATGGAACAGACAACGTTATTTATGGAAGCTGTAAGCAGCGGGTGGGACAAAACACCTGTCCCCTTGTCCCAAAGTAAGCAGCGGGTGGGACAAAACACCTGTCCCCTTGTCCCAGCAGCGGGAACATCTGCCGGTATCGGTGAGTATGATGTAGTAAACCGTTATAGGGGAGTTGAGTATATGGCCCGGGATATCGTTGCGGGTATTTTGCCGGAAGCGGTTGTCAGACCGCCAAACATACGGGTGGCTTTTCCGCAGGTGGTGCTGCCCGACAAGGCAATCCAGGAGAGGATTAACCGGTTGATCCGTGACTTGGTGGACAACATGATGCTCAGACAGGGAGCAAACGACCCTAATCTTGCTGAAATGGTCGGGACATATAAAATCGGCCTTAACGAAAAGAGCCTGCTCAGCATTTATTTCGAGAATTTCGCCATCATGAGGATGGCTGCCCACGGGACGACCATCGCTGATTCACTAACGGTAGACCTTAATACAGGAGAGGTTTATCGTTTGAATGATCTGTTTATTCGCATCAGGCCATACCGTATAAGAATCAATAACATTATCCTGGCTAAAATTGCGGCGACAAACCTGCCAACAATTGCCCCGTTTCCCGGGATAACCGACAGCCAGGAATTCTATCTGACCTCAAAGGCGCTGGTGATTTTCTTTCCCGAGCTGGAGTTTACTCCGCACTATGTCGGCATCCCTGAGTTCGTCATCCCCTACGCAGTGCTGAGAAAAATGATTAACCCCCATGGCCCGTTGGCGCGATTGGTCACAAAATAGGCGCATCATGAGAAAATGCATCAGGAGGCGAAGCAGAAAACAAGGCAGGGAGTTTCGGCAGAAAAGTTGTCAGCAGCTGATATTCATGCTAAAATGTAGGTAAAATACAAGTTTCGCATGAGGAGTGACTATTATGTCAGACAAAATCATTGAAAGGGCGCAGCTTGGACGCAGAAATCAGATGGTGTTGCCGTCTGCTGTTAGAAAAGTATTGGGCATTGGTGAAGGAGACGAAGTATTGATTAGATTGACTGGAAAAACCGCAGTTATTATTCCTAAGCCAAAAAGTTATGCTGACCGTCTTTGCGGTCTTCATAGTGAGATTTGGAAAAATGTAGATATAGACCAATACATTAAAGAGGAAAGGGACACATGGTGAACCTGAAGAAAGTTTTACAGGGTCATAAAAAGATTGCACTTGATACAAACGTCTTTATCTACGTTTTTGAAGGGTCGGCACTTGCTGAGCATCTTAGGGATAGTGTTTTTATCCCTCTTGAAAGCGGAGAACTGCAGGCTGTAACGTCTGTTTTGACAGTTGCTGAAATCCTGGTAAAACCCAAATCATTGTCACGCGAAGATATTTGCCAGGAATATATCACGCTCCTAGCGTCTTATCCAAATCTCGAAGTGGTTCCCTTTACTTTGGATTTGGCAGTGCGCAGCGCAGCCGTTCGCGCTAAATACAGCATCAGGACACCGGATGCTATTCAATTAGCTACTGCACTGGAACATAACGCCACACTCTTCCTGACCAATGACCTGAGACTCCCTCGCCGGGTGGAAAACCTGCAGCTGGCGTTTTTGAAAGATCTTTAAAAGATGCTTGTCAGATCGATATTCCTGTGGCTGATTCTTTTTATCAGTGTGCTATCGTGGCTGGTAAGCAGAATCCCAATCCGGCGTTCGCCGGCTAATCTGAGAACTGCCTGCCAGATTTGAGCCTGTGTAACAGCGTCAAGCATGGTAGTCATTTCGTCGGCCAGCAGAAAACGTGTCTGCGGTCCGAGGGCGCGGGCCACGCAGAAGCGTTGCAGCTCACCTGCGGACAGCTCGTTTGGCCAGCGTTTGAGCCATTCATTTTTTATGCCCAGTTCCTCGAGTAATGATTTATCGGGGAGATAACTCTCGCAAAGAGTGTTATGCATTTGCCAGCGAGGGTTAACGGCTTGTTCCGGGTGTTGACTAATCAGTTGAACGGGGCAATATCCGGCTGCCGGCAGCGGCTGCCCGTCAAGGGCAATTTTACCGGCATCCGGACGCTCAAAGCCGGCTAAAAGGCGAGCCAGGGTAGTTTTGCCGCAGCCGGATGGCCCGGTCAGGCCGACTATCTCTCCCGGCATGACGGACAAACTGAGATTGCGCAAAATCCAAGGACCGGCCTTATAACGGAAGCTGACGTTTTGTGCCTCAAGCCGCATGGTGACACCTAACCGTTCCGCCCCTGATAGAGCGCAGCGCAGGCTCGGCAGAGGCACATTCCAAGGTGGAAAGCCGGCAGCGTGGGGCAAAGAGACATCCGGGCAACAGATCAGCGGGAGACGGCTGAGAACCGGGGACAGGCCGGAAATCATTTTGCGGCAATGCTTGCCATAAAGCCTTGCTGTAGGGATGCCGCAACCGTTCTCCCTCACCGCAAAAGTCGCCGGCTGGTGCTGTTTCCACCGTAGTACCGGCATAAAAGACAGCTATCCGGTCAGCCGTTTCCAGGGCGGCGTTGATATCGTGCGTGATGAACATGACGGCACGTCCTGCTGCGCTCAGCTCCCGCAGGTGAGCCAGTGTTTCCTTGACTATTGCCGGATGAAGACCGGGTGTCGGTTCGTCGGCGATTATAAGCCGAGCCGGGCTTGCCGCAGCGGTGGCGACAAGTACGCGTCGGGCCATTCCTCCCGACAGCTGAAAAGGATACAGTCGTTCTGTCCCGGCTGCCAATTGGTAGCGGGTAAAAATCTCCCGCTGCATAGCTGTGCCGTTGCCGTTAGGCGAGCTGAAACGTACTTGTGTACCCACCCTCATCAGCGGGTCGAGAAAATTGACAGACTGCGGGATGAGGGCGATTTCCCGTCCGCGTAAGGCGGCTTGGCGCTTAGGGGTTAATTCTTGGCCGGCGTAAGACATGCTGCCGGAAACAAGAGCGTTGCCGGGTAAAATACCCAGGATGGCGTGGGCCAAGATGCTTTTGCCGGAGCCGCTGGCTCCGACTACCGCCAGAATCTCCCCAGGCCGTATATCCGCGTTAAGGTTGCTGATAGCCTGAAAGGTTCTCTGTCTAAGCCCTGCCGCATATTGAATAAAAGATACCGACAGGCCGGACACCTCCAAAAGGGGCTTATCAGTGTTTGCTGTAGCTGACATATCATCTGCTCCTTTCTTACTCCTGAGCGCTGCGCGGGTCAATAAGCAATCGCAGATTATCTCCCAGCACATCAAATGTGCGCACCATAATAAGCAGCGCAAGTCCCGGGAAAAAGGCCAACCACCAGCTCCCTGCGGAGAGATAACGCATAGACTCCGACAAAATGATACCGATGGCCGGTCGGTGCGGCGACAGACCAAACCCCAAAAAAGTGACTGCCGCCTCATGCAAAATGGCGTGAGGAAAAAGCAGAATAAAGCCTACCAGTAACTGAGGTTTAAGGTGCGGTAAGAGATGCCGCGTGGCCACCCACCAGCGGGAGCGTCCAAAGCGCAGGGAAACAAGCACAAACTCAGCGGAACGAAGCTGCAGCACTTCGGCCCGCAACAGGCGTGTCAGGGTTGGCCAGTGAGTGAGGGTAACCCCGGCAATAACTCCTGTCGTGCCCCCTCCGAAAACAAAGGCAATCAGGATGATTAACACCAGGTGCGGCACAGCCAGGAAAAGGTCAGCCAGCCAAGTAATGGCGGCATCAAGATGTTTGTTGCCAAGACCGGAGGCCAGCGCCAGCACAAGGGCGATCAAGACACTGGGAACGGCGGCAAAAAGACCGATGACCAAACTTAGTGACAGCCCTTTCACTGTGCGCACCAGCATATCACGCCCGAGCCAGTCGGTACCAAAAGGGTGTGCCAGCGTGGGCGGCAAGTTTCTTTCGGTCAGACTGGTGGACAGACCTGCTTCGTCCATAAACTGCGCACCGACAAGCAAGCTTAACAAAAAGACGGCAGCCAGAGCAATGACTATTACAGTCCGCTGCCGGCGGTTAATGTGCAGACGGGAGAAGCGACGATTAGCAATAGGCAGAGACTGAGTATCGCTCACAGGTATCTCTCTTTCAGCTTCAGACGTGGGTCAATTAAGCGGTAGAGCAGTTCCGCAGTCAGGTTGCCGGCGAAAACGAACAGGGCGCTAAAAATTACTACTCCCAGCAAAAGCGGGACATCACCCCGCAGCCCGGCCTGCACGGCTGTCTGTCCTAAGCCGGGATAGGAGAAGACTTGTTCGGCCAGCACCGAACCGCCAAACAACTCACTGAAGGAGGCAAACTGCAGAGTAATGGCAGGCAGAGCAATATTGCGCAAGCCGTGCCGCCGCAGCAGTTGCAGGTCGCTTTCGCCCCTGGCTTTGGCAAACAGCACATAATCACTTTGCAGCACCTCAATCAGCTTTTGCCTCGTATGCAGCGCCACACCGGCCACACCGGTAATGCCTAGTGTCAAGGCGGGTAACAGCAGGTGATGCAGGCGGTCGCTCAGTGTGACTTCATGGGCAAGCACTCCGGCGGGCACTCCCAGGCCGACCGGAAACCAACCCAGCCAGACGGCAAAGGTTAGTAGCATCAGTAAGCCGAACCAAAACGAAGGGGTGGAGGCCAGCGTAAGGCAATACCATTTTATAACCCGGTCTATCCAGGTTCCCTGTTTCATGGCTGCGCCTACCCCTAGCGCAAAACCGAAGATGCCGGAAAAGATCCAGGCTGTCAGCATTAGTGCCAGGGAAGCCACCGCCCGTTCGCCTATAATTTCCAGCACCGGGCGGCGAAAGATCATTGATACGCCCCAGTCGCCGCGCAAAATTGCCGCGCCCCAGCGAAAAAAGCGTTCGTGCAGCGGCCGATCCAGGCCCCAGTAGGCAGCAATGTTTGCCCATTGCTCCGGGCCGACTCTCAGCATATCGGCGCCGACATATGCCCGAACCGGATCAATCGGCGAAAGGCTCAGCAAGAGAAAGGAAAGCAGCGAAACTGCAACCAGCAAGGTAAGTAATCTCAATACTCTGCCGCATAAAAACAGTGCCATAGCTACTCCTTCCAGCGCCATTCGGTGATATTTGCCGTGACAGGCCAACCGTGTCCGTGAGGTTGAATTTGCTGGCTGCCTAGGTCAAGGTTTTCCCGGATAAAATACAGGTGGTCGAGATTTACCAGCCAAGCCCAAGCTGCGTCGCCTTTGGCGCTAAAACCTGTTTGTCCGTCCCATTGCGCTTTCTGCCAGTAGCGGTTTGCCTCTGCTTCGTTTGTGGCGGCAAGCGCCTTGGCAAAATATTCATCAACTGCAGCATTGCTGTAAAAGCCGGTGTTAAACCAGCCTGTTCCGCGTGTTTCGCTGCTGTACAGGTTAAACATTTCCAGCGGGTCATGGCTGCCCCAGCCAAAAAGCACTGCGTTGGAGTGCATTAAAGTCTCAATAGCTTCCCAACTTTTGCCGGAAACCTCAAGCTGAATCCCAAGCGGCCTGAGTTGGTCGGCCACCGCCATAGCCAAACCTTTACGCGTCAGGTCGGCGGCAGGGTAAATAAGCGGTATTCTAGCCTGCAGTCCCTCTTTTTCCAAGATGCCGTCAGCGTCGGTATCTTCCCAGCCGGCAGCAGACAAGATTTGCTTTGCCAGCTCAAGATCCGCGTCCTTTATAACCGTTTCCGGGTTCCACCAGGGCAAGCCGTCGCTTGAACTATAAGCCGGTGAGCCAAAGCCGTCCAGCACCCCATCCACTAAAGCCTGACGGTCAATAGCCACATTGATCGCCCGGCGGATGGCAATGTCGGCGGTAACGTCGTTGCCGACCGGATAGCCGTCTTTGCTTTGGCTTCCTGCCGCGATGAAAGGAAACATGATGCCGCGGTTATCAACGCTGTCCAGCTCAAGCAGGCGAAAGCCCGGGATTGTCTGACGGGCGAAAGCCTCAGGGATGGCGACCATATCTACTTTGCCCGCCTTAGCCGCAGCCAGCGCCGCGTCATCCGACATAAAAAGAAAGGTTATTTTTTCAAAATAAGGCTTTTGTCCATGGTAAAGCGGATTGGCCTCCACAATTAACTGCTGGCCTTTATCCCATTGCACAAATTTATAGGGACCTGAGCCTACCGGGTTAGCAGCATACTCGGGGCCATGGGCATGTTTCGGCACAATACCGATGCGGGCCAGAAGGTTTATGAAAGTGGATTGCGGCTGTTTGAGGCTGAATTTTACCGTTTGGGTATCAATGGCCTCCACGCTCGCCATGTTATTGAGATCAATAACCGCACCGCTCTCAGCGGCGGCGGAAAACGTGTAAACCACATCTTCCGCGGTGAGGAGCTTTCCGTCTGAAAACTTTACATCAGAGCGCAACCCGACCGTCCAGGTTAAGCCGTCTGTGCTTACTTCGTAGCCGGTCGCCAGGTCGGCTGCTATGGCCAGACTGTGGTCGCGCCTAAAAAGAGTACTTTGAAATAGCGGTGAACCGTACTCTCCCCAGCCGGTGGTCGGGTCAAATCCTGCCTCCGGCTCTCCGCCGATGGCAAGCACAAGCTCGTTGGCTTGTCTGCCTTCTCTTTCGGCGCTGTTTCTAGGCCCGCCGCAACCGGCGGCAGGCAGCAAAGCCAGTCCGAAGAGCAAAAGGCAAACTAAAAGCAATTTTTTCGCAGTCATAATGTACCTCCAGTGTTATGATTATTTTATTGGTAACACTATTTCGGCGGCAATTTGCTTATTCCTGCCAGACAAGAGAAAATTATTTTTTTACCCTCTCCCTCTCTTTTGCCCTCTCCCTCTGGGCTAACCCTTACCCACACTTGACACCGTGGGTCAAGCAATGCTAAGATAGGAATATGCAAATACATGGTCAGTATTTTACTAAAACCGTCATAAGTGAAATCCAAGAGATCGTCAAGGCGAAGCC
>JAGXTL010000059.1 GCA_018333635.1 Dethiobacter sp.
ATAAGTTCTCCCGCTCGGTAAACGAGGTAAGACCCCAGAGAGAAGATCTGGTTGATAGGCCGGGTGTGTAAAGACAGCAATGTCAAAGCTTACCGGTACTAATAGGTCGAGGGCTTGACCTTAACTTATGACATTTTGCATATCGCTGTGCAGTTTTGAGAGAACTTTCTGGCGGAAATGGCGGAGGGGTCACACCCGTTCCCATTCCGAACACGGCCGTTAAGCCCTCCAGCGCCGATGGTACTTGGGACGTTGGTCCCTGGGAGAGTAGGTCTCCGCCAGACTAAATTTTATATTTTAAGCAGCGCACCTTTCATTATGAGGGGTGCGTTTTGTTTTTCCTGTGTTATGCTCTTAGACTATCTCTCCCCCTCTTTTTAACTGGAGAAGCCTAAGGGGCAGTGCTAACATTCCCTCTCCACCCTATGGGGGGAGAGGGTTAGGGTGAGGGGGGAAATTTTTTCGGGAGCGCACGTGACTGCATATGAAATTGAATAACTCCAGAGTGGCAATATCTAGCCGCATACTAAAGGAAATCTCCCTTTTAAGTCGAAGAAGTAAATACTTTAATGTGTGGCGAAGGAAGGTCTGTCATAGTGCGCTTTTTTGAGATATTCCCCCAAAATTTCTTTTCTCTGTTTGCGTCACCAAACAGGGATATTTATATTGAAGCGCTCTTGATCCTTCACCGCCAGTATCGCAGTGAAACTCTCCTAAAAAAGCAAGACTTGGTCTCCAGACTGGTTGCCGGACTGGAGACAAGAATGCTTGATTTAAAAAGAGAAGATGATGATCTTTATGTGCCGGATGAAGATGTAAATCTTTCGGGGAGAGCACATTTTCTGTTGCGCAGATTTGTCGATACGGGCTGGCTCCAACTGGAGCCGGATCTGGCTTCTTTTGAAGAAAGTTATGTTGTCCCGGGTTACGCCAGTAAGCTGCTGCACCTGTTTTACGATATCCTTCATGGAAAACCTGTGGAATATAACGGTTTTGTCTATTCCACTTATTCAAATTTGCGCACGGCCGAACAAGACAGAGACGAGCATATGTATGACGCTTTAAAACAGGCGTATCGTGCCACGGAAGAACTCTGGAAAAGCCTGCGGGAACTGCTTGATAACATTCGCATTTACCACCAGCGCCTGCAGGAGCAGGAAGATGTAAAGGAGCTGCTTGCTGAACATTTTGACCGCTTTCGTGTGCTGGTATCCGACCGTGTTTATCATCCGCTCAAGACATTTGACAGTGTGCCCCGTTTCAAACAGCGCATTACCTCTATCCTGCGTTCTTGGCTTCGTGACGCGGATACGCTTAACATTATTGCTGCCGCCGCACTGCGCCGGGGCGAGTTTGCCGATAAAGCTGAAGCGCGCTCACAGGCGATCAGCATGATCGGCGAAATTATGGACACCTATGACAGATTGGGCAGTATACTGGCGCAAATTGACCGAAAAAATGCCGGTTATACCTGGGCTTCAGTGGAGCGGATGCAATACTATTTAAACGCCGACCGCGATATCAAAGGCAAACTGGTGGAAGTATTAAAAGCAATGCCGCCATTAAAGGATGAACGGGCGCTGCCTCGTGCCTTAGCCGACCTGCCTTTATACAGTGCCGGCTACTTGGATGAATTATCTTTATATAATGAGCCTAAACGGCGGGAACATGCGCCGGAAGAGGTGATGGAGGCGGCTGCTTCCGCTGAAGATGTCGCCGAAGAACTGGCGGGCTTTAGAGAACGATTGGCACAGGTTTATTCGCACCGCAAAGTCATTGATTTTATCCTGAAGCAATTAGGAGAGAGACGGAGCATGGCAGCGGCCGAATTGGAACTTGCTTCTGCGGAGGAGTTTGTCAAACTACTGCTCGCCGCAGTGAAAAGCGATGAAAATGGCTTGCCTTACCGTCTAGAGTTTAGGGAAGGCTATCTGTTTGTGAACGGCTACCGTCTACCGGAACTAGTCATCTCAAGAGAGGAGGGGAAAGGCCATGTGGGAACAGGAATGGGAAAAAATGAGCGATAAAGACAGGGAGCAATTTGCCCGTGTTGTCAATTTGCTTTTTCAAAAGACCTTCATTGTGCGCGACGAAGTTGATGTTAAAAGTCACGGGATTGTGATTAACAAGGACTTTCGCTTCCTGGAACGTTACCAGACGCTTTTTTCCGACTATTTCAGGGTGGCCGGTTGGGGAACTCAGCTAGACGGGCACCGCGGCGTGGCTGCTCTCTACAACCGCTTTGGCTATAACCACCGCCGCCTTGATAAAGCCGCCACCTATATCCTCTTTACGCTTAGGCTGATCTACGAAGAACAACTAGAAAAGCTGGCACTCCGCCGTGAAGCGTTTACAACTGTGGGCGAATTGCTTGAGAAAATGTTTCACCTCGGTTTGCTTGACAAAAAGCCGTCGGATAAAATGCTGCGTGAAAACTTAGGTATCCTGAAAAACCATAGCATCATTGATAAACTGGACGGAAGCTGGACAACTCCCCAGACACGCTTAATCATCTACCCGTCCGTGACGCTTCTGGTCTCCAACGAGAAAATCGGGGAACTTTATGAAACTTTAAGGCAAACATCTATCGGAGAGGAGGGGAGGGAAGATGAAGCGTCTGGAGAAGATGCTATTGATTAACTGGCACTACATTCGCCATCAGTTGCTTGAATTTAAGGATGTGAACTTTCTGACCGGCAAAAACGGCGCGGGCAAATCAACCATTATTGACGCCATCCAGCTGATGATGCTTGGTGACACTCAGGGCCACTTTTTCAATAAGGCGGCCAGTGAGCGTTCGACACGGACACTGAAAGGGTATCTCCGCGGCGAAGTGGCTGAAGATGAAAACACTAACACAGTTTACCTCCGCAGTGATAAAGACTTTACCAGCTATATTGTCCTGGAATACAGTGACACCATCTCCGGCAGCCGTTTTTGCCTGGGGATAGTTTTTGACACCTATAAAGACGGTGAATTCAAGCATCGCTTTTTTTACCTTAAAGACCACCTGCCGTCGCACCATTTCAATTTAGACAACATCCCGATGAATATCCGCACCCTGCGCGCCTATCTTGGCAATCATTATGAGGCGAAACGCTACCAGGTGTTAGATAGCAATGCGGAATATCGCGACCTCTTGGTTGGCGTTTTAGGAGGACTAAACAACCGCTTTTTCCGACTTTTTCGCAAAGCCGTCCCTTTTTCCCCGATTATGAATATCAAACAGTTCCTCACCGAGTTTGTCTGCGATACGGAAAATGAAGTGGACATTTCTCATATGCAGGAAAATATCCGTCAGTATAAACAACTGGAAGAAGAGCTTGACTGGGTGGAAAAACGGGTGGAGGCACTGGCAAGCATCAGCACGCAGCACCAAGCTTACCGTGAAGAAGCTGACCGCCTGTACATCCAGCAGTTCCTGCTTGACCGTGCCGCCGTTGGCAAAAGCGAAGACGACTTGACAGCACACCGTCGGGAAATTGAGCAACTTACAAAACACATCCTGAATCTCACAGCAGAGATCGCAGAAACGGAAGATCAATTGGCATCTTTGGAAGGAAAACGCGACCGCCTTTTAGAGGAACGGGCGCGCTCCGACATTTATCAAAAAGAACAATCGCTGACAGAGAAAAAACGCTTTCTGGAGCGGGAGATCACAAAAGCAAAGAACAGTGCCGAGCGCTTAACTTCTTTGCTAAACAGTCACTATCGCTGCTGGCAAGAGGTCACCCGTTACTGCGCCACTCACCCCGAATTGCAGCTGCCAAACATTATATCTGCGGAAACACTAAGCGTATTTAACGAAGGCATCGGCAACTACAGCCGACTAAGCCATGAATATCTCAGTTTGGTTAAAGTGCGCATGGACGACTATCTGGCTGGTTTGCAAAAAACCGCCTATACCCTGGAAATCGAACATAAGCAGGCGAAAACGGAAGAAGAACGGTTAAGTAAGGAAATCGAGGGGCTTAAGCGCGGTATTAAGCCTTACGAATCAAACTTGTTAGAGCTTAAAGGCAGCATTGAGCGGGAAAATCCCGGCGCCAACCCGCAGATTTTTGCCGAGCTGCTGGAAATTAAAAATGATAAATGGCAGAGAGCTATTGAAGGCTATCTCCATACACAAAAGTTTTATCTCTTGGTGCAACCGCAGATGTTTACAGCCTCACTAAAGACATACGACCGGCTCAAATTTGAACGACGCTTTTATGACCTGGGCTTGGTAGATATGGAAAAAATCCTGGCGCTTAATCCTACCGCCCTTCCCGGCAGCCTCGCTGAAGAAGTGGAAACTGATAATCCGCTGGCTCGTGCTTACGCAGACTATCTTTTGGGTCGTGTCATGAAAAGCGAAACAGTTGAAGATCTGCGCCGCCATTATACTGCCATCACCCCCGACGGTATGCTTTATCATAACTACGTAGTTCGTCTGCTGAACCCTAAGCGCTACGAAGCCCCCTATATCGGACGCAAAGCATTGGCTCGCCAGATTCAGCAAAAAGAAGAACAAAGGCGTACCATAATTGAGCGCTTGGCCTATCTTGCTCCTCTTGTCAATGAGCTTTCGCGCATGAGCCGTACACCAGCCCTTTCTCAAAACGACATCGATATAATTCTCACACTCAAAAAAGAAGCGGAAACCTTGCCGCTTTTGGAAGCCGAGTGGCGTGAAGCAATAGATCAATTAGGGAAACTCGACCTCTCTTATTTGACTCGCCTCACAGAAGAAATTAACCAATATGACAAGAAGATCGCTCAGGCAAAAGGAATCTTAAGTAATCAGCGTGAAAAAAGAGGCGAAACGACTTCTTTGAAAAAAGGCAAAGAGGAATCCTTGCCATTGATAGAAGCTGAGCGGTTACGGCGTTTTGAAAATCTGTCCACACTTTATGACAGCAGTTGGCGTGAGCAAATCGGCGAACCCCGTTATCAGGTGGAATTAAAATCAAGAGGCGCTGCTGCCAATATCATTACAGCTTTTACATCAGTGGTCAAAGGTACCGAGACAAAGAAGAAGGATCGTTGGGATACGCTTGTAGATTTGCGTACATATTACAACCGGGACTTCAAAGGTTCCTTCAGCCCTACAGCGCCTGATAATACTGCTTACGACAGTGAACTGGAACGATTACGTGACACATTGCTCCTGGATTACCGGGAGAAAATTAAAAACGCCAAAGAGCGTGCTCAGGAACAATTTCGTGAAGACTTTATCAGCAAGCTGCGTGCCAATATTGAAAAGGCGGAGGAACAGATCAGCGACATAAACCGCGCCATAAAAGACAACTTCTTCGGTCGTGACCGTTACCGTTTCACCGTGACGCCAAACCCAACCTACCGGCGCTTCTACGACATGATAAACGACGACATGTTAATTGAAGGCTTTAACCTGTTCTCTGCTTCATTTCTTGAGAAGCACGGCGATACTGTGGATGAACTGTTTCGCCAGATTGTTGACGTGGGCGAAGGAGCGCTGACCGCTGATCAACGGCAGCGCCTATCCGAAAACTTGGAACGGTTCACAGACTATCGCACTTACCTCGATTTCGACATGTTGAATATTGACGATGAAGGACGGGAGTCCCGCCTATCCCGCGTCCTCAGCAAAAAATCCGGCGGGGAAACGCAAACGCCGTTTTACATCGCCGTCCTCGCATCCTTTTTGCAGCTTTACCGTGTCCGCCAGGGTGATGAAAACACTCTGCGACTGATTGTCTTTGATGAAGCTTACAGTAAAATGGATCACCAGCGCATTCAGGAGAGCGTACGCCTAATCCGTGATTTGGGTCTGCAAGTGATCCTCTCCGCACCCACAGAAAAAATCGGCGACATCGCCCCGCTGATGGATCGCAACCTTTGTGTCATCCGTGTTAAGCGGGAAACTGTGATCAAAGCCTTCGATCCGCAGGAAATCCTGGAAATGGGGGCCTAAGATGGACTACCGTTCCTTTTTCCTTAATACACTCCTCGACAAATACGAAAACAGTGCCCACTTTTTTGGTACATCCCGCGTGAACCGTCGGGTTGGCCTATCGTTTAACCGCTCTACCATGCCAGTTTATTTTGCCGGCGACCAACCAAAAGACAAATACGCCATTCATCTGGCTGTCGTGGAACTGCAAACAGCCGGCATCCTTGAGGTGGAATGGCTGCGGGGCGAAAAAGACAACATCCTCAAAAAAATTACCCTAAATTTGCACAATGTCGCTGCGGCCTACCGCATGGCAGGCCGCCTCCCTAAAGCTGATCAACTGGCAGAGCAACTATACCTTATAAGCAGTGCAGCCGCCAAAATCCAAACACCATGGATTCTGGAAGCACTGGAAGCGGCTCAAAATAGCATCCAGGCAACCCGCGCCATCCCCTCACCCTTTCCAACGGAGAGCGAACAGCTGGAAATTTTCCTTAAATTACTGTCAGGCTTGGACGACAAAAAGGAGGGGGAACTCTCCGAAAGAATTTTCAGTATCCGCTACTTGGGTAACAGTAAACTCTTTGCCGGAAAAAACCGTTCCGCCCTCATCTCCCTCGTGCGCCGCCGCTTTGCCGATCCGGATCTCTCCGATGAAGACATTCTGGCCGAACTGGGCATTGTGCGAACGTCAAACGAGCTGCTGATCGCAGGCCCGCTCACACTCAGTATTGATGAAATAGCAACAGACCTCACGCCGCTTACCTTCGGTGTCGTGATCGATACCAGTCAGATTAATCGCATCCGCTTTGTAAGTCTGCATGCAGATACAATTCTCTTAATCGAAAACAAAACCAACTTTCATGAACTTGTACGCAAAGGATTGTCCAAAGATATCATTCTCATCTACTTAGGCGGTTTTCCGGGTCCCGGTAAACGTCAGTTGCTTGCGCTCCTTAGCCAACAAACGCGCACAACAATGCAGCTTTATCATTGGGGCGATATAGATTTGGGCGGATTTCGTATCCACCGCATCCTCAAAGAAACCATCTTTCCCAATATACGGCCGCTCTTCATGGACGAGAACACCCTTCTGGCGTACCGCCATATGGCCGACACACTTCACCCTTCTTATGTCAAAAGACTGGAAAAACTCCTTACTGATGTCCGCTACGACGAATTTCATCCTGTTATCCAAACTATGCTTGCGCACAATCTGCGCCTGGAGCAGGAAGCACTCCTAGCAGATATGAAAGGAATTATCCAAAGCCTGTTGAAAATGAAAAATCCTGTCCAAGGAGGTGTTTTATGAGCAGAGACAAACTGGAAAAACTCTTTGGTCAGTCGCGTGAATACTTGGAACAAGGAAAGTTAAACCAGGCTGAAGAGATGCTGGTCAAGATGTTGAAGCTGGAAGACAACCAAGTGCTGCGAAACAACCTGGCAATGGCTAGGTTCTTGCAAGGCAAGCCCGAAGAAGCTCTGAATACGCTCGCTTTACCCAAAGGGAGAGGCAATCCGTTCTCGAAAAGCTTGGCAGCCATGTGTCTTGCAGAACTTGGTCGGTTGCAGGAGGCTAAAAAGCAGCTGCATGAAGCAATCCGCGAGTTTGAGCATGGTTTGGCCGCAGTAAGGTCGAAAGGACCGGCCGCACTACGATCCTGGCAGGAGTATACCGTGATGATCATGAGAGTCGCGGGAAAACTCGGCGCTGACCGTCAGGTACTCGACTTGTACAGACGCTGGCAGTCGCATCATGTGAACTGGGAGAACAAATATCTGGCAGGTATTGCTTCCTTTAACCTGAAACGATTCCCGCAGGCTGCCTCATATTGGGGAAATATCCGGGAGTTTGCTTACGCGCTCAGCATGCAAACTGTGGCGCTGTTGGCAGGAAAGGGGGTTGTCCCTCCCTTTGGTCTGGAGTATGAGGTGATTTCGGCGCGACATACGGAAAAGATATTAAGTCATCTCAAAGATGACAATCTTTCTCAACTGCTGCAGAGCGGTATAATGCGGATGTCATTGCTGGCGAACGTGTTTGATGAGAATAATGACGAACGGCAGGCAGCCGTCATAGTGGAAATGATGATTGCTAACGGAGGCGAGTGGGGAAAACAATTCGGTCGGGAAATTCTGCAAGACGCTATGTTTCCCGCACCCGTAAAAATAGCTGCTGCCACGGGGCTCGTAAAAGCGGGCGTTTACCGGGAAAATGAGGAGATCCCGGTTCTGCTGGACGGAAAAAAACAACTGGTAAAAATTAATAATACCACAGTCAGCACAGCACCGGATGCCGTAACAAAGAAGCTGTATGAAAATGCCCTGCGACTACGGACTCTGGGGAAAAACGGGGAAGCGATTACACTGCTGCAAGGCATGTTTAACCGGGGAGTGACTTTTCCCCCGGCGCTTCTAATGCTTGCCAATTTATACAGGGCGGAAGAGATGCCTGATAAAGCCAAGGTGTTGCTGGATATGCTGGAAAGCTTCGACCCAGAAAATCCACTTTTCCTGGTTAATATAGCAGGCTTTTGGCTGGAGTCGGGAGAGTCGGCGAAAGCGCGGGCTTATATGGAACGAATCGACGAAAAAAAGCTGGACGCAGGTCTGCGTGAACATGTAAAGTCACTGAAGCGCATACTACGGGGTGAATCCGGAGGGAAGCGCGCCTTCGCCAAAACAACATGGGGAGATTCCTGGCTCGATGCGTTGCGTCGCCTCGACCATAGTAACCGACTGTCCAGAGGCCGCAGTTACGCCACACAAGGCAGGGTGAAAGATGTCAAAATCCGGGACGGCACCCTGGAAGCGCGAGTAAAAGGACAGCGCGCGGCCGCCTACAAAATTTATCTGAGGCTGAAGCACTTCACGCCGGTTCAGGTGGAAACTATCAACAGAATCATCGGCCAAAACCCGGCTTTTGCTGCGGAACTTTCCACGGGCAAGCTGCCGCTCGATTTGCCTTTTGTCTTTGAACGCCACGGGATTCAACTGTTCCCCGGCTCATGGCGCGAAATAGAAGCAGTTTGTTCCTGTCCTGACTGGGTAAATCCCTGCAAACATCTGGCCGCCGTCTTCTACGTGCTGTCACAGGAAATAGATATCGACCCTTTCATGCTCTTCAGCTTGCGGGGGCTTGCCAAAGAGGAGCTGATGGAAACGGCTGGTTTTGCCGGCGAAGTGAAACGGGAAGACAGGTTTGTCCCGCTGACGGAAGTTACTGTGAAGCCGTCTGAGCCTACCGAATTCAGCTTCGCCGGTCTGGATAAAAAAGCCGGAGCGATCTTTCCTCTGCTCGCCGATAAGCCGCTTTTTAACTCGGCCTTTAAAAGGCTGCTTTTAAAGGCCTACAAAAATGTGGCCGCAGCCGCCGAAACGTTAGACGTCGCTGAGAATAACGCCTTTGAAAAAGCGGCCGGCATACACATTTTTTACCCTAATGAAGGACAGCCGCTTAACACAGAAGCTTTTGTCTGGCCGGAGCAGACTTCACCCTTTGGCGCCGATAAATCAGCGACGGTACGCGTCCCGCTACTCGAAGCGGGACGATGCAGGATGCGGCAGTTCCGTGGGAGCAAAATCGACTTGCCAACCCTATTAAAACTCTTTTTGGAAATGCCCCTCCTCCTTAAAGGTTCTCCCGAGATCACCTTCCTGAGCGCCGCCGCAACAGTTGCCCTCGCGCTGGCCCGAACCTCCGCCTTTATCCCGGAAGTCGTTCAGCAGAAAACCGGTCAATTCCACATTTCCTACAGGCCGCTGTCTCGTGATGCCGCTGTAGCGGCCGCTATTGAGATGCTGGCAAAGCTGATGCCGCCCACCTTGATTTTTCACCGTAAACAGAAAGCGGTCATGCCGGGCAGGCAAGGCGCGGAAGAAATCGTCTCGCTCTTTCTGGCCTATCTTATGCGTTCATACAATAATATTGAACAGGACGACAAGTTGTGCCTCGCCTTTTTCCAACTGGCCGACTACCGCCCGGAAAAATTCGAAGAAAAGAAGACGGGCAAAGCGGTGGTGGACTGGCTCGGAAGTCTCTCCGGCATGACCGGACGTTTCGGGCCGCTGGTGCGGATTGAACTGCCGTCCGGACGCCAGAAGAAATTCCGTTTCTATCTTGATGTGGAAGACAGGGAAGATCCGCTCGCACCGCCTATACCTCTTGCCCGGCTTTTTGCCGGGGAGGACGCTTTTTCCTGCCAGGCGGGAGACGTGCTGGCCATTGTAGCCAGGCAAATTGCCGCCTCCGCCGGTTATTGTCCCGATTTGAAAGAAATGCTCGCCAACAAAGGAGAACAGCCGCTTGCCATGGGAACCGATGAGCTGACGCGTTTTCTCGGCGAAGGCAAAGAAGTGCTCTCCATGCTTGGCATTCGCATGCTCTTGCCAAAAGAACTCCTCTCCGTCCTATCGCCAAAGCTTGTGCTGTCCGCCAAAAGCAAAGGGAAAAACGTTACCTACCTATCAGTGGCCGAGATGGTCTCGTTTGACTGGGAAGTGTCCCTCGGCGACACGCGCTTGAGCGGAGAAGAATTTAAAAAATTGGCGGCGGATGCCTCGGGGATTGTGCGTTACCGCGACAACTACCTCCTGCTTCAGCCGGAAGAAGTAGACCGCATCCTGACTCAGCTGAAAAAGCCGCTGCCCAAGCTCGGTCCGACCCAATTGCTGCGCGCCGGCTTGACGGGAGAAGCGGGCGACGTCAGCTTTGAACACGATGCCGTCCTGGCAAAGTTACTTGCTGATTTGCACACGGAACGAGATGTCTCCGTACCGGCCGGCCTTCGGGCTAGCTTGCGCCCGTATCAGGAGCGTGGCCTGCGCTGGCTCTATGGCAATTATGACAGAGGACTCGGCTGCTGCTTGGCCGACGACATGGGTCTTGGCAAAACACTGCAGGTTATCGCTCTCATTCTGAAACTGAAAGAAGAAGGGAAACTGCGAGGGCCAGCCTTGGTGGTCTGCCCCACCACGCTGCTTGGCAACTGGGAGAAAGAATGCGCCCGTTTTGCGCCTTCTCTAAAAGTCACAGTCTGCCACGGCCCCGACAGGGAACTACAGATATCAGACATAGACATCATTGTTACCAGTTACGGCGTAGCACGCAACGACAAGGAACTGCTCTCCAAAAAAAGCTGGAGCCTCCTGGTGATCGATGAGGCACAGAACGTGAAAAACACCTACAGCGCACAGGCCATAGCGTTACAAATGCTCCGGGCTGACGGCTACGTCGCGATGAGCGGCACGCCCGTGGAAAACAGGCTCGATGAACTCTGGAGCATCTTTAACATCATCCTCCCCGGTTTTCTCGGCTCAAGAAAAGAATTCGCGCGGCGTTTTGCCGTACCGGTCGAGAAGTACAGAGACATGGAAAGAGCGAGGCTGCTGCGCAAAGCCACCGCCCCCTTTATCCTGCGCAGGATGAAGTCCGATAAAACAGTTATATCCGATTTGCCGGAGAAAACAACCAAGAATGAATACTGCCGCCTAACGGCTGAGCAGGCCGCGCTCTACCACGGGGTGCTGGAGCGGGAGATGAAAAAGATTAGCGACAGCGACGGCATGGCAAGAAGGGGCCTGATCTTCAGCCTGATGACCTCGCTCAAACAAATCTGCAACCACCCTGTCCATTTCTCCAAAAAAGGCCAGCCGGAACCCCATTATTCCGGCAAAGCCGAGATGGCTCTCGACTTACTCAAACAAATCGTGCAGCAAAACGAAAAAACCCTCATCTTCACCCAGTACAAAGAAATGGGCGAACTGCTGGTACAAATGC
>JAGXTL010000064.1 GCA_018333635.1 Dethiobacter sp.
CCAGCCCCCAACTGGGCGTCGGCAGCCAGCACCAAGAACTTCATCGCTATGCCCTTTACGGATTTTTAGGCCCGTCCTCGGAAACGGTCGCGTCAACTAGAATACTGCGCCACTTACGGATTCAATGCTTATTGTAACATATCTTGTCTGGACACACAAATAGCACACCGGGCACTGTAACACAAAAAAAGATGATTTAGTCGCTTTAAAACGTGCTGTGATTCTGCACGCTAGCGGCACTGAGCCGCGCGCAGGCTGACAATGACTACATAGCCGCACTGTGCTTAATTCCGCTTAGCATTGGCGGTGAACCAGTTTTTGAGCTAGATAATAAAGACTCGCCGCAGCCTCACCGAAAGGTTCCAATTCTTGCTCAGCCTCAAACAAAAGATCAACCGCTCTTTTTTGAGCTGCATCCAAGCCAAAAAGCGCAGGATACGTTGCTTTTTGACGCTCAGCATCGGCACCGGTCTTTTTGCCCAACAATGCTTGTTCACCGGTGATGTCCAGTAAGTCATCGACAATCTGAAAGGCCAGACCCATCTTATCGGCAAAAGAAGTGAGAATCCGTAACTCTGCAAGCGATGCGCCGCCCATGATGGCTCCGCTGCGAATGGCGCAGCTAAATAGTGCTCCTGTCTTGTGGCGATGAATATAATCCAGTCGCTCGGCACTGACTTGCTTCCCCTCAGAAAGAATATCTGCCACTTGACCGCCGATCATGCCGCTCACTCCGGCTGCTTTGCTCAGTTCCTCCATTAAACGCACTACGGTAGCGGCAGGAAAATAGGCCGATGCTTCCCCAGCCAGCGTTTCAAATGCCATGGTTAATAGCGCGTCTCCCGCCAGAATAGCAATTGCTTCACCGTAGACTTTATGGTTTGAGAAACGTCCTCGCCTGTAATTGTCATTATCAAGCGCCGGCAGATCATCATGAATCAGTGAATAGGTATGCACCATTTCCAACGAACAAGCAGCCGGCATAGCATGGAGCTGAGGCACACCGAATATTTCGGCAGCACTTAATGTCAGCAGTGGCCGCAGGCGCTTGCCGCCGGCAAAAACACTGTAACGGATGGCGCCATGAATTTCCGGAGGGAAAGTATCTTCCGGAGGAAGAAGTCGATTAAGAGCTTCATCCACTTGCGCCACAGTTTTACTGATCTCAAATGTCATCAGCTTTCCCCCTCACCCGTAAAAGGGATAAACTCGCCTGCTTCTTTTAACAAAACGGCTACTTTTCCTTCCGCATCCGCTAACTTATGACGACATTGCCGGAGCAGACCCATTCCTTCTTGGTAAAGAGCCAACGCTTCTTCCAATGGACAGTCACTGCGCTCCAGGCTGGCCAGCACTTCTTCCAAGCGCTTCAGCGCCTGTTCAAATGTTAGTGTCAATTTGCCTTGGCTTGCTTTAGTCATCAGACTTCCTCCGCATAAGTTTGTATAACCCTGGCGTCTGCATTGCCTTGCTGCAGCCGAACACGCAGCAGATCATCAGCTGCAAGCTGCCGTGCATCTCTTACCACTCTGCCGTTCTCATCCAGACAAATAGCAAAACCCCTTGCCAGAACGGCCTCAGGATTTAGCGCTCCAAGCTTCCCCGCCAGAAAATCAAGTTTAGCAGTATAAGATTGCATCAGATAAGAGAGGCGATTTTCCAGCCTGGAAGCTAAATTATCCAGCATCTGGCGGTGTTGGTCAAAACGCTGGGAGGGACGGGTAAATTCACGGGCTGATGCTATTCTTTCCACATAACGGCGGTTGTGCTCCAACTTAGCCGTCATCACTGCCGTCATCCTGCTTCTTGCCATTGCTAAAAACTGCTGCAACTCTCGCTGATCCGGCACAACAATTTCTGCCGCAGCGGTAGGCGTAGCAGCTCTGACATCTGCCACAAAGTCAGCAATCGTAAAATCGGTTTCGTGGCCCACCGCAGATACTACGGGAATACGGGAACTATAAATGGCTTTAGCAACAACTTCTTCGTTAAAGGCCCAAAGTTCTTCAATGGAGCCGCCGCCACGGCCGATGATCAATACATCCACAGCCGGAATACCGTTAAAAAAATTTATGGCCTCAGCAATTTGCGCGGCCGCTTCCACTCCCTGAACCAGAACCGGCACCACCAGCACATCGGCCAGAGGAAAGCGGCGGGAAAGTGTGGCAAGAATATCGCGAATTGCAGCGCCGGTGGGAGAAGTGACTAAGCCGATGCGTTCAGGGAAACGGGGCAAAGGTTTTTTTGCTTCCGGCGCAAACAAGCCTTCCGCCGCCAATCGTTTTTTCATTTCTTCAAAAGCGGCAAAAAGACTGCCCACCCCTTCAGGCGCCATGGACTCCACATAGAGCTGATACATTCCATCGCGTTCATAGACGGACAGGCGTCCGCCCAGCACCACTTTCATGCCGTCTGCGGGACGAAATGTTAAACGCCCGTTTGCACTCTTAAACATTACGCAACGTATAGCAGCAGCCGCATCTTTTAGCGTAAAATACATATGGCCGGAGGAATGAGCTTTAAAATTAGAAATTTCACCGCTGACCCGCAGCCTATTAAGCTGTGAATCAGCGGCAAATAAATTTTTAATATATTGCGTTACTTGCGCAACTGAAAGAATACGCTCAGAACCGTTTAGCATCTAATCACAACATCCTATCAGATTGTTCAACAACATGGCCACAGTCATCGGTCCTACGCCTCCGGGAACGGGGGTCAGCCAACCGGCCACTTGGCTGACGCTGTCATGCTCAACATCACCCACCAAATGCCCGCCGACCAGGTTAGTACCCACATCAATGACAACGGCCCCGGGCTTTACCATAGAACCGGTAATCATCTCCGCATGACCGGCAGCCACTACTAACACATCGGCCTGACAAGTCAATTGCTCCAGATACCAAGAACGCGAATGGGCAAAAGAGACGGTGGCGTGCCGCTCCAAGAGCAAAAAGCCCACCGGCAGACCAACATGCTGGCTTCGCCCTACTATCACGGCACGTTTGCCTTTCAGCTCAATTCCCGTGCTTTCAAGAAGCTTCATAATGCCGCGCGGAGTAAACGGAATGTAGCGCTTATCGCCAATCAAAAAATTGCCCATATTCTCGGGGTGAACGCCCTCCACATCTTTGAGCGGATCAATGGCATGAACCACCGCCCGGTAATCAATGTGGTTAGGCATGGGGTGGATGTTGATGCCGGTAATCTTTGGATCAGCGTTAAGCTTTTCCACCAGCGCCATAACATTTGCCTGCCCCGACAGCGAATTAAGCGTGTGTACTTCACAATAAATACCCACACTGTCACACATCCGTTTTTTCAGCTCGGCAATATTGGTACGCGCTACCGGACTGTTAACAAGTACAATGGCCAGCCCTGGAGTTTTATTTTGCTCTTTAAACTTGGCCACATCTGCTTTGATTTTCTGTTGTAACTCCTTAGCGATGGCACTGCCATCGATAATGCGGGCAGCCATGGTAATCCCTCCTGTTTTCTTACTTTAAATTGTGTTTGCGCCTAAATGACTCCAGCGTATTTAGCATCAGCATGGTAATAGTCATGGGGCCTACGCCGCCGGGCACAGGGGTAATATACGATGCTTTTTCTTTAGCGCTCTCAAAATGGACATCGCCCACCAGCTTATCATCCACTCGATTGATGCCGACGTCAATAACTACGGCACCCGGCTTAATCCAATCACCGTTAACCATTTCTGCACGGCCCACGGCTACCACCAAAACGTCAGCTTCGCGACAGACGGCTGCTAAGTCAGCCGTACGGGAGTGGCAGATGGTGACAGTGGCATGTTGTTGGAGTAAAAGCAGCGCCACCGGTTTGCCGACAATGTTACTGCGCCCGACCACGACTGCATTTTTACCTTTCAGATCATAGCCGATGTATTCCAGCATTTTCATGCAGCCATGCGGCGTACAAGGTATGTAGCAATCATCGCCAATCATTAGATTGCCTACGTTTATCGGGTGAAAACCGTCAACATCTTTTTCAACAGCAATTGCGTCAATCACTGCCTTTTCATGAATGTGGTCCGGCAGCGGAAGCTGCACCAAGATGCCGTGAATATCTTCGTCATTGTTTAAGTCGTCAATCATTTTCAGCAATTCTTCCTGAGTAGTTTCTGCGGGGATTCGATGGACGACGGAATAGAAGCCGAGAGCTTTACTCGTTTTTTCCTTGTTACCTACATACGCTTTGGACGCCGGGTCTTCACCTAAAAGGATCACGGCTAAGCCGGGAACTTTACCCGTTTTTTCCTTCAAGCTTGCCAAATCGACTGCGATTTGGTCCCGGATTGCTGCGGCCACTTCGGGCCCTTTGATCAATTTTGCACTCATCATAAATCCCTCCCTGAATGTATTATTTTATCTGCGCCGTTGATTTTCCTGCTTTGCCGGAAAATCAAACTAAAATATAATCTTCTGTTAAGCTGTCGGCAGGCTTCTCAAGTATTCATCCATTGCCTTCGCCGCGGTTTTACCGGCGCCCATCGCGTTAATAACGGTAGCTGCACCGGTAACGATATCGCCGCCGGCCCAAACACCTGCCCGCGAAGTTTTCCCCGATTCGTCAGCCTCAATAGTTCCTCGGCGACCTGTTTTCAAACCGGCGGTTGTCTGGGGCACTAACGGGTTCGGCGTCTGCCCCACAGCCACCACCACCGTATCAACGGCAAAAACAAAGTTAGACTTTTCGATCGGCTCGGGACGGCAACGGCCGGACTCGTCCGGCTCGCAGAGACGCATTTTCACGCACTCAATCCCCTTAACCCAACCGTTTTCGTCCCCGCTGATCTTAATCGGATTGGTCAGTAAGTTGAATTGAACGCCTTCCTCTTCCGCATGATGAATCTCCTCCAAGCGAGCCGGCATTTCCTTATCAGAACGGCGATAAACAATATAGACGTTCTCGGCTCCCAGGCGTAAAGCTGTGCGCGCCGAGTCCATTGCCACGTTGCCGGCACCGACCACAGCCACATTTTTCCCAACTTTAATCGGAGTGTCATATTCCGGGAAAAGATAGGCTTTCATTAAATTTGTTCTGGTCAAAAATTCGTTGGCTGAATATACGCCAAGCAGGTTCTCCCCGGGGATACCAAGGAAAGTGGGCAAGCCGGCGCCAGTCCCGATAAAGACGGCATGAAATCCTTCTTCGCTAAACAGTTCATCTATGGTGATAGTTTTGCCGATGACAATATTGGTGCGCAGCTTAACCCCGAGACGTTGGATATAATCGACTTCTTTGCGCACGATTTCTTTAGGCAGACGAAATTCAGGAATCCCGTAAACCAACACGCCCCCCGGCATATGGAACGCTTCAAAAATGGTGACATCGTGACCCATCCTGGCCAAATCGCCGGCACAGGTAAGTCCTGCAGGGCCTGCTCCTACCACAGCCACTTTTTTGCCGGTGGGCACAGGAAGCGCCGGAACGTCTACGCCATGCTCCAATTCCCAATCGGCAAGAAAACGTTCAAGGCGGCCGATAGCTACAGAATCCCCTTTTTTGGCCCGGACGCAGAAAGATTCACATTGGCTTTCCTGAGGACAGACACGGCCGCATATCGCCGGCAGATTATTTTTGCTTTTAAGAGCGAAGACGCCCTCGCCAAACTTTTTCTCCTTAATTAAACCGATAAAAGCAGGAATATCTACTTCAACGGGACAACCTTGCCGGCAGGGCGCCTTTTTACATTCCAAGCAGCGCTCCGCCTCGGCAATGGCTGTATCGATATTATAGCCGTAAGGAACTTCGCTAAAGTTTTTAACTCGTTCCGCCGCTTTCTGTTCTTCCATCGGATGCTTTTTAGTAACGTTTGGCTCCATCACTTCTCACCTCCGCAACCACAACGACAATGACCCAAAGCCTGCTTCTCTTCGGTCTGATACATGCGGGAACGGGCGACCAGCTCATCAAAATCGACCTGATGTCCGTCAAACACCGGCCCATCCACGCAAGTAAACTTTGTCTTGCCAGCGACTGTAACGCGGCAGGCGCCGCACATCCCGGTGCCGTCTACCATGATCGGGTTTAAGCTGACAACAGTTTTTACTCCATAGGGACGGGTCTGATTAACAATCGCCCGCATCATCGGCAACGGACCAACCGCAATAATTTCCGCAATCTGCTCGCCATCAGCAAGAAAATTTTGCAACACGTCGGAGACGAAACCATGGCGGCCATAACTGCCGTCATCTGTGCAAACATGCAGCTCTTTGCTGACTAGCCGCATTTCATCTTCAAGAATCAAAAAATCCTTAGTACGTGCCCCGATAATCGAAAATACATCCATTCCCGCTTGATAAAACCCTTTAACCTTGGGATAAATCGGGGCAATCCCCACACCACCGCCCACAGCAATAATACGCCCAGGATGCTCGGGAAATTCCATTGGTTTGCCAAGCGGCCCTACAAAGTCGGCAATATATTCGCCTGCTTCTTTTTTGGCCAAACATTTTGTCGTGAGCCCGACTTCCTGAAAAATTATGGTGACGGTTCCCCGTTCAGGGTCAGAGTCTGCGATGGTGAGGGGAATTCGTTCTCCCTTTTCATCAATGCGCAGAATAATAAACTGCCCCGGTTTGGCTTTCCTGGCAACTAGCGGTGCTTCTACCTCAAACAATGTTGAAACGTCTGAGAGCACTCTTTTCGTAACCAGCTTATACAATAGCGCTTCCTCCCTTACCTATGACTAAACTGCTTCTCTCCAAGTATGGTTAATTCGCCAAATTAGTCATATTTCCTTTTTTCACAGTACAAGATGCAGGAATTTTAGAACTTTTCTAACAAGTGAACTTATGCGCAAATAAAGCTGCGCCCACAGCGTTATCCCCTGCAAAAGCAACGCTGGCGAAAGCAGCATTATTGCCAATTTTTTCCGACAAATAGCTGCGAATGTAAGCATTAGCCATAACCCCACCGACAAAAAGCACCGGTTTCACACCATACTCCCTGCGAATATTTTTTAAAATGTACCAGACTGACTGAGCAACACAGTGCTCCACTCCTCTTGCCGCGTCGTCAGGACGAACGCCTTGCAGCAGCGCTCGTTGAACATGGCTTTCGGGTCCGGAAAAAGACAAAATGCCTCCTTTGACTGCCACAGGCACAGCCAAAGGAGTTGGGCCGGCGCAAACACCCAGCTTTTCCAAATTGGGCCCGGAAGGAAACGGCAACCCAAGCGCCACCCCCACGCGGTCAATGAACTGACCGGCGTGCAAATCTTCCGTGCCACCCAACTCGGAAAGCATCAACTCATCCTTCATCTCCACCGCCAGCACTTCCGTGGTGCCGCCGGAAAGATGAACAACATAAAAACTCTGCCATTCAACTCCGGCTGACCATAGGCCCGCGAGCAAGTGTCCTTCCTGATGTGACAGCTCAAAAAACGGTACGCCGAAAGCCGCTGCTAAAGAACGGGCAAATGATGCCCCCACTGTAAAGACAGGCAGATAAGAGCCAGTCAACGGCCGGGGCCGCGTTGAGGCTGCCACCGCTTGCAGTCTTAACGGACCGACCTCTTTATTCAAAACGGCTGCCAGCTCAGGCAGATTCTGCACATGCTGAAACACGCCGTCTGCTTGCCGCAGACCACGCTCCCCCCGCGGCACAGTGAGCAACTTTCTTGCCTCGGAAAGCAAACGTCCCTCGGCGTCGATTACGGCCAGGGACGTTGTATAACATGAAGTATCTACTCCCAGAAACATTACGACTCCTCCTTGCCGCCTTCTTGGTCGCGGGCCAATTTGTCCAGCACACCATTTAGAAACTTTGCCGACTCATCACTGTTAAAGAGCTTGCTTAGCTCCAAAGCTTCATTAATGGAAACGGCGGTAGGGATATCGGCGCAATAGAGAAGCTCATATGTTGCCAGCCGCAATACACTTCTGTCAACGGCAGCCAGTCTGCCGAACTCCCAGTTTACCAAATACTTAGCAAGTATATTGTCAATTTCTGCCAGGTGTAAAAGAGTGCCTTCAGCCAACTGTCGGGCAAATAAGGCATGGTCACCGCTTAACCCGCTCTCCGTCAATAATTCAGTGAACACTGGTTCCAGGCAGTTTTTACCCACATCTTCCTGAAATAATGCTTTAAAGGCAATTTCCCTTGCTAGCCGCCGGCTCATCTAATTCCTCCCGTCAATCGCCGTCAGGCCAGATACGCTGCAGTATCTTCTGCAGCCCATCATGGCGGTCATACAGTTTGCCTAAAGATACACCCAGAGCAATACACAAAAATAACAGCAAACTTCTCCACAAGCCATAAGTAATTATTGAAAGGCCGACAGCCAGACCAATTAAGCCACCCAGCACTTTTCCCCAATGTTCAGCCAAAAGCCTGCGCATTAGCTTTGCACTCACGTCCTCACCCTCTTTCAGAAGTCGTTAGTGAGCAGTCTTCATGCCGTCAGTAACAATATTTTCAATCATCACTTTTACTTCGGCAACACTGCTACCCGTAATTTTCTCCACATCATCTTTCACCGCAGCCTGCAGTTCCGCAGTCAACTGCGGGATTATCTGATCCGGGTAAATAACTGCACGGAGAAAAATAACGACGCCGCTGTCGCTAAAAACGATTTTTGTTTTTACTTCCCTAATCCCTTTAATACTTTTAGACGCTTTCAGCACCAGGTTTTCCACTGCTTTGAAGCAGATCCTCACCTCACCAAGTGGTCCCTGCTGCAAAATTGACTCTATCCGCTCGCTGCGGCGCAAACTTGCCGCCAATACTGCCACAGCCAACAAAATTATCACAGCGGCCAAAACCATAAAATTACGGTTTCCATAGACTGCTTCCAAGCTTGTCCGTAAAAAATCCAAAGGAAAATAGGCGGTAGCAACCGCGCCAAGCGCGACACCGGCTGCAGCAAACGATAGCGCAAGTAAACCCAGATATAGCCTCTCACCAGTAGTCATGCCTATACCACTCCCTTTTGTGCAATACCGAGCGTCTTATCCATATAGCAAGGGCGGGTTTGAAACCCGCCCCTACGGGCTGCCGCCGCCTTTCGGCGGGTCTGCGGGCTCTGAGCACCTTTTGGTAGGGGCGGGTTTCAAACCCGACCGAAAAGGAATCACCCTAAGACACCCCCATTAAGTTGGAAACGATATAATTTCCTCAAGAAGAATTTACTTACCTGACACGTTCGTCAACTTCTTCTTCATGCTCCTTTGCTGTGCCGAAGTTGACCCCTTGCACATGAACATTTACCCTAGCGGCTTCTAAGCCCGTCATAGACTCTACTGCTTTTTTTACATTCTCTTGAATATTCCAGGCCACATCAGGAATCCTTGCTCCAAACCTGACAACGATATAAAGGTCTATGACAGTTTGCTTATCGCCCACTTCAACCTTAACACCTTTAGCCAGGTTCCGCTTGCCCAGCATATCTGCAATACCACCGGCAATGCCGCCACTCATCCCGGCCACGCCTTCCACCTCGCTGGCAGCCAGACCGGCAATAATTGCCACCACATCATCCGCTATCTTAATGTTACCAAATTCTGTCGTTGCATACGTCTCATGTTCAGCCAACAAAAATCCCTCCTTGCCACAACAGGAGCTGTGACGATATTTATTATACCAAAGAATGCTCTGGAATACAATTCCATGCCCATCAGCGAAATTCCTGCTATGGGCCGCTATGTTCCACCACCGTTACCTCCTCCATCCCTACCCCGGTGACCCCGCTGACCATTTCCGCAATCTGCAGAAATTCCTGGTCCAGTAAATTTTCCGCCTGCACAACAACATTAGTCATCCTGCCACGGTAAAAAAAGACAGCGTCTGCGAAACCATGTGCTTTCAACATGTTTTCCACCAGCAACTCTTTTTCCATTGTTTCCACCAAGGCCAACAATTGTTCTTCAGCCTGTTTTTTGCCTTCCTGCGAAATGTCCGGATTGCCGATCATTCCGTTTAACATTTCCAGCTCCTTACCTCGGACACGGTCTCGCTCAAGTCTGTATTCCACAAAAAATGCTTCATATTCTTCCAGTTCCAACTCTCCCGGGTTCGCCTCGGGATCGTCGATGATAACAGGTACTGCTTCATTTGCCGGTACATCGGTTTTCCGCGACTCCCCTCCTAGGCCTGCAAGCCACCAGACTGCTGTCAGCGTTACCGCCAGAATAGATAGCGTCATAATTTTTCTGCTCACATTCATCCACCTTCCTCCTAGTCCATAGGCAGCACGCTAATCCGATGCGTCGGCAGATCCAGAGCCGCTGCCACAGCTATGGTTATCCGTTCCTTGATCAGCAGATTTTCCGCACCACGGGCGACGATTAACACCCCTTTAATCTTCGGCTGCCGCTCTTCTGTAACCACAGCCTGTTCGCCGCTGCCGTCTCGGGTCATGACAAGCTGTTTCCGCTCGGTTGTTTCTTTAATCTCCCGCTGACCGCCGGCCTCGTCTCTTTCCGTCGTGCTCCGCTCAGTATTTTCGGTATTTTGCGCATATTTCGTAGCGCTGCCGCTTTCCAAAGTAATCAGCACTGACACGGCTTTTACTCCTTTGACTTGCCGCAGCCTGTCTTCAAGCTCGCCTTCGAGCCTCTCCCTATAGTCTCCCTTGAGACCAAAAGGATTCAATACAGCTTCACTGTTACTGTCGAGGGGAGGAGGCGTCCTCTGCTGCTCCGGACTGGCACTGAAAAACATCAAAACGATACCGATACAGGCCAGCGCCAGCAGAAAAGTTGTGGAACGCCCTCCTTTCGCCGCTCTTTCCCCTTTAGCAAAATCGGCGAAGCGCTGCCAAAGTTTTTTAAAAATCCCCTCCACCCCCTCACAAGAATTTCTTAAAACGCACTCTTGCCTTTATTTGGCAGCAGCACTGTGAAACACCTTTGCGAATATATATGCTGCTATACGTTGCTTAGCACATTTACCTCAATTTTCTCTGCGGCAACCCCAAGCATTTCCCCAATCAAGCGCTCCATTCTGCTGTCTGCAACTCTCTCTGTTGTTCTCTCCGCTGCCGGCCTGCCGATCTTGATTTCCACATTTTCTACTTGCCCGGTCCTTGATGCCACTGCTTGAGTCTTTTTCGCCAGCACGATAATCTGCTGAGGCTGTCCAAACTGCGGGTGGTTGATATTTTCCTCAAGCTCAAGAGCTATCTCAACAATTTCCAACTCTTCCTGCGCCAAAATCTCAGATATTTTTTCTAACATCAACATTCTATAACGCTCTAAGGTCAGCTCCCAGTTAATTTGCTCCAGCACGGCAAAACGTTTATTGACTTCCGACTCCTCCATAGACAAGCGCATTTCTAGCGCCGGAGCCAGCGTGGCAGGAATATTTAAGAGAGAGCGAAAGGGAGTTAGCAGCATTAACATCAGCACTAATCCCACTACCATATTTATATATGGGCGAAAATGGTTACGAGGCAAGAGCAAGTCAAGCAGAGTTACAAGAATAATTAATACCACAATGTTGCGGACTATTTCAGATAATGTGGCAAGCAAAAAAACCACCTACCTCAACATAAATGACGTATTACTGGCTCCGGCAATAATGGTAATAGCCAAAAAAAACATGACGCTGACAATGGCTACGGCGGCGAAAACTAAGGCCAGACAATTGCCCATCGTATTTAAACAATCACACAAGGTTGTCTCTCCCAGCGGCTGAATTAGCGCCGCCGCCAGCTTATAAATAAAGACGAGCGCCAAGATTTTAAACAGAGGAAAAACCACAATATAAAAAAGCAGCAGCAAACCTGATAAATGCACCGTGTTTTTTAAAATCAGTGTGGCAGTGGCGACGGTTTCCACCGCGTCAGTCAACATCCCCCCCACTACCGGCAAAAATGCGCCGGTCATAAATTTCGCTGTGCGAATCGTTACTGCGTCCCCAACTGATGATGCCACGCCGTGGATTGACAAGAGACCGGTGAAAATAGTCATTGACAAGCCCATCGACCAGACCGAGACATTTTTCAGCAAATCTGCCAACCTGCTAACTGTAACCCGCGGTGAAAAATAATTAACGATAGACAAGATGGTTGTAAGATAAATCAGCGGAAAAACAAGATCCCTGGTCAGAGTTGCAAAAAAGTTTACCGCAAAAATAATTAACGGCCGAAAAATAGCTGCAGACGCAAAATTGCCCAGTGATGCCAGCAATGCCAATAAAAGCGGGATAATTGCCAGAATCAGCTCGACCATTCTATCTACCGCGGCGCGTCCTAGCTCAACGGCCACAGCAAAGCTTTGCATGGCAATTACCATTAGAGCCAAATATACTATGGCTTGCGTAAGAGCGGCAATAGATTCGTTGGCAAACGCTTTTTCTAAATTCTTTAACAGTGAGGCCACTACAGCCAAAAAAAGTAATTTACCGAGCAGACTCAAATTATGATAGATTTCCCGCCAGAGAAAACGCCACAGCCCACTGAGCACTTCTAAAAGAGATAAACCTGAAGCTTGCCCAGGGATAAACCAGAGCAAGACGTCGCGCCAGTGAAACTGAGGAAGATAATCGCCTGTGTCGCGTTGCAATTCCTGCCAGAAAGCCTCAATCTCTGTCAGCTCAAGCTGCTCAAGCTGACTGCGCGCCAGATCACCCGGCGTTTGAGCACCGGCCGTACCTACGCTCAATAGGCAGACAAGACAGATAGTCAGAAAAAGGAGCTTCCGTTTTTTCATCATCTCACCTACGGAACGAAATTAAGGATAGTCTCCAACACAGCCGCCAAAAGTGGCAGCGCCATCACCAAAATCAACAATTTTCCGGCAAACTCCACTTTCCCGGCAATAACACCTTCTCCTGCGTCACGGCAAATTTGGGAGCCAAACTCGGCAAGATAGGCAATGCCCATTATTTTCAAAAGAGTATTGAGGTAAACCATGGAGATATTTGCCTGCAGAGTGATCTCAGTCAGGAACTCGATCACTGCAGCCAAATATCCCATTAGGCGCAGAAAAATAATTACACCGGCCGCAGTCCCCACGAACATAGCATAAACCGGCTTCTGTTCACGCAACAGAACCGCAAAAAATGTGGCAATCAGAGCTAAGGCCACAATTTGGACGATTTCCAAAGAGACACCCTGCCTTTCAGATGCAGCCTAAAATAGATTAAAAATTGTTTTAATACTTAAAAATAGTTCATTTATCAGCTGAATCACCATTAACAGCACTACTACTACCCCAACAAGCGTCAGCATTTGTGCTTGCTCCTCCTTGCCAGCCTGTTTCAGAACAATGTTAAGAACAGAAATAAAAATGCCGATGCCCGCAATACGAAAAAGCAGATCCACATTAAATCCGTTCACAGCTTCTCTCTCCCATCTCAAGCCTCTTAGGTTCTGTGATATTCGAATACGATAGCGCCGTGCATTTTTGTCAGCAAAACTCCCGTTGCCCCCAAAAAGTCCTCTTCTGTCGAGGGCAGCTGTTTCCCCTTCACAGCTTAAAGCAGGATGATCACTAGCGCCGCACCGCCCAACACACCCAAGTAACGCCACATTCTTTCGCTGCGAGAGCAGCTTGCCGCGACACTGGCGGTGTGGCTCGCTAATTGGATCTCCACCGCTTCCAACTGTTTCAGTTGGCTTTCCCGCCCTAGACCGCCTAAACCGGCTGCCGCCCTCATAATCAGCGGCCAGTCGTCTGCTCTCAAAGAAAGTTGTCCCCGCGATACCTCAGACGCCCGCAGCCATGCCAAGGAAGCATCACCAACCTCCGGTCGCCCCAACTGGCGAACGATTTCCACAAAGAACTGTTTCACCCGTTCATCGCCCAAACGGTTTTGCACATGCTCTAGGGCTCGCGGCAAGGGAGTGACAGTGTAGCCAATTTCTGCCATGAGCAGGCGCATGGCAAGCCTGAATTCTTCCAGCTGCTTTACACGCCGTTGCATTTGCACTGCCTGTTGGTTACCCCAAAGCGCTGTTGCCATCACAATCAGAACGGCGCCAGCCCACTTAAAACACATGACCGCTCGCCTCCGCCTTTAACCTGTTTTTCACTGTTTCGCCGCCATATATTTCTTCAACCGTTCCCGGCCCTCTGCGCCGGGAAAGGAAAATTATCCGCTCAAACAATGTTTGCTGCAAAAGATATGCAATGCTGGGTCGTTTCATCAGATCTGCCAAACAATGTCCATGTACAGTGGCCAAGATAGATGCGCCGGTGTTAACTGCTTCTTCCACCGCTCTGGCATCTTCTGCTCTGCCTAATTCATCGGTGACCAGAAGTTGCGGCGACATGGAACGGACCAGCATCATCATCCCTTCCGCCTTGGGACAGCCATCCAGCACATCGCTGCGCATTCCCACATCCAGCTGCGGCACTCCCAAATAACAGCCTGCCAATTCTGAACGTTCATCTACAATACCCACCTTCAGGCCGGGACGCCCCTTTGCCGGATCACCGTCGGAGAACAACCTTGCCAAATCACGCAGCATCGTAGTTTTGCCAGCCTGCGGTGCGGAGACAAGAAGTGTATGGTAGACACGCTGCAGACGCGAACAATAAAGCTGCGGCAAAAGCGCCTCACCGGCTCCCTTAACCGCCCGTGCAATGCGAATACTAATGCCGGATATATCACGCAACAGCTTAACCCGGCTCTCCTCCGACACCACTCGTCCCACAAAACCCGCACGGTGGCCGCCCGGCAAAGCTAAATACCCCCGCCGCAATTCTTCATCTCTGGCGTAGAGGGAATATTCGACAACGGCTAAAAGCACAGCCTGCAACTCAGCCGCCGTTACAATCACTGCCTGAGAGAAGCTGCCGGTAACGCCGCTAAGCCCCACAAAACTTTCCCCTCGGTGCGAGTGAATCATTAAAGCTTTGCCCGAACGAAGCCGTATCTCTTCTAACTCCTCTGCCGCCTGTCCACTCAGTGCGGCAAAAATATGCTGCAAGCGCGGAGGGAGAATAGGAAGTATTTGATTTTTCCACTCCATCTTTGCCATTTTTAACTTCACCACAATATCTTTATGGGGACAGGCAAGCATTTATGACAAAGACAATTTAATTTCCTGCTACAATAATTCCCCCGCAAGGGCAGGGTTCTGAGCACCTTTTTGTAGGGGCGGGTTTGAAACCCGCCCGAAAATTCCCCTCCCCTGGAGGGGTGCCCGCAAGGGCGGGGTGGTCGCGTGGACAAGTGGGACAAATCACCTGTCCCCTGTCCCATGAACCCGCCCGAAAATTCCCCTCCCCTGGAGGGGTGCCCGCAAGGGCGGGGTGGTCGCATGGACAAGTGGGACAAATCACCTGTCCCCCTGTCCCAAAAAAAAAGCCGGTATCCCACGACTGCAGGATACCGACTAATTTTACTTCTCCACCCAACAACTCCTAGGGTGAGGGCATATGCATCTATTTTCTTATTTGTCCTCGTTATCAGACAGGTCCAAATCATCATCAAAGCATTCAAAGTCTTCATCATCGTTAACAAAAACTACACGCTCACAATTTGGGCAGAGGATTTCCACCACATCATCATCTTCCAACATATCGTCATCAATATAGACAATCTCGTGACAGTCCGGACATTCAACAGAAAACAGCTCGTCGTCGTCATCATCATCGTCGTCGTCGTCATCATCATCATCATCGTCATCGTCCGAATCCGACTCATCATCTTCATAGAAATCCTCTTCCAGTTCGTTTAAATCTTCATCAAGCGCTTCCGTGTAATCCACCAAATCGTCGAAGTCATCCTGCAATTCTGTTACAGCCGCAGCCAAAGAATCAATTACCTCAATTACCTGCTCAAACAGTTTGCCTTCCCTGGAATTAGTATCAAAATTCAGTCCTGCGGCCAGCCCCTTCAGATACGCCACGCGAGATTTTAGATCTTCCATCGGAAAAACCCTCCTTTTAATTGGCATCTTTGACCTAAACCCTCTCAATATATTCACCGGTACGAGTATCAATCCGCAGCACATCACCGGGATTGATAAAAAACGGAACCTGCACCACTAGGCCGGTCTCCATTTTAGCCGGCTTGGAGCCACCGGAGGCGGTATCACCTTTAATGCCCGGTTCGGTATCAGCAACGATTAAACCGACAGAAACCGGCAGTTCAATGCCCATAACCTGCTCTTGGTGAATTACCACACCGATATTCATATTTTCCTTTAAATATTTTACTTCATTGCCCAGCTGTTCAGAGCGAAGCGCCATCTGTTCAAATGTTTCCGTATCCATAAAATAATATTCATCACCGGCACTATAAAGATACTGCATTTCACGCCGATCCATCATCGCCCTAATCACTTTTTCCCCTGCCCGGAATGTTCGCTCAGTCACGCCGCCCGTCTTAACATTTTTCAGCTTGGTGCGGACGAAAGCCGCTCCTTTACCCGGCTTTACATGCTGAAAGTCGACAATTGTAAAGATATCTCCGTCAAGTTCTATGGTAATGCCATTTTTGAATTCGCTGGTTGAAATCATCTTGTCCCCTCCATCATCTACGCTCCCACAACTTGCAAGCCTTTGTTGCTCTGCGTCAGGTTGCGCACACCCTTTTCTTGCACCACTACCACATCCTCAAGGCGAACGCCAAATTCGCCGCCAATATAAACACCGGGTTCCACTGAAATCACCATCCCTGCAGCCAACAGCTCATTTGCTGCCGCAGAAACCTTCGGAGCCTCATGGACCTCTCTGCCCAAGCCATGTCCCAAGCTGTGGCCAAAATAATCGGCCAGACCATGTTCTGCCAGTACGTCTCGCGCTAAGGCGTCTGCTTCACCGCAGGTTATGCCGGCCCGAATCTGAGCCAACGCACGTTCCTGTGCCGCAAGCACAGTATTATATACCTGCTGCTGACGCTCCGAAAAGCTTCCCACAAATACCGTTCGAGTCATATCGGAACAGTAGCCGTTTAAAATGCAACCAAAGTCTAGCACTACCGCATCCCCATAAGACAGCAGCTTGTCTCCCGCTACTCCATGAGGCAAAGCAGAACGGTGACCGGAGGCGATAATAAACTGAAATGAAACGGCGGCTGCACCTTGCCTGCGCAGAAAGAATTCCAACTCGAGTGCCACATCCCTCTCCCGGACACCAGGCCTAAGATAAGGCAGGATATGGTCAAACGCCCGGTCGGTAAGCAGCGCAGCCGCTTCAAGCGCTTCTTGTTCCTCAACGCTCTTTATTCTTCGCAACTCTGCTGCGAGCGAAGGGATGGCGCTGACAGTAACGCCCGGCAGCGACGCAGTCATCCTGTGATAGCTGTCCACCGTCAGATGATCAGCCTCTACAGTTAGAGCATTAATGCCTGAACTCGCCAGCGACTCAGCCACTTTATGCCAAAGAGACTGTCCTCCGTCAACTACGGTAAACCTTTTTGCTTCATTTTGCGCCTGCAGCAGATAGCGAAAATCGGTAAACAAGCAACTCTTTTCCGCAGTAATCAACAGACAGCCGGATGAACCGGTAAAACCGGAAAGATAGGCAATGTTCACCGGATTTGAGAACAGCGCGGCCTCCAGCTTTCTAATTGACATCAGGCTGCGCAACAGTTCCAAACGTCCTCTTATCATGTTATAACTTCCTTTTGCAGTCGGCTCGCGGCGGCGCGAAGCCCCAGCAAGTAACTATCAAAGCCAAAACCGCTGATCAAACCACTGGCCGCTCCGGCAGTGACCGAGTGCTGTCTAAAGGCTTCACGGCCATGAATATTGCTTAAATGAACCTCCACCACCGGCCCGGCGTAATCGGCAAGTGCATCGCGCAGTGCGTAGCTGTAGTGGGTTAAAGCTCCCGGGTTAATGATAAGCGCCGCCGCATCCGTGGTTTGAATAAGATCAATCAGCTCCCCCTCATGGTTGGACTGAAATGTCTCCAGCGCAACGCCCAGCAAAGCAGCCTGCTCAGCCAACAAGCTGTTTAGCTCCTGCAACGTGCCCGTTCCGTACAGGAGCGGATCACGCTGACCCAGTTTGTTTAAATTCGGGCCGTGCATCACCAGAATCTTCCGCATCATAACCACCGTTTCCATTTCTGCTTAGTATTTCTATTTATTCGGAGCAAAATCCTGCCCGCCGGCATTTTTTTAATTAAGCATTCCGGTCTATGATGCAAAAAATTTCTTCCGCCACATCCAGCGGCGTTTTTTCGGCAGTGTCCACCCGCACATGGGACGCCCTCCGATAAATCGGCAGCCTGTTTGAATAGAGAGCCGCAAAATCAGTCTCCTTGTTAAAAAGCGGCCGCGAATCATCATCTTTTAAGCGCTCACGCAAGACGGCAAGGTCGGCAGTCAACCAGACCACGAAAGCGGATTGACGCAAGGCCGCCGAATTAACCTCGTTTAAAACAAAACCGCCTCCCGTAGCAATCACCAAATTTTGCTGATTCTTTAGCTCCTCCGCCAGCGCCTGCTCGAGCTGACGAAAATATTTTTCTCCCCGCTCCCGGAAAATTTCTGCAATCGTCTTTCCTTCCTGCCGCACTATCACCTGATCGGTATCTACAAAACAACGATTTAGCCGTTGAGCCAGCAGACGACCCACCTCGGTTTTCCCTGTACCCATAAAACCGATCAAGACGAGATTCTTGCCGGAAATGCGCTTCACTTCGTGGCTGCCTCCCGTTTTGAGTTTAGCAATTTTATTCCATTATACACAAAATCCTGTCCGGTATACAAATCGACTTCGATCGTTCTATTATAGGCAGGATGTGCGTTGTTCTCCACAATAGTTACGCGTGAACCATTAACACGAAAACCAATCCTGCCATTGCGCCTTGTCAGTCCCGCCGAAAGCCCGTCGATAATCTGCAGCAAGCGCAGCATCGGCAGCAGATGGCTGGGGAAATCTGCCGGCAGCTGCTCTGCGCTATGATGATGATAACGAATCAGCGTTACCACATCCTTAGGCTTTTGATAATAATTTTCCGCAATATCCGCACTGCGCATGGCATGTATAATACCGGGTTCAAATACTTTCCTGGGATCGGCAACCTGACCAACATTTAGCACCGGCTGTGACTTTCCCAGGTCATGAAAAATCAAGGCCTGCACTAAAATATCCTTATCGATTCCCAACAGACCCATCAAACCTTTTTCGTTTAAGTCGGCCGTTACCTTTAAAGCGTTAACGACATGCTGATACCCGCCGTCTTCAATCACTTCGGTCACTTCAATCAGCCCGTTTGCGGCGTTAAATACATCCCTGTATTCCGGCGTACCCTTTAATTTATATTCAACCCTCGAATTGGGCAGAGTCAACGCAAACGCTTTATCTAATTCCTCTTTAGTATGCAACAACTGCTGCTGCAAACGCTTCAGATCGGTGATATCAGAAAATGTTTGCATTACCCCCACAATCTCCCCGTCCACAACGATGGGGACATTGTTAGTCATAAACACCCGCTCCCGGGAAGTTCTCACTTCCAAGTTCAACAGCGGCTTGCCGGTTTCCATTACCCGTCGCACCGGGGAATGATCTTCCTGATACAGCCTGGACCGTTGCCCCAGCACCTGCTCCGCCGCCAAACCGCTATATTCAACTGCTGCAGGATTAAACTCACGCAAACGATAGTCCCGATCAACCACCGCCAACCCTTCCCGCATAGCTTCCACCAGTAAAGCCGCCTGCCGAAACTGCTCAAGTTGATTTCTGCTCTTTTTTGCTGACTGTGAAGTCATCTCCAATACGGTATTTAGATGCAGATAGCCGACCGGCACATCATCTAACACCACCGGCAGTTGGGAAATCTTTCTGCCTGCCAAAATTTCGGCCGCCGCCTCAAGCGGCGTATCTGGAGAAGCAACCAGCAGTTTGTGTCTTGGCGTCATTATTTGCTCCGCACTAAAATTCAGATTGCCCTCCGCCAACGCCGTGCGCAAATCCATTCCCGAAACCAGGCCAAGCAATTTATTTTCTGCCGCGACGACAAGTACATGAGAAGAATTATTTGATACCATCGCCTGGGCAAGCTGGGCCAAGCTTGCACTTGCCGTCACAAGCGGGAGGTCTGTAATCATAATTTCTTTTGCCAGCATGCTGATGCCTCCTGCGTAACCAAAAAAATATTGGTAACCTTGCGCTTCCTTAAACTAACGTTTGCAATTCGACGCCATCAGACAATAAACCTGCCAGCCAAAAGAGAGAGAAAAATATTTTCTCTCTCTTTTGGCGTAACTAGGGCGGCGTTTCACTGATTCTCACCCTTCCCGTCACCGGTGTGACAATAATAAAGCGCCGTCTGCCGTTTCCATCGCGCAAAACAAGATGGCCCCCTCTGTTAGGCGCCCCGGTATAGCGGAAATATATTGTGGGGCGGTTATCAAACAGCGGGAAATTAATCCCGCCGAAAACAACTTCGTCCGGCAGAGCAACCCACTCTCTGCCGGCAGGCAACTCAAGGCGGTAGCGACCGCTAAACTCGAAGAATACCACAAAACATACTTTGCCGGTAGCCATCGCTGTCTGACGCGCCTCTCTAATCCGCGCCGCCATCTCTTGTGACGCAGCGCGCAGCGGCCACTGACCAAGAGAACGTACCACAGGGATGGCTATCGTAGTTAAAATTGCCAAAAGCAAAAAGACCATCAGTAATTCAGTCAAAACAACTCCTTGACGCCGTCTCTCCATAGTTTCACCTTCTTATTCTCGTCTCCAACCACTCCAGCGCATAGGTTGGACTAAGAGCCAACAAATCCGCCGGTACTAACTCAAGCCAGGGCAGCGCGGCCCGGTGGCAGTACAACAATGATGCGCCCTGAAGTTCTACTACCGGTGCCAGCAATACCCCGCGCAGCAACAAACAATCTCCCGCAACCGTAATCCGCTCCTGACTATAAAGCACCAGACTCTGACTATCCCACACATTAGCGACTCCACACGCTTGCAGTACAATTTCCCCCTGGGCAAACAAAACCACCCGGCCGGCCGGCAAGCTGCTCATCGTCACATCTCCAGCCACCGCCACAAGCAGATCACCGCCAAGCCGCACGTCCAGCAGCAAATCTCCCGGAACATACCATCTCCCCAGCTCATCTTCAAGCCGGTAGCTATCGTTCACTATAGGCGGCATAGGCCAACCCTCAGTTTTCGCTTTTGCAGTCAGGCAGTCAAAGTCAGACCAGCTTAAGCGAGCCCCCTCCCGCTGCCATTCACGTCCCAAACAGAGGTAGCTTCCTCCCATATTTCGAAGCTCCTTTAGCGCCAGATCGCCGCTAATAACTGTCTCTCCCTCGCCGACTAAAAAATAGTCCGCGTAAACACTGCCCTTAACATTTGCCCCGGCCGCCAGGAAATTACCGGCAAACACCGCACTGCCCCCGAAGGGGAAGTAACGAGCCTCTGCTGCGGCTTCTCGCCGTTTGTTACCCGCCTGACCGGTGGCAGTCAGCAAAAATGCGTAATTTTCCCCCGTTAAGGGAGAGACAGACCCGCTAAAACGCGGGCTATCCAGCTTTTCTAGCTGCAGCCGAAATCCCTGCATCTCGCTGTAGCTGCGGGGCAGGTTTGCTTTCAGCAGCTCAACGCCTGCCTCGGCGTAATAAAAGGCTCGGTCAGCCTCGGCCAAGTGAAGGCTGACCCGCAAATCTGACAAGGCGATCAGAAAAATGGTGCTGCCCAGCAAAAAAACAAGTAAAGTAGCAAACACCAGCAACAACAGCGCATAACCCCTCTGCCAGTTCACCATTCATTCCCCACATTTCTCGGCGAAACTGCCTTTTGCAATTTCAGCCGCTGCTCGCCGTGAGCTACAATCACCACTAGGCGCAGCAGCTCTCTAGCCCCCAATTCGCCTGCCGGCTCAGCCCAAAAATCTTCAATCCAGCCAGCCAAAGGGACTGCTGTTCCCGTAGGCAAGTCCAGCAAAAGCTGCCGCCCCAGCAAATAGATTCTGTAACGTTTTAACACCCCGTCTATACGCTTGTAATAGGTAAGCACTCGTCTTTGCTGTTCAAAATTTACTCTGTAAGCATATTGCAATTCATGGCTTAATTCTTCCATGGCAATACGCCCATGTTGCTGCGCCTCCGCCAAGGAGGCCTTTCGCTCCCAAAACAGACTGCCAAGCGGCAGATAAAGCTGCGCCACCGCCAGCACCGGCACGATTAGAGCCAAAAATACCAGCACTTCCATTAGCGTAAGCCCTTTCTTCCCATTGTTTCACCTCCCGCCAAATAAGTAAGCAACCCTACTTCCAGCCAATTATCCCGCTCCTGCCATGCTACAGTCACCACAATCTTTTTCAGGCCAGTAAACCCCGGCACAGCTGCAGAGACGTTTACCGTCGTCAAAAATTTGCCTTTTTCAGTCGATAGCTCGACAGCCGCGCTTACGGCTCGATAATACCCTTGGCTTCGCATCGTCTCCATCGTCTCACGGGCAAGAAAGACTGCCGCCGTATGGCGCCTCGCCCGTTCCTGCGCCTCTGCAGCCATGGCGAGTAAGCCCAACATGGGGACAAGTACAACCAGCAGCACGGCCAGCGCCACCAACAGCTCCAGCAGTAAAAAGCCACGCTCCTCCCTCATTTCCATTTTTTACCTCCAAAAATCGACATTATAAAACAAAAAAGACACCAGCGTTTCTGATGCCTCTCCTTGACTGCTATTCCTGCAACTAAATGCCGCTTAACCGCAAATACCAACCTAAAATACTTTCGCCCCATACGGTGACAACAAATGCTGCAAACACCAGAAACGGACCAAAAGGAATCCCATCTTTGCGTTTCTTTAAGCCCAGAGCCAAAAGCAGCCCGCCAAGGAGGCCGCCGGCCAAAAAGGCTAGAAAAAGTAAGAGCAGCAGCTGCCCCCACCCAAACCAAAACCCGAGTACCGTTACCAACTTAATATCACCGCCGCCCATGCCCCCCCGGCTAACGACAGCCAGGAAGAGAAACAGTCCGCCGCCCAGCAGTCCTCCCCACAGGGAAGTCGGCCAAGGAATAACCAGTTGCACAAGCCGAAGCAGCAATGTATAGACTAACAGCAGCAACACCAGTCTGTTAGGGATAATCTGGTGCTCTAAATCGATAAAGAAAATCACGAGCAAAACAGCATAAAAAGCAACCTGGAAGAAAAAATCAGGCCAACCGAAACGCAGAAACAGTCCGGTGAAGACAAGCGCCGTTAAAAGCTCCACCGCGGGATAGCGCCAAGAGACTGCCGAGCCGCAGCCGCGGCAGCGACCGGACTGCAAGAAATAGCTTAACAGCGGAATTAGCTCTACCGGCCTTAGGCGCCGACCGCAAGCCGGACAAGCTGAGGGAGGGAAAACTACCGACTCCCCACGCGGAATGCGGTAAATGCAGACATTAAGAAAAGAACCGACGAAAAGGCTGACAAAAAACACCAGCCACCACATTACCGCAACACCCTTTCCAGTTCCGCCAAATTTACACTGCGCGACAAAGCTTCATCCCGAGTGATAACGCCGCCAAGACACAACTCGGCCAAAGAGTTGTCCATGGTTTGCATGCCAAAACTACGCCCCGTCTGCATAGCCGTATACAGCTGGTGCTGTTTCCCTTCCCGCACCATATTAGCCACCGCCGGTGTATTCAAGAGAATTTCCAGCGCCGCCACTCTTCCTTTACCGTCGGCACGCGGCAACAGCTGTTGCGAAATTACCCCTCTTAAAGTGTCAGCCAACTGCCGACGCACAAAATCCCGCACTGACTCCGGAAACACATCGACAATTCGCTGCACTGCCAGAGGCGCAGTCTGAGTATGGAGTGTGGAAAAAACCAGGTGCCCAGTTTCCGCCGCCGTTAAAGCAATACTGACACTTTCCAAATCTCGCATCTCCCCAATCAAAATCACGTCCGGGTCATGCCGCAGCATATTGCGCAATGAATCGCCGAAAGAATGGGTATCGCTGCCTACTTCCCTTTGACGAACAATAGCTTTTTGGTGGGAATGTAGAAATTCGATAGGATTTTCAATGGTCACAATATTAACTGCACGTTCTTCGTTTATCATATTAATCATGGAAGCCAAGGTGGTGCTCTTGCCGCTGCCGGTAGGTCCGGTCACGAGCACTAAGCCCCGCGGCAAACGGGAGAGCTCTTTTACTACCTCCGGCAAACCCAGGTCTGCCATTTTGGGAATCTGCCAACTTACTGCGCGCATAACCACATCAATCGAACCGCGTTGTTTTATGGCGCTGCCCCTGAATCGGCTTAGCCCTGCGATAGCATAAGAAAAATCTAACTCCCACTTTGTTTCAAAAACTTCCTTCTGTCGCTGATCAATAATCGCATACAACAAGTCCTTAATATCGTGCTGGTTTAGCACCGGCAGATCAAGAGAGAGCAAATCTCCGAACACGCGCACAACCGGCGGTTTGCCCACCGTCAAATGCAAGTCAGACCCTCTCAGTTCCACCGTATGCTGTAAAATTTCGTTTAAATTATACTTCATCAGACAATCACCCTCAATACTTCCTCAATAGATGTAAAACCCTGTTTTGCCTTCATCAGCCCGTCCTGCCTCATGGTCTGCATCCCTTGAGCTACGGCCATGCGCTGAATTTCACTCGACGATTTCTGCTCCAGCGCCAAACGCTGAATCTCCTCAGTCACCACCAGCAGCTCATAAATACCGATCCGGCCGGAGTATCCAGTGCCGCTGCAACGCATGCAACCGCCGTTTTTTGGTCTATGCAGCTTGACCGTATCTTCTTGTTGATTCACGGGAAAGCCCGCTATAGCCTCCGCCATTTCCCGGGTAATGAGATAGGGCTCCTTGCACTGCTGGCACAATAGCCTGGCAAGCCGCTGTGCCATAATTCCCACCACCGAAGAAGCAGTCAAATAAGGCTCCACCCCCATTTCTGTCAGGCGGCTGATCGCACCGGCCGCGTCATTGGTGTGGAGCGTGGTAAACACCATATGTCCGGTCAGCGCCGCTTCGATGGCAATACGCGCCGTTTCCCTGTCGCGGATCTCACCCACCATGACAATATCCGGGTCGCCACGCAAAATGGAACGCAACCCTGAAGCAAAAGTCAGCCCGGCCTTGGGATTGATCTGCACTTGGTTAATTCCTTCCATTCGATATTCCACCGGGTCTTCCACTGTAATCACATTTTTGGCCGTCCGATCGACTGCGCCTAGGCTGGCATAGAGCGTGGTGCTTTTTCCGCTGCCCGTAGGCCCTGTCACCGGAATAAAACCATAGGGCAGACTGACAAGCTTTTTATAGGCTGCGAGAATATTTGGCGCCACTCCAAGCTCTTCCAATGTTATCGTGCGCTCGGTACGCTCCAACAAGCGCAAAGTCAACCGCTCCCCGAAGCTGGCCGGCAACGACGCTACCCGCACATCGACAGTCTTGCCTTCAATTTTCACAGACATCCGGCCATCCTGGGGAACACGCCTCTCGGCAATATTCATCTTCGCCATTATTTTAAAGCGCGAGACCAGAGAACCGTGCAGCTGCCTAGGCGGACTCATCACATCATGCAGGACACCGTCAATGCGGAAACGCACACGTAAAGTCTTTTCATACACTTCAATATGAACATCGCTGACCTTTTGCGTTACCGCCTGAGTCAAAATTACATTGGCCAACTGCACCGCCGGCCGTTCCGTTCCTTCTTCAGCAGTTACGGTAGCCGCATCATCCGTTTCAGCTGCCGGCCTGTCATCCCGCGCATGTTCGACATTCAAACTGGACTGGCTATAATTTTTTATGGCCGCATCCAGCTCGCTGTCTGTTACTACCACCGCTTGAATATTGTACCCCGTCAGAACCCGCAGGTCGTCTAACGCCAAAATGTCAAGAGGCTGCTGCATGGCCACCAATAGTCGTCCGTCAGGAGTAAACGCAAGAGGCAAAGCGCGGTAACGTCTGGCTGCTTCTGGCGAAACAGTCAGCATGGCTGCCGCGTCAAGCGGGTAACTCTGCAGCGAAAGGAACTGCACCCCGGCTCGCTCCGCCACGATTCGCGCCACATCTTCCTCGGTGCAGTATTCAAGCCTTACCAAAATCCGCCCAAGCAGCCCCTTGTCACCTTTTTTCAGATCCCGGTGCCGCAGCGCCTCATCCAACTGTTCCTGCGTAATGATTCCCTCTTGGATCAGCCGCTTTCCTAATAAATCTTGCATATTTTCTCTCATTAACCAAGCCTCTCCCCGCCTATAAATCCCCTCTTGCTGTCTACTCACTCCCTAAACTTATCCCTCTCCCTCCCTTCTTTTTCCCCTCTCCCTCCGCTACTTTTCCCCTCTCCCCCCGCTACTTTTCCCCTCTCCCTCCTTCTTCTTATCCCCTCTCCCTCTGGGAGAGGGCTAGGGTGAGGGCACCGCCAAAAAGCGCAACCCAACCAGCACCCCGCCTGAATGCCGCCGCTCCAGACTGACATGCACCCCTCCCTGGCGAGCAGGCTCTTCCCCCGCAGCCAAACGCTGCACAAAGTGGCTCAACAAACCTAAATCCCTACCGTTTAGCGTCAAACGCACAGTATGTTCCCGTCCCACCTGCTGCAGCACAATCTCCCGCTCCGCCTCAAAGCGCAACGTCTGCCCGCCGGCCACATTGCTGCGTAAAACCCGCCGTCCGTCGATAAACACATCCAACCAGCATCTGTCAACAGTTTCAAGCGCGACAATCAACCCCTCCGGCAGACGGTCCTCCTCCACTGCCGCCGGCGGCACCGGTTCCGGCACTACGGGCGACTCTGCCGGCACTGGCTCTGCCGGCTCCGGCTGCCGCGGCAACGGCAAAAAAGGATCACGCCCCGTTCTGTCCACAAAACCGCTTTCTTTCAGCCGTGCGTAAGGAGCGGCAGCGCTAAACGGATCACGCCCCGGAACAACCGGCACCAAAATTTCCGGCGCCTCTTCCGCCGACACAGGCATTTCATTAGTTGCGGTTTCCGGCAACGGCTGCACCGTCTCCCCGCAACCGACTGACAGCAGCAGGAAAAATATAAATAGTATTGCCATTCTTCCTTTTTCTTTCATCAGCAACTCCTATTCTGCCGCATAGAAAGCGCTGGCGCGTATATTTACCGTCATGCCCTCAGTCCCCTGGGATAATCTTAATTCATCTATCCGTATCGCTCTTTCATAGAGCGACAAATAATCAAGAAAATTCATCAGCTGATGATAACTGCCTGCAAATAAAAGCTGCATCGGCATTTCTACTAAACCTTCAGCCCCTTCAAAATTTACTTGTTCGCCAAAACGTATTTCTCCAAAACTCATCTCCGCCAGATCTGCTCCCGCCTGTAAATCGAGCAACAAATCTTCCACCCGCGCCGAGGCAGGCAGCAATTGCTCCACAACTTCCCACTCTAAGGCGAGCTTTGCACCCTGCCGTTCCAGTGTCTGCAACCCGGACAGTCTGGCTTTTGCGGCAGTCAGCAGTTGCTCTTCCTCCAGCAGCCTGCGTCGCTCAAGCTGCAAGCCGTTCCACTGACTCAAACTTAATAGAAAGCCAGCTAAGAGCAGCGCAGCGAGAGCAGGAATCAGCAGACCGCCTTGTTTTTTCACCACAGCTACTCACCCCTTTCTTGCAGGGGTACGTATTCCTGTCCCGCAACAAGCGCAGCTCTGACTTCGAAACGAACCAAAGTAACCGCATCCGCCGCCTCTTCCGCAGAGAACACCAGGCGCACATTGCTGATTCCTGGAATTTTAGCAAGTTCGGCAAGCCAGTTGGCCACAGCAGGATGATCAAAAGTCAAACCCTGCAAAACCATTTCTCCGCTCTGTGCCAGCGACAGATTAGTAAGCCAGACATTGCGCGGGATATGACTCCCCAAAGCAGCCAATAGACCACGCCAAGCAAGCGGCGAACCCATAGCCTTTTTTAATAGCTCTCTTTGCCTCTCGATCCGGTTTTGCAATTGCTGATAAGGCTCGTAGGCAGCAGACTCCGTCTCAATTGCAGCCCTCTCTTGCGCTTTGTCAATAATTAAGTCTTTAACCTGCAGCGTCAGAACATAGAGCAAACCAAAAACTGCGAGCAGCAATAATGCTGCCGTGCAGGTAAATTTAATCAGTTTGGCCTTCCGCTCGTTAATTTTCATCTCGGCCAGAATTTCTGCGGGCAGCAAATTTATATTAATCATTTGCTTTGCTCCATTCCGCGCAGAGCCAGACCCATACTAACTGCAAACTCAGCCCCGCTCACCTCAGCTTTTGTCTGACAACCATTGAGATTAGCAAGCGGTTTTACCGCTTCCACCGCCACCTCAAGCTCGTCCTGAAGCAAAGCGGCTAGTCCCGCTGCCCGTGCGCCTATACCGCTTAGCAAAATCCTGCTTACTGACTTAAGATTCTCCTGTTTAATATAATAGCTGATCGAGGTGCGGATTTCAGCGGCAACAGACTGCCCCCACCGGCCGAACCCCTGACCTTCGCTCCCTCTTTCCAGCGTAGCCGCTACCTGGCGGTGATACTGTTCTGCTGCCAACACATGCCCTAAGCTACTATGAAACTGAGCCAAGCCAACCGGCATCACCCTGGCAAAACGCGGCATCCCATCGACGGCCAGCAGAACACTGCCTAAACCCATCGACAAATCCACCAGCACCACATTCCCCGCCAACTTCTCCTGCGGCACAACCCTCATCATGGCAAGCGGCGACAGATCTATCACCTTCGGCACCAGCTTGCTCATTTTTAGCGCAGCCAAGCTAGGCTCCAACTGTGCTTTGCGAGCCGCCACTAACAGCAGTTCATACTGCGGCCCTTCCTCTCCGTCCACATCTCCCACCAGCGCCAAATCCAGGAGCATCTGAGCAGGGGGGATGGGGATATATTCCCCCGCCTGCAGCTTAACGGCTTGTTCCAGTTTATTCTTTGGCACCTTGGGGAAATTAATCAACCTGATAATCACGCTCTGATTAAACATACCAAGCACCACATTGCGGTTACTAAATTTTGCCTGTGACCATAATTTATCTATTGCTTCACTTACAGTTGCTACTTCCTGGACGACTCCGTCCACTACCGCCGTTTTCGGAATCAGCACCTCTGCCGCTGCCGTCACTTTCAGCTTGCCGCTTTTGCCCCGCACTTCAGCCGCCCGAATAAAGCCGGTATCCAACTCCAAGCCTATACTTCCGCCGCCAGCAAACAATTCCCTGACCCCCCTACGGCTTGAAATCTTTTTCCATCTCTTTTAAACTCTTATGTAAAACCCGCGACACTTGCCGCTGACTGATTCCCAATTTTTCCGCCGCCGCTGCCTGCGTTAAATCCCGATAAAATAAAAAGTAGATCACCTTTTGTTGTAATTTGCTTAATTTATTAAAGGCTTGCTGCAAGACAAGCCGGTCCTCAATAGGCAGCCTAAAGGTTTCATGCTTTTCTGCCCGAATTTTGCTCAAATCCACTTCGTCAAAAGCAACTAAGCCTGCCCGCATTGCCTGCAACACACCTTCTTTGCGTACATTCAGTGCCGAGGCAATTTCCTCGATAGCCGGCAGCGCCTCCGTCTCCTTCAACACTTCTTCCACATAATGGTCGACCTTAAACTGCAACTCCCTGATACATCCCGGCCGGTAATACGCCGTTTCCTTGCGCACAAAGTGCCGGATCTCCCCCATCACACAATGAGCGGCGTAAGTACTAAAAGCTGCGCGAATCTCCGGGTCATAGCGACGTACTGCTTTAAGCAGCCCCTCCATGCCCGCCTGCAGCGCATCATCACTAATGTTTCCTGTATAAATCCGCACAAAATGGCTGACCAACCGCCGAACGGCAACAACCACCTCCGCCAAATCTTCCGCGGAACGACTTTGGCGGTAGCGCAAATACCGCTCTTCCAGTTCACCCTGCTGCCCAATGCTCATATTGCCAAATCCCCTCTGCTTATCTCCCTCTCCCTCTACATCTACTCCCCTCTCCATCTAAAGCTGGGTAATCACAGAAAAAATGGGCAAATAAAGCGCCAGCACCATCACACCCACAATCCCACCGACAAAAATTATCATCAGCGGCTCAATCAATCCGGTCAGCCCTTTAGACATAGTAGCTACTTCCTGCTCGTAAAACTCAGCAATCCCCGTCAAAAGCGACGGCAAATCCCCCGTCTCTTCTCCCACGGCAATCATTAAGATGACGGTGGGCGGGAAAAGCTTGCTCTCTTTCAGCGGTTCGGCTATGCTTTGTCCTTCCTGGATTTTTTCCCCCGCCCGCTTGACTGCCTCTGCCACTAGTATACTCCCCGTTGCCGGTCCCGCCGTCTCCAAAGCCTGCAGCACCGGAATACCGCCAGACAAAAGCGTAGCCAGGGTACGGGAAAATCTTGCCACGATAGTCTTTTGCACCAGGCTGCCAAAAATCGGCACTCTAAATTTCATCTTATCCCAGGCACGCTTCCCCGACTCGGTGGCCAAATAATACTTAGCTGCAAAAACAACTGCCATCATCAGCAAAATATAGAGATACCAAAAATTGCGCAGCGAATCACTAAAGAGCACAATCAGGCTGGTTAGAAAAGGGAGCTGCACTCCTTCCGGGTAAAAGCCCAGAAATACCGGCACGATAAAAATAAGCATCACCGTCAAGACTAACACGGCAAAAATGAGCACCACCGCCGGGTAGAACATGGCCGCCTTGATATTGTCCATAAGCGTTTTCTCGCTCTCCAACTGCTGAGAAAGACGCAACAGGACATTTTCCAGCGTGCCTCCCACCTCGCCCGCCTTGATTAAATCGCAGTACATCTCGTTAAAAACTTCCGGATGACCGCGCAGAGACTCGGAAAAACTCCCCCCACCCTCCACATTGGCTGATACTGCAAGTAATGTTTTGCGTAAAGTTATGTTGGCAGACTGCTCACCCAAAGCAGTCAGGCAACGGGTTAAAGGAATACCCGCATTCAGCATGGACGCTATCTGCCTGCTAAAAAGCGCTAACTCACCCAAGCCAACCTTTTTCTGCAAAGTAAGCGCCTGTTGTAGTCCGGATACTTTTGCTTCCCTCAGTTCGAGCGGGGTAAAGCCCAGGCGTTTTAAACGGGCGGCTGCCAAAAACTCATTTTCCGCTTCCAACTTGCCGCTGCTCAAACCGCCTCGCTGATCTAGTACCTGATAAGCATACATTGGCACCTCAAACACCCCTCCCCTCACCGAATGCAATTCTCCGAAAAACCGCTAATTTCCTGCCTCCGCCGACATATAATTATCATATTCACAAAAAATTTGCTTTCTCCTGTCTAAAAATCAGCTTATGCGGTATAACCCTAATAGGGAGAAAATTTCCGTAACTGCCAAAACTTGCAAAGGAGGAAGTAAAAATGTTTAAACTTGTCCAAAAAGCAAGAAAGAACGAAAAAGGCTTCACACTGGTTGAACTGATGGTGGTTGTGGTTATTATCGGGGTGCTCGTGGCGATTGCGGTGCCGGTGTATAATGGTGTACAAAATACCGCCGCCGAAAATGCTCATCAGGCAAACATGCGTATTATTAATGGTGCTATCGCTATGTACGTTACCGAAAATGGAACCAATCCTACTGCAATTACCGATCTGATTCCAACATATATTCAAACCTTGCCTGAGCCACCTGAAAGAATTGGTGGAACTTACGGTATCACCATTGCTACCTTCCCTGTCCTCCCAACTGCTACTCATACTCCCTAAGTAGTGGGACAAGGGGACAGGCTTTTTGTCCCACTCAATTCAAGGAAAGCATTTGTGGGACAAGGGGACAGGTCTTTTGTCCCACTCAATTAATGGAAGGCATGGATGCCGACTAATCATGGGGACACTTCTTGTGGTTTCACAGTTTCGTGTCTTAAAAAAACCAGCTCGCTTTGAGCTGGTTTTTTTATAAACCACAGGTACGGTTCTTATGGTTCATATAACCACAGTGTGCGCCTACATTAAAAGGCAAGAAACCACTAGAAACGTCCATAGTTATGTTAAAATTTGTTGAAAATCACCGCATTTTCCTGTAAAATGAGAATAACTCGCTTTACAAAAAAATCTCCAACGAGAGGAAGGGAAGGCCATGTTCACTAAAAATGAGAAAGGTCTGGCGCTGCCCTTAGTCTTGCTTATTATGCTAACCGTTTCACTGCTTGGAGTTACCGTCTGGCAATACAGCGTTACAGACACTATTCATGTTGCACTGGACGCAGACCGGATGCAGGCGCATTACCTAGCGCGCTCAGGAGCCGATGCCCTCGCAGAGTTTATAGTTAGAAACCCGTCTAGAGCGACTGAAATGATTGCGAAAACTGCTACCAATAAAGCTACAGGAGCGCTTGGTAATGATAAAAATTTCAAGGTAAATGTGACAGGCGATCCAACTAGCTTAATCACTATCACTGCGGAAGGAATAAGCGGGAAAGCAACAGAAACATTAATTTTAGATTTAACCCCGCTAACAGCAAGTGAAATCTTTAATAATGCCATTTTTTCAAAAGCTGATTTGGATGTAACAAAAATGAAGAGTGTGACGGGAGATTTGGAATCAGTGGGAAACATTTCCGCGCCAGGTGGTTATGGCTACAGGGTCGCCAGGAACTCTGCCAGAGTTTTTTCTTCTCCGCTTATCCCCTCTCTCCTCGCAGATCCAAACGGCGCCGACATTTCTATCGCCAATAATGAGACGCGCACCATCACCGGAAATTTCGCCTATGGCACTATTGAAATGGCTCCTAATGCCACGTTAGTCTTTGACAACGGTGGAGGAGTTCAACAAGTAGTAGTGCGCTCTCTGACTACCAAGGGTGACATCTCGGTGGTTGGTGCAGGCAGACTAGAACTATTTATCACCGGCTCAGCGGACTTTCAAACGCCTTTAGTGGTTAATCATACCAACCCTAACAATCTTTTTGTTTTTCTCGCCGACAATACCACCCTAACCGTTCAAGCCAACGGTCAAATTAACGCCTTTATCTACGGCCCAAATGCCGATGTCCGTATTCAATCCGGCAACAGCATTATCAACGGCGCGATTATCGCCAATCTGATAGTAAAAAACCATGCAGGCGGAGCAAGTAACGGCAGTGTCAACTTCCGCCAAATTGACCATGGTATTAGACCACTCACTGCCATTGCAGGCTTCCGCCGTAGCGTCTGGAGGGAAGGAAGATGAAACTACAGAACTGGAAAAACGACGTATCCGGCTTGTCTCTGGTTGAAGTGCTTGTTGCGCTTTTAGTTATGGCAATTGTCATTGTACCGTTAATCAGTATGTTCACCAACGGGTTTTCGGGAATAGCAAGGACAGGCCGCAAAAGCCAAGACCTTTACCAGGCTCAAAAAGAAGTGGAGGCAGCAATTTATGCCGGAGTCAACAGCATCACGCCATCTCCACCACCGCTTAGAATTACCTTCGCAGATGACTCATTCGTCTTAGTGCCAGGGGAGATTAGGGAAGTAAGAGTCAATGATATTGCTATTACCACCTTCATCCTCAACCGCGCCAATTAACCCGGAGGTGCTAAAATGACCAGCAAAGACTTCTCATCTAGCTCTTTCTTAAGCAAGGAACAAGGTCTAAGCTTGGTTGAACTAATTGTTATGTCTTCTCTGTTGCTTACTATACTTGCTCTCGCCTATAATTTTTGGCAATTTGGCTTTACTTCTTTTGTTTCTGCGGAAAAACGCTCAAATGTGCAGCAAAATGCTCGCATGGCTACTGACTTTATCCATAACGAACTCCGCTTCGCCACCTCCGTGGAATTGTTGAACCCAGCCCAAATTCCTGCGGCGCAGGATATCGGCACCGATACCCATTACATTTTGCTTACCGGCTCTAAGATTGAATACCGCGCCAGAAATATTTCCCAGATCATACCAAAAAATATCGCAGGTGAAGTTAGCTTTAGCCTAGATTTTACCAAAAGCGACAGCGATCTTCTTTCTGTAGTGATCGCCGCAGTGATAGACAAACAACAACCCTACTCCCACTCCTCACAAGTTCGCTTGAAAAATCTAAGCCTTTTCAACGAGACAATTACCGGCGGCACCCACAGTACCGCCATCCGCTTTGTGCGCCAGACATTTAACCCTCCCCTTTCCCTATCGGTACAGCCTGGCGCTGTTGTTGCGGGAACGGGCTTTAGTCAAACTTTCACCCTTACTTTGCTAAATGAAACCTTTAGCGAGAGCTTTGGGCAAGGCAGCATCACACTGAGCGGCGACTTCTCAGGGTTAAACGTATCTTTGGCAAACAGAACAGGCCCTGCCACAGCTTCAATCACTCTTTCCGGAGATTTGACCGCTGTCGCTAGCGGCAGCGGTCAAATCCTAATAAAGGGCTCCGGATTGACCGGTGGTTCGCCGCTTTCAGCCGCGGTCAGCGTGGTACCCGATGCAATTTTCACTTTAAATATCCTGCGCTCAGGGAATGGCGCTACCACGCCGGTAGTAGGCTTGCATCTTTATCCCCAAGGCGCAACCGCCACCTTAACCGCTACTCCCACAGCGCCATGGCAATTTCATCAATGGCAAATCGGCAACGCTTTCTTTTCCTCTGCTCAGCAAACAATAACCATGGACAGCGATAAAACTGCAACCTCCCGTTTCCGACTGCCACTCACTTCCATCCTAGGAGGCAGTTACGTCTCCCACAATGGCGTCACCTATTTGAAGCTTACCGGCGCAAATAACCGGGTAATGAGGCTTCACCTCAGCGGCAGCGGCAATTGGTCTAACCCAACTCCTCGCCCGACAAGAATTGAGCTGGAAGGAGGAATCTTCGACAACAGCAGGAGAATCGCTGGCGTGGGCGCTTATTGGACAAGCACAAAACACAATACCAACCGAGGAGTTTATATCTCATCAACCGGTGCATTTCAGCATGAAAAAATGGCTGATTCCCTTGGAATACGTGAAGCCTTGTCTCTGCCCGGAATCCTGTTTGCATATTCCGGAAGCGGAACCTTTGCCGACCCGTTTATCCTAAACCAATAGGGACAAGGGGACATGGGACAAGGGGACGGACAAGGGGACAGGTGATTTGTCCCACTCGTACACTTTCTCTCCCTCAACAACCTTCCTGACCGCCCTCATAGACATTGTTTTAAAAATCATTGCCAGCGGCGAGTCTGTACGCCTCGCTGGCTTTTTGCACCTTTGAACTCCGTCATTTAGCGACACATGAGTCCAAGACTTCTAAGACCAGCGAACCTGTCCAAGTCCCTGCCACTCACTACCCACCTTCCGGGCAAGCTCCAAATCTATCCGGCAGAGCAGATGCGGTTCAGAAGAAATCCCAATATTCAGTCCTATAAAGAGGGGTTTGAGAGGTGGAAAAAAGACGTCAATCAATGGAAAAAGGACATAAAAAAAGGCCACAGGACCTCCGAAGAGTTCATCCTGTGGCTTGAGGATAGCAGGAAATCATAAATTGATTCGCTGATGCCAGTCTTCCCTTCAGTGGAATTCACTCCACCCAGATAGGGGGTTAGTGCAGTCCCCGGGGGGTTCGCTGGAACTTTCATCTCGCTTATTGACTTTCATGCATATGTTATGAGCTAGACTTGCACCAAAATCAAGAACGGATTTGAACGACATAGGTTCTAAAAGGGTTATTACTCAGATTTATCATCGTTAAAAAGTACTTTCAATAATTGAATAAATAACATTTATTGCAGCCGCAGGGCTTTCCAGCTCTTCTGTGATATATTTTTTTATCACCTGTAAATCCTTTAGGGCCAGAGGGTTAATTCTGATATTATGCATCAATTAGCCCTCCAGGCTTTTCTGACTTGCTCAGCTGAAAGCCATTCATCACCGCTTTTCACAGCTTTTTCCGCTTCCATGATCTCAGATAAAAGCTTGATGGTGGCTTGGGTTTTCTCGTACTCTTTAATATCCAGAATCGCAAACTTTCCCCTGCCATTCTTGGTTAAAAACACAGGCTCACCCACCG
>JAGXTL010000096.1 GCA_018333635.1 Dethiobacter sp.
CCACTAGGATTCGAACCTAGAACCGACCGGTTATGAGCCGGTAGCTCTAACCGTTGAGCTATGGGCCCTGGCTCCCCGAGTAGGATTCGAACCTACAACCTACCGGTTAACAGCCGGTTGCTCTACCGTTGAGCTATCGAGGAAAGCAAGCTTTGTAGTAGCGCAATGTCTATTATAGCTAAATCCAAAACAATAGTCAACCCAGAAATTTTAGAAATATTTTAAGCCTCTTACTCCAGATAGTCCTTTAAACGCTTGCTGCGCATAGGATGGCGCAGTTTCCGCAGTGCTTTTGCTTCTATTTGACGAATCCGCTCCCGGGTAACGCCGAAAATCTGACCAACTTCCTCCAAGGTGCGGGAACGGCCGTCGTCAAGCCCGAAACGGAGTTTAAGCACCTTCTTTTCCCGTGGGGTGAGCGTTTCCAAAACGTCGTCAAGTTGTTCCTTTAACAGCTCAAACGCGGCGGCTTCTGCCGGCGCCAAGGCATCCTGGTCTTCAATAAAGTCTCCCAGATGAGAATCATCTTCTTCACCAATAGGAGTTTCCAGTGAAACCGGCTCCTGGGCGATTTTTAAGATTTCACGCACCCGCTCTTCCGAAATACCCATCACATGGGCAATTTCTTCCGGCGAAGGCTCCCTGCCCATTTCCTGCACCAACTGACGCGAGATCCGAATCAACTTGTTAATCGTTTCCACCATGTGCACAGGAATCCGAATCGTCCTTGCCTGGTCGGCAATAGCCCGGGTGATTGCCTGACGAATCCACCAAGTGGCATAAGTGCTGAATTTGAATCCTTTGCGATGGTCAAATTTTTCTACCGCTTTAATCAGACCCAAATTGCCCTCCTGAATCAAATCAAGGAAAAGCATGCCCCGTCCTACGTATTTTTTGGCAATACTTACCACAAGGCGGAGGTTGGCTTCTGCCAGACGGCGTTTGGCCTCCTCGTCTCCGGACTGCATCCGCTTTGCTAATTGAATTTCGTCATCGGAGCTCAAGAGCGGAATTTTCCCGATCTCTTTCAGATACATGCGGACAGGGTCGTTAACGCTGATGCCTTCGGGAACGGACAGGTCAATCTCTTCTTCAATTATCACTACTTCTTCGTCTTTCAATTCTTCCTCATCCAAAGCGACCAGTTCGCCGGCCTCATTAACAACATCTATCCCCAGCCGAGAAAGGTGCTCATAAACTTCATCTATTTCTTCCGGAGACAAATCCAGCTCCTGCAGCGGCTCAATAATTTCCCTGTATGTGAGCAGGCCGCGCTTCTTGCCATGCTGGACAAGCTCAAACTGGATTTGTTTTAACAGCTGCTCTTTTTCCAAGTCCTTAGCCAACACCTTTACCTCCTTCCCTGGGATTATTGATTGCTTCTTCAAGTTTACGCAGTTCCAGCCACTTTCTCGACAACTCAGCTATTTCCCCTTTCGATGCGACGGGGTCCAATTTCGCCATTTCTGCCTCCAGCTCCTTGCGTCGGCAGGTGATACGGACAATTTTCAGAAGCCTGACACAATCAGTTACCGCTTTTTTTGCATGTTTTTCTTCAAAGTGATCATCTATCAACATACGGCTTATTATTTGCCGGTATTTTCCTGCAGGCAGCAGCTCTAAAATATGGGAGGGCGAAAATAAATCTTCCCCTTCTTTAGCTGCCGTTAACAGAAACCTAAGCTCCGCGGGAAAATCAGCGTCATCCAACTCGACCGCAAAACATTGCAAGGACGGGAAACGAGACCAGAGTGCCACCAGCTGCAAAGGCGCCTTATCAACGGCATTTTCAATCTGCGCCGTTACCCCGACAAGCTGGTTGACTTGCTTGCGCTGCGCAGGCGGCTGTTTTTTCTTCCTTAATTCCTCCCGGATGGCGGCGGCGGGAACAGCAAACTTGACAGAGATCTTTTCTATATAATCTTCCCGCTCCATGGCGTTTTCCACAGAAGCAAGAAGATCACTAATCTTAGCAAAAAGACGAATTCTTTCATCATCTTTCTCCGGGTTGAACTGCTCAGTCAGGTTTTCCAATTGGTAGTCTACTAATAACTGTGACTTACCAAGCACCTCCCGGCGAAAGACATCACCGCCAAAGCGGCGAATATAATCGTCCGGATCCAGACCGACAGGCAGACGTCCTACTTTCACCAGGCAGCCGGCTTGCCGGAGAACCTGCACACCGCGCCAAGTGGCTGCCTGCCCCGCAGTGTCGGCATCATAAACTATCACCACTTCTTCCGCCTGGCCGCGCAGCAGGCGAGCCTGCGCTTCTGTAAGTGAGGTGCCGAGCGAGGCGACGACATTGGTAATTCCTGCCTGATGAGCTGCGATAACATCCAAATACCCCTCAAAGATAACCGCCTGTTTATTCAGGCGGATTGCTCCCTGTGCCAGATGGAGGGCATAAAGATGTTTGCTTTTATCGAAAAGCGGCGTTTCCGGTGAATTCAGATATTTAGGTGTTCCTTCACCAAGAATACGTCCGCCGAAGGCAATAATCTCACCGCGCCGATTACAGATTGGGAATGTCACCCGCTTGCGGAAGCGGTCATAAGTCCTTTTCTCCCCTTCTGTAAGTATTCCTGCGTTCAGCAGTTCCTGTTCGCTGAATCCTTTTTTTAGCAAGAATTGCTTGCCTGCATCCCAACTTTCAGGCGCAAAACCCAAGCCAAACTGATGAATAACTTCCGCCGACAGTCCTCGCTGATGAAGATATTGCGCTGCGGCATTGCCTTCGGGATACTCCAGCCGGTGACGGTAAAACCTTTGCGCCCAGCTGACAGCGTCAAGCAACCGCTCTCTGGTGCGTTGGCTGCGCTCTGCCGCCGGTGACAAAGCAACTTGCGGCAGAGCAAGTCCGGCCCGTTTGGCAAGAACGGTTACAGCTTCCGGAAAGGTTAGGCTATCTGCCTTCATGATAAAAGAAAAAACATCCCCCCCTTCCCCACAGCCAAAGCAATGAAAGATTTGCTTATCCGGGGAGACACTAAACGAGGGAGTCTTTTCCCCATGGAACGGGCAGAGCCCGAGATAATTTCGCCCAGATCTTTTTAACTGCACATACTCAGAAATAAACTGGACAATATCAAAATAATTTCTAACCTCATCCAAAAACTGGCTCGGTAGATTCCCCGCCATTACTCTCACCCATTTTTCTTAGCGGCAGTCGAGGCATATTTATTCTCCGTAGGCAAACAAATTCCTGCCTAAGAGATTTAACCCTAAACTTATGAAAAAACCTCATCCCCAAGAAGAGAGACGAGATCCGCATCGGGCTGCTATACTCAGCTTTGCCTCTCTTAAGCCCTATTATCTATCTGTTTCCTCCTTCGTCCGAGGCACCAGTTAAGGGAAGTTAGACTTTAGCAAATAATTTCTACATTGGTTGAATGATTCCTTCTTTATCAAAAAATATAAAGCTGATAGTGCTAGATATTATATGCCAATTCTTGCTTTATATACGATTTTACGCTTATTTTCAAGGTTTTAGGCACTTTTCCACGGTTTCGGCAAAAAAAACTCCTGATAGCGGGCCAAAATATAGCGATCTGTCATACCGGAAACATAATCGCAGACTGCCACCGGCAAACCTTCTGTTTGCGCCCGCAGCTTAGAATCCTCCGGCAAATGAACCGGATTTTCGAGCAAATGAGTGTACATCAACTGTATAACATGGCGGGCGCGTTGTTCTTCCAGCTTGGCGCCGGAACCGATATATACATGGCGAAACATGAAGTCGCGCAAATTATTCATAACTTCGCTCATTGCCGGACCGGGAGAAATCATATTGTTTTGCCATGAATGTTCAATGATGGCTCTGACCATCCTGTTAATGCGGGCAGATGAATTTTCCCCCAGAGTCTTAATTTCCGCAAGAGGCAGGTCACTAAAATGCAGCAAACCCGCTCTCAGCGCGTCATCAATATCATGATTAATATAGGCTACCCGGTCACAAATTTTAACAAGCTGCCCTTCCAGTGTAAAAGGGGAAAACGGTCCCGTATGGTGCAAGATGCCGTCACGAACCTGAAGCGTAAGGTTCAAACCGTTTGTCCGTTCAAGAATGTCAACCACACGCAGGCTCTGCTCATTATGCTGAAACCCTCCGGGATGGATTTTATCCAAAATATCTTCGCCGGAATGACCAAAAGGCGTATGGCCCAAATCATGCCCTAGGGCGATCGCTTCGGTTAGGTCTTCGTTTAGTTTTAGAACCCTGGCAATCGTGCGGGCAATCTGGCAGACTTCAAGGGTATGCGTAAGGCGGGTTCTGTAATGATCGCCTTCCGGCGCAATAAAGACCTGCGTTTTATGCTTTAGTCGCCGGAACGCTTTAGAATGGACAATCCTGTCGCGGTCACGCTGAAATGCGGTACGCACACTACATTCTTCTTCAGAGTTCAACCTTTCAGCCATCCGGCTTTTTGCCGCCACATCTGAAAGGATTTTCTCCTCCTGCACTTCCGCTTGCTTACGAAGAAGCAAGACATCTCCTCCATTTCGCACATTCTTAAAATTGTTTTCGCCTCTTACATCTAAAAAACCTTCATATATTGCTCATGCGGGAGAAATTTCATGCTTTCTTCACAATCTCAACAAATTTAGGCTATACAAACAGGCACAGGCTATCCAGTACTGGATAGCCTGATTCGGCACTCTAATATTTTTTGGTCAAATATGCCTGCCCGTTTTTTTCTGAATTAGCCGGAGGATGATAGTGGCGATAAACAGGTTAATGTGTGTCAATCCGTTCATCCCGGGATAAAAAAGACTAAGCATGCCTCAAACGTACCTTTGGTGATCCTGCCCCCAGTGTACACATGTACTAAAGGTATTAAAATCGAGTAGGAGGTCACCCATTAAACTTGTTCTCTCTTCTTTGATACACTAGACATTTTACCGCACACAATTTCTGCCGGCGAACTTTGCCTCGTACATTCTCTTGTCTGCCCTATTTACAAGTGTATCCACCGTATCCCCGGGAGAATAGCTGGCGACGCCGAAACTAACTGTTATCTTGCCTACTCCCGGGATCTCCATTTGGCTTAATTGCCTCCGCAGCGTTTCAGCCAAAGCTACTGCTGCATTTCCGTCGGTTTCCGGCAGAAGCAACACAAATTCTTCCCCACCCCAGCGAGCCATGGTGTCAATTTTGCGAATTCTGTTCAAAATCATTTTTGCCATGTTTTTCAAAACCAAGTCACCGGCGTTATGCCCAAACAGGTCATTAACGTTTTTAAAGTGGTCTATGTCCAACATAATCAGGGAAAAACTGATGCCAGACCGCCTAACGCGCTCTATTTCCTCCTCCAGTTTTTGAGTAAAATAGCGGCGATTATAAACGTTTGTAAGCGTATCGGTTACAGCTAATAGCCACAGTTCTTCCTCGAGTGCAATTCGATCAGTCTGATCGATGACAAAAGCCACACAGATTTTTTTCCTCCGGCAACAATGAAGCTGCAGGCGAATTTCTACAGAATATTGCGAGCCATTCTTGCGACGGTGCAGCGAGTTAAAGAGTAATTGTTCATTTGAACCGCAAACCAACGGTTCGAGCCGAGCTTTGAGACTAAGCAAATCAAGTTCAGCCTCAAGATCAAGCGGTGTCATGTTGCTCAGTTCTTCCATGGAATAGCCCAGATTTTCCCGGGCGCCACGGTTAACTGCAAGAAATTTAAAATTTTTCAGATTAAAAATATAGAGTTCGGTAAGTGAATTTTCAAAAATTTGCTGATACATATTTGCCAAGGAATTTACTTCATAAAGCCGCAGAGCCATTTCGATTGTAGAAATTAACACGTTTTCGCCAGATCCTTTTAGTAGGTAACCGTAACTTGCAACTGAGCGAATTTTTTCTGTCACCTCTATCTCGGAATAGGCAGATAAAAAAACAATGGGAATTTCTCTATGCTGCAGCAGCAGACCTGCAGCTTGCGCCCCATCTATTCCTACCCCCATTTCTATATCCATCAAAACAAGATCTGGGGAAAGAATGCCACCGCAAACTTTTTCCACAGCTTCTTCACCTGTTAAAGCAATTTCTGCTTGATAACCGTATCTTCTCAGCGCATCTGCCGTTGTTTGGGCAAGAAATTTGCTGTCGTCTACAACAAGAATCTGCTTGTCCTTCACAATTTCCAATACATATCCACCCCTTATTCAAGCGTTATTATTTAGGGTAAGGCTTATTAGGTAAGTTCTCCTAAACTTCAGCCTTACTTCATTTATCCAGAAACGCTACCTCAACGCCAGTATATAAATCAATTTCCTTGGTGCGATTAAAAGCAGGGTGGTCGCTATGCTCCAATACAGTAAGACGAGAACCGTTGACCCGGAAACCAATGCAGGCCTTGCGCCGTGTTAGCCCAGCCGATAAGCCGTCAATTATTTTTAACAACCGAAGCATAGGTATCAAGTGCTGAGAAAAGTTCTCCGGTAGTTCCTCTTCCTGATGGTGATGAAAACGAATTAATTCTACAACATCTGATGACTTATTATAAAAATCTTTCGCAATTGCTGCGCTGCGTGCCGCATGTCGAGTGCTTTCTTCAAATTTTTTCATAGGGTCAACCACCTGACCTATGTTTAGTATTGGTTGCGACTTACCAATATCATGAAACAATAATGCTTGTGTTAATGTATCCTTATCAATTCCCGGCAGGCTCATTAGGCCTTTCTCGTTCATATCAGCCGCTACTTTTAACGCGTTAACCACGTGAATGTATCCTCCAGCTTCTATTACTTCGATAATCTCAATCATTCCCGTAGAGGGATTAAAAATATCACGATACTCGGGAGTATTTTTCAGCTTCTGCTCCACCTTAGCGCAGGGCAGTGTCAAAGCAAAAGCCTTTTCTAATTCATCTCGTGTATTCAGCAATTCTCGGTGTATCCTTCTTGTTTCCGTAACGTCTACAAATGTCTGAACTGCACCAATGACTTGACCCTCATGAATAATTGGTAACGTATTAGTAAGCACCGTCTGACCTTTATTAGTTAAGACGTCTTCATTGTAAAGCGGCTTGCCACTTTCTAATACCTTACGTACCAACGAATCGTGGGCCGCATATGTAAGAGACCTGTGCCCGATCATTTTTTTTGCAGAAAGTCCCGCAAGTCTCTCTGCCGCCGGGTTAAATTCTTGAATCACGTATTCACTGTCAACGGCAACCAGTCCCTCACGCATCGCCGAGATAAAAACAGGTATTTGTTTGTATCTTTCCAACTGATCGTGGACCCGCAGAACCTCTGCTGTCTCAGTTTTTAGCACCACACCAGCGTTCAAGTAACCAATTGGAAAATTGCCGTCCACAACTGGTAACTGATTGATGCGCTGTTCTGTCATTATTCGGGCTGCCGTCGCTACTGGTGTGTCGGGAGAAACAACAAACATATTGGAGAATGGAGTCATCATGTCAGCAGCACAACAGTTAAATAAGCCGTTTGCCACACTTTTGCGCATGTCATATCCGGAAACAAGCCCCATCAAACGCTTCTGATCGTCTACCACAAGCGCATGAGCCGTTTCTGACTGTAACGTCTTAGCAGTCAATTCTTGTAGCGGAGTGTTGGGATCGACCAACACCAAGTTATGTATCATTATGTCTTTTGCAAACAAAAACATCTCTCCTCTTGTCATGAAGTTTGCAATATTGTTTTCAAAAATTAAAACGCTTTGATCTTAGGTGTTTCTCCAAACCAAAAGCCCCCTCCCAATGTTTTTGCAAAATTTACAAAAATTAACCGCTCATCAAAGCTCTTTGTTTTTCGTTTGCACCTCACATTAACAAAACATCTTCAGAAATTTCTCCAGTTGCGTTAATATTGGACGCAATTATAATAGGGTGCGGCTTTTGCACGGGTTGCCGTCTCACTTCACGGCGTATCCGCCCATGCCAGGCGCACCAAAATAAAAAAGGCACGCCTGCGGGCGTGCTTACTTTTTGGGTGACATTATACCCTCACATTTTTCACATGAAAACTGATGAGGCCCACTAAATGGTGACGGTGGGTTCATCAAATCAAAGTATTCGAG
>JAGXTL010000063.1 GCA_018333635.1 Dethiobacter sp.
CGACCAAACAAGTTCTGTCACCAGGGCTTGTTTTTTACTATCTTCAGGCAACTGTCGGTGAACAACACTATTTACAACCGACATTTTCGGTGCAAAAACTACCGTCAAACAGCGTGATTAACAACACCCTGCCATAATATAGACGTTTATACATATATTTCTATTCCAGTTAAATTCATCGAACAAACTCCTAGAAGGTAAGCTCTTTATCGAGTTTGTAGCATTGATTTACCTGTCTTACATTAAAAAGCGGATGCAGATGTCGGATTTATTCAAGAAGTACACCATCCAGGGGGTTCTGATAAGCTGGCTATCATTGAATGTTTTGAGGCTCCTGGCCAGCAGATGCGTGCAGGCAAATTGCTTGAGAAGCGAAAAGAGATCTATCACGCGCTGAGGATTGAACCGCCTGCTTCGTAATGAGTTGGCGGGAATCCAGGTTATATAGGCTTACCACTGTCCCTTAGCTGAAAGAGCCATTTACACTTTATACTCCAGACAATACCTTCTTGAAGCACTCATATACATACTCAACTTCAGCATCACTAAGCAGTGTATGCAACGGCAGTGAAATCTCATTCTTGTACATCTCAAAAGCATTTGGGAAATCCTTAATGTCAAAACCGAGCTTCTTATACGCTGTATGCATTGGCAACGGCTTGTAATGAACATTAGTAGACACGCCAAAAGCAGCCATTCCTTCTATGACGTTATTCCGAAAATCCTCATCCTGCTCAGTGAGCCGCACAAGATATAAATGCCCAGAAGAAGTATATTTTTCAGTATAGTGTTTCAGACATGAAACATTTAACTCCGATAAAAGCTCATCATATTTTTCAATAATTTTTCTTCTTTTTGCCAGAATGCCAGCATACCGCCGAAGCTGAGCTATGCCAAGAGCAGCTGCCATATCTGTCATATTGCACTTATAATGCGGCGCAACTATGTCATAATCCCACATGCCCGGTTTCGCCTTAGCGAATGCGTCCTTAGACTGCCCGTGAAGTGAAAGTAACATGAACTGCTTATACATGCCCTCACTGTCAATACCATCAATCTCCCTCCATGTCACCGCCCCGCCCTCGGCAGTAGTTAGATTTTTCACCGCATGAAAAGAAAATGCGGTAAAGTCAGCTGCTTCACCACTCACTTCGCTGCCATATGCTGCGCCAAGCGAGTGAGCCGCATCCGCGATGACTATAGCCCTGCCAAAAGCATCCTGAAGATCGTTTGCAGCTTGAAATAAATGTTTTTTGCTTTCAACCGCAGCAAAAATACTCTTATAGTCGCACATTACTCCAGCTATATCTACAGGGATAACTGCCTTTGTTTTATCAGTGATGGCTTCTGCCAGCGAGTCAATGTCGATATGATAGGAATCCTTGGCTGAGTCGACTAATGATACTTTTGCTCCTACATGGGCGATAACGCTGGCAGAAGCAGAATAAGTGTAGGCAGATGTAATCACCTCATCACCTCTTCCTATTCCCAAAAGCCTTAAAGTCATCTCCATGCATGCGGTAGCAGAATTAAGAGCAGCAGCTTTTGTGGTACGACAATAATTAGCAAGCTGTTTTTCAAACAATTTAGTCTTGGGTCCCGTCGTTATCCAACCTGATTTTAAAGTGTCTACTACTTCATTAATTTCATCCTGGGTAATATCCGGCGGCGAAAATGCTATTTTCATATGACTTACCCCGTGCCTTCTGCTTAATTTGTTTGTCCTGAAAGTTAAAAATGCCACAATATCGTGATATTATGCAAAATGTGTCAAGGGGACGGGGTGCTTGACACACGACCGTTTTCACACAGAACCGCTTCATTTACGCTCCTTTCCCACAAGACGACAGTGCAAACTATAAACCTGTTTCCCAACAATGACCATACGATTTAACTTAAACAGTCGCATTCCCCTGCCAGCCACTTGCAACCAGCAAGCCTAAAAAAGCGATTTCGACCAGTAATTCAAAATGTGTCACGTACCCCGTCCCCTTGACACGTTCATCGTCCGGAATTTATAAATAGTGAACGGTTTCCCGCCAAGACCCGGACGCACCTGACAAAATAACACCGGAGATCCGAGGCTAAAACGAACCATTAGCGCAACCAACAAAAACAAAGGCGATAGGATAACCGCACATAAAAACACAGTGGCAATATCAATGAGTCGCTTGATTCCAGCCCTCACGTTCCCTTTCCTTTCTATAATCGCTAAATACGACAAAATTCTGGATATTACTGCCACAACAGTTTTCCTGCCATTCCTTGTCACATCTTCCATAATACACCATGGCAAACTTCTTGACCAGAGCATTTTTAAAAATGTCAGGGCAATCGCATAAAAAGGGTGAAACGAGCCCAACAGGAGCAGCGAAAAACGCGAAGGGCCGGAACAGGCGGCAACGGCAAGCATTATTTGTAACGGTAATTGCAGTCAAATGTGCAAAAGGGC
>JAGXTL010000126.1 GCA_018333635.1 Dethiobacter sp.
TCGAGATATTCATTTCTTTAGATACCTGGGCTGCATATGCAGATAACTCCGGATAGGGGGAAATCATCACAATTCGGTGATGTTCTTTCATAGTGCGTGGCCTCCGTATCCCCTAAAGTAGTTTTTCAGAAACTAGCAAGCGAGTCTTCCAGCCGTTTTTTGTCCTAGAGGTTTCCCTCCAGAAAGTGGTGGCTCCAAATGTCAAGGCATGAGTTCCAAGAGTTTTTTATTTGCTTACCTAATTATAACACTTAACGGGTAGAATAAACAGAAAAATTAGTCTTTTTGTATGACATAGACCTTGCCCGGTATTTTACACGGTAAACATGACAAATTGATGATTCTGGACGCAGTAGCGTAAAATCGGAATCAGACATGGCAGTCTGGTCAGAATAGTGGTTGATAACGCATAATCAAGGGAATTCGCTAATACAAGAAAAGGCTACCGGAGAATCTCCAATAGCCTTATTCTGTCTCTCACCTTAACAAATGAACATCAGATAAAGAAAAAGGCTTAAGCATGATCATAAAATACGAGTACTAAGCGCTTCCCGGCTTCACCACCTTCACCTGCCCAGTTTTTGCTTTCTGACGACAAAATAGCTTGATCAAATGCGGGCTTTTTAGGGTTGAATCATGTATTTATATATGCCCTTCAGTGCGCCCTCAGCATCCCTTACAATAGTTTGCACCATATCGTTTACCTTGGGCATGTCATCGACCCTTTGCGCTACTTCGCCGGCGGCAAGCATAGCTTTTTCCTTGTTCCCTTCGAATATTGCATTAATTGACTCAATTTCATACTCAATTAATGACATGTCGATAGTGGTGTAATCATCCGGGATTCCTAGGTATACTCCGGGTGATTTTTCCAGGGTGTTCTTTGCATGTTCCTCGCTCCTAGGTGACTTTAACCAGCGGGCAGGTCCGACAAAACCACGGGCTATAATGGTTGCACGGTCTCCTGCGTGCCTAATTCCTTCCTTCCAGATCTGATGGAAGTCGCTTTCTTCAGTACACAGGAACCTAGTACCCATTTGGACTCCATCAGCACCTAAAGCAAGTGCTGCTGCAAGTGTTTTGCCGTCGCAGTAGCCTCCGGCACCGACTACTAGTGTTTTTTCATCTGAAACGGCTTCTACTACAGCGGGCAGTAAAACCATGGAATGGATCGGTTCCCAGGATGTATGGAAGCCGCCTTCATGGCCTGATGCAACTATTACGTCAACACCTGCTTTTTTGCAGCGCAACGCGGCTTTGACGGAAGGCATGACATGCATCCAAACCAGATCCGTTTTTTTAATTGCTTCCGACCAGGGCAATGGATCGCCGGCAGATGTTACAAGAACCTTGAAACGCCTCTTCATTTCCTGGTCCTCTTCGCGGGCACTGATCATTGTTCTGACGACCAATTCAGCAACTTCTCTCATTTCAGCAGAAACCATGACATTTATACCAAAAATGCCCTGAGATTCCCTGGTCTTATCCAGAGTTTGCTGAAAGACCGTTCTTAGTATGGTTTCTTTATCATCATCTGGATTGGCACCCCCGCTTCTGCAAAAAAAATCATAAATTCCTGGCTGGGAATTGCCAGATGCGATACCGCTGGAACTGATAAGTCCTAATGCTCCGGCATTTGTGGACGCCACACAGAGATTATTGGTTCCGAAAGGGCCCATTCCTGCCTGAATGATAGGATGTTTAATTTCCAGCAAATCACAAAGCCGTGTTTTAATCATCAATAATTCCTCCTTTAATAATGGAGACCGACCGGGGAGGAGACTGGAGACCTAAGCCACTGCTATTTACTCGATTTCGGCAACATACCGGCGATTTTACGGACAATCTCTTTCTTTGACTCTATGTCGTACTGAGAAGTGATGGCGATCTGCTCCATAATGGGAGAACCACCGCCGTGATAGGCGCCGTAAAGCATGGAGCCGGAAGCGCTAGACAGGGCAAAGTCAACAAAGCTTAGCCAGAATTTGATCTGCTCCTGGATTGGGATCTCTGGATTGCGCCTGAGATACTTCTCCAGCAAAGCTTTAGTTTCGGGGTTGGTCAGATCTTTTTCGTAAGGAAAGGTGGCTGGGAGTCCCCCAGCGATATTGCAGAGGATCTCCTGTTCGTGAAATACGGCCTCACCGCTGAGGCAACGGCCCACGTTAGCGTAGATGGAGTGGGGGATACAGCTGCCGGGGCCGTAGGTAACAAAGCCTGCGCCCGGGAAGTATACTTCATTTTTACCTAGAGCCGATGCAGTATAGCCGGCAGCGTAACCCAGCTCACCGGTCATGATCAACTCGGAAAGCATTTCCCGCACGTGGGGAGTTTTCTCGATGCCGTTTATCTCCGCTGCCATGGCCGCTAAGCCAATGACGTAATCCAGCATAGCGGGCTTACAGCCGGAGTAAGAATGGCGGTGGAAAAGGGCGAAGAGCAGGGCGGCTACGCCGCCGTGCTGGGTTTCCCCGCAGAGAAAGACTCGATCCCAAGGCACAAAGCAGTCATCGAAAATAATATAAGAGTCTGTATAACCGTACTCGATTCCGCGCTGGAAATGTTCGCGTTTGCGGGGGTTGTGGAAATGAACCACCTGCTTTACTCCTTCATGGTCAGCAGGGACAGCGAAGCTGATGGCATAAGCTCCCTCTCCCGGGGTGAGGGCTCTGGTAGGCACCACCAGAATTTCATCGGCTATGGAAGCTTCCGAGATGTGCACCTTAGAGCCGCGTACAACAATACCGTCAGTCCGCTCCTCCACCACCCGCAAGTACATATCTAGGTCTGTTTGCTGCCCGGGTCGCTTGAGGCGCTCGCCCTTGACGTCTGTCTGTGCGCAGCAGCCCACTAGGTCTTCCGACTGGAAGCGTTCCAGCCACTTCAGCCAATTCTCGTAATAGGCAGTTTTGGCGCCAGGGAGCTTTTGGGACTCAAAAGAAATGGCATGCACGGCATTAGCGGCATCTATGCCCATGCAGCGCTGGATACACTGCCCCACCTTATTGCAGAGAAAGCGAGTCATATCTTGCTTTTTGTGTAAATCCCCCGAATTCTGATGAATATGATTAAACCTGTTGATGGTTTCCCCCGTCAGATGGGACAAGGCAGTACATAGGTCTCTGCTTTCAGGATCCCACACTGCATCAAAGGTCAGCCCCATAACATTGATGGCTCCTTGCTGGCGCTCATCCAACCTGTCAATCTTCTCCCCATTGCTATAGAGGTTGCGGTTCATCTTGCTCAACCCCTGGATATACTGCTCTCGTGTCCTCATGTTCAAACTCATCTCCTGATTTTGGCTGTAA